>JBGPIK010000380.1:0-6624 GCA_041484845.1 Binatia bacterium | reverse complement strand
GAAAGAGGGCGAAATTCACGGGAAACTTAGAATGGCGGCGCGGGAAGATAAAGCAAAAGCGATGGCGCTCGTCCACGAAGCCATGAATCACCAAATGGCCGGAGAATTGGATGACGCCATTGGTCTTTATAGGCGCTCCATTTCTCTGTTTCCGACGGCCGACGCCCATACATACTTGGGCTGGGCGTACAGTTTCCAGGGAAGAATCGACGATGCTATTGCCCAATGTGAAATCGCCATCAAACTCGATCCCGAGTTCGGCAATCCCTACAATGACATTGGCGTTTATCTGATGCAGCAGCAGCGACTCGACGACGCCGTGCCCTGGCTGGAAAAAGCTAAGCAGGCTAAACGCTACGAGCCGCGCCACTTTCCGTATCTCAATCTCGGGCGGGTTTATTCCGCCAAGGGAATGCTGCAGAAGGCCCTGGAAGAGTTTCGCGGCGCCTTGCGCCTGAATCCAGACAATTTAGAGATAGCTCAGCTCATCGAGCAGCTTGAATCCAAGCTCCAGTAATTCAACTCGAAGTCGACCCCATGGACCAATAAGCCACGAGTTTTAATCCGTCCCAGCCTTCAGAACCGATGTAAAAATTTCCACGGCCGTGCTTATTTCCGCGCGTGTGACGATTAGCGGCGGACACCAGCGCAGCGTGCTTTCACCGCAGCTCAACAAGAGCAGGCCCGACTCAAAGCACTTGCGCATAACTTCATCGCGCAGCTTAACGTCGGGTGCGCGACTGCCGTCCGTCCGCTGGAATTCCACGCCGACCATGAGACCCAGGCCACGGACATCGCTGATGACCGGATGCAGGGCTTTTAATTCAAGCAGCCGCTCTTTGAGATAGCTTCCCTGCGCCGCGGCATTTTTAACCAACCCCTGTTCGATGATCTCAACGGTAGCTAGCGCAGCCGCACAAGCGACCGGATTTCCACCGAAGGTTGAACCATGGGTGCCGCGCGTCCAGGTGCTGATTTCCTCGCGCGCGATCATGGCCCCAAGCGGCATACCACTGGCAATGCCCTTCGCGACACAGAGAATATCGGGTTCAACACCCCAATGCTCGCAGGCAAACATTTTGCCGGTGCGCCCGAATCCCGACTGAATTTCATCGGCTACTAAAAGAATACCGTGACGCCGGCAAAGATCCTGTAGCATCGGCAGAAATTCATCAGGGGGCACTACATACCCGCCTTCACCTTGAATCGGTTCAACGAAAATGGCGGCAACTTCTTCCGGCGCGACTTCGTGGCGAAAGAGCATTTTTTCCAGGTAATTGACGCATTCGGTGCCGCAGGAAGCGTGCTCGAGGTGGTACGGACAACGATGGCAATAGGCGAATGGAACATGGTGGACATCGGGAACGAGCGGCGAAAATTGCGCTCGGTGTGAAGCCCGGCTTGCCGTTAGTGACAGGGAGCCCATGGTCCTACCGTGAAAAGCGCCGAGGAAAGCGACGACGTGTTGACGTTTAGTCGCGAAGCGCGCGAGCTTGAAAGCAGCTTCTATGGCCTCGGTGCCGGAGTTGGTCAAAAAAACCCTTTTCGCCGACGGACCGGGCGCGAGCCGGGCGAGTTTCTCTGCAAGCTCCACCATCGCTTCATAGTAAAAATCACTGCCGCAGATATGAAGAAATTTCCGCGCTTGCTGTTCAATCGCTGCAATCACTTTGGGGTGCGAATGACCGGTACTGGCCACGGCTATGCCTGCCATAAAATCGAGATAAACGTTGCCATCCACATCTTCGACGGCGCATCCGCGCCCTTCTTTCACAACCAGCGGATAAACTCGCCCATAGGCCGGCGCTGTAAAATGACGGTCACGATCGATGATTTGCCTGGCTTTCGGTCCAGGAGGTTTAATTTTGATTTGTGGTATTTGCATCAATCTCCCCAGTCTCTCGCCTTGGATTCTCGGCTGTCTGGCTTATTCGGCATTATCAATCTGCGCCCTCTGCAGCTTTCCAGAATAATCGACATAGATCGACTTCCACTCACTGAAGATGTCGTACACCGTCGTACCCGCCTCTCGATGTCCGTTGCCGGTATCTTTAACGCCGCCGAAGGGCAGATGGACTTCGGCACCAATGGTGGGACCGTTGATATAGGTAATCCCGGCCTCGATATCTCTCATGGCGCGAAAGGCGCGCCCGACATCGCGCGTATAAATAGAGCTCGATAGCCCGTAGGCCGTTGCGTTCAGCACGTCGATCGCCTCTTCAAAACTGTTAACCTCGATGATCGAAAGCACCGGCCCAAAGATTTCCTCCTGCGCGATGCGCATGGACGGAATCACCTGATCGAAGATCGTTGGACGATAGAAATAACCGTCGGCCCAGTTTCCTTCATCGTAAATCGCTCCCCCGATGAGCAGCCGAGCCCCTTCCGCCTTGCCGATTTGAACGTAGCGATGCACCTTTTCGCGCGCCTCCCGATTGATCAGCGGACCCATCTCGACGCTTTCGTCCAAGCCGTCGCCCATTTTAATCTTTTCACCTCGGGCCATGAGCATCTCAGTCAGTTGTTTTTTAATATCGCGATGCAGGATAAGTCGGCTGGTCGCTGTGCAGCGCTGCCCGGTGGTGCCGAACGCGCCCCAGAGGGCGCCCTCCAAGGCGAGACTTAAATCCGCATCTTCCATCACGATCTGCGCGTTTTTGCCGCCGAGTTCCAACGACACACGTTTCAGATTCTGGCCGCAAACCGAAGCAATTTCCCGTCCCACGGCCGCAGAACCCGTGAAAGAAACGAGCCTTACATCTGAATGGCGCACCAGGGCCGCTCCCGTTTCTTCGCCCCGGCCATGAACCAAATTCACCACGCCTGGGGGCACTCCAGCCTCGGCAAGAATTTCCACAAGCCGGACTGCCGTGTGGGGCGTGTCTTCCGCCGGCTTGAACACTACCGTATTGCCGCAAAGCAAAGCCGGAAACATCTTCCAAGTGGGAATCGCCATAGGAAAATTCCATGGCGTAATCAACGCACAGACTCCGATCGGCACGCGCACGGACATGGCAAATTTGTCGGGGAGTTCGGACGGAGCGGTAGCGCCGAAAAGACGCCGGCCTTCGCCGGCCACATATTCAGCCGTGTCGATCCCCTCCTGCACATCACCGCGAGTTTCAATTAGGATTTTCCCCATCTCGCGGGTCATCGCTCGAGCGATTTCTTCTTTGTGTTTGCGCAGGAGATCGCCTACGCGATAGAGAATCTCACCACGCTTCGGCGCCGGCACCAGACGCCAACGAGCGTGCGCCTTTTTCGCCGCGTGAACGGCTTGGGCCACATCTTCCGCGCCCGAAACCGGAAAGACACCGATCAGATCATGCTGATTAGCCGGGTTGCGATTTTCAAATGTCTTTCTCGTCTTCGCCTCAAGCCAATGGCCGTCGATATAATTTTTGCGAGCATCAGACATACACAGATCCCTTGAGCGCCGAATTATTCTACCACCAAACGGATTCTCATGCGTCGAGATATTCTAAAGATCTGTTACTGTGAAAACAATCCGTGTCGACAGGTTTAACAAGCCGTGCATGCGGTGACAATGATTGAATCCGCGCGTCTAACGAAAGGACCGTTTCATTGATTTCTTCCAGCTAATCATATATAGCCTCGGCTACTTAACGTCCTACTAAAATAGCGCTGAAAAAAAATTCTTAATGATAATCATGCGCTTCGGAGGCGCAACCTCAATGATGAAAAAACTGTGTGGTTTAACGGCGGTAGCGATTCTTTTTCCCTCGCTATTGATGGCGGCATCCGCAGAGGAATTTTACAGAGGGAAAAACATTCGTATCGTTGTGGGTTTCTCCGCGGGAGGAGGATTCGATACTTACGCACGCGCCATCGCGCGCCATATCGGCAAACACATTCCGGGACAACCCTCGGTCGTAGTGGAAAATATGACCGGCGCAGGAAGTCTAATTGCAGCCAACCACGTATACAAGGTCGCTAAGCCCGATGGTCTGACGATCGGCCATTTTATCGGTGGTCTCTTCCTCGGGCAGGTTCTCGGACAGAAGGGAATTGAATTCGACGCGCGCAAGTTTGAATTCATCGGCGCGCCGATCACCGACCATGTCGTCTGCGCACTGACCAAAGCGAGTGGCATTACAAGCGTCGAGAAGTGGATGGCCGCGAAAACACCGGTAAAAATGGGCGGCATCGCCCCCGGCACTTCAACGCCCGATAACGCGACACGGTTATTGAAGGCGGCGTTGGGTTTGCCGATTCAACTCGTCACCGGTTATAAAGGCACCGCCGATGTTAGACTCGCCGCTGAGAGTGGCGAGGTCGCAGGCGGCTGTTGGGGTTGGGATTCCGTCAGCGTCACATGGCGCAAAGCGTTAGATACCGGCGAAGCCGTCGTCGTCCTCCAGGCCAATCGCAGAAGTCATCCCGACCTTCCGCAGGTTCCGCAAGCGATAAAATTGGCGAAAACCGACGAGGCTCGCAAGCTGATCGAGGTCGGCATCCACGGGGACAGCGACATCGTTCGTACCTACACTCTGCCCCCGGGAACACCCAAGGATCGGGTTCAACTGTTGCGCAACGCTTTTGATGCAACCCTTAAGGACTCCGAGTTCCTCGCCGATGCCCAAAAATCAAAACTTAATGTCGATCCGGTCGCCGTGGAGGAGGTCGAGAAAGACATCGCGGGCCTGTTCAAGCTCGATCCCGGACTGATCACCAAGCTCAAAGACATTCTTTACAACTAGGAGAATCGCGGCGAGATTTTACTGCATAGATACAACAGCCTCTCACGGAAGGAGTTAGGTTTTCATTATGGATATGATCAACGCCTTGGGCACGGGCCTGGCTCTATGCTTTAACTGGTCCACCTTCAGCCTGATGTGCATTGGCATAGCTATCGGCTTTGTCGTCGGCATTTTGCCGGGACTTGGCGGACCGACCGCGATGGCGCTGATGCTACCCTTCGTCTTTAAAATGTCCGCCGTCGAAGCCTTTGCCTTCCTTTTAGGAATGACCGCGGTGACGGCAACGACCGGGGACATCACGTCCGTCCTCTTTGGAGTCCCCGGTGAACCGACGACGGCATCAACAATCGTCGACGGCCACGCTATGGCGCGCAACGGCGAGGCCGGGAGGGCTCTTGGCGCCGTGTTGATGAGCTCTCTCGTAGGAGCCATATTCGGCGCTGTCGCGATTGCAGTCGCCGTCCCTATCGTCCGACCCTTAGTTCTCTCCTTCGGCTCTCCCGAATTCTTCATGCTTTCGCTCTTGGGCATCACCTTCGTCGCGTCGCTCAGTGGCGAGGACCAGCTTAAAGGCATCATTGCCGGGGGAATTGGACTGATGCTTGCGACAATCGGCCTGGACCCGATTTCCGGCACCCAACGATTCACCTTCAACCAGCTTTTTCTTTGGGACGGTGTCGGGCTCGTTCCCATTACGATTGGATTCTACGCGATTCCCGAGACCATCGAATTGGCCGTGTTGGGAACCAGCATCGCTACGCAAGAAGTGGAAGAACTAGGCGGCGTGATGCAGGGTGTCAAAGATACGTTTCGCCATTGGTGGTTGGTGATCCGCTGCAGCGCCCTCGGCACATTCACGGCCATCATTCCCGGCATGGGGGCGGCGACTACTCAGTGGCTCGCCTATGCTCACGCGGTACAAAGCTCTCCGAATAAAGAACGCTTTGGGAAAGGCGCGGTGGAGGGAGTTTTAGGTCCCGGCGCGGCTAATAACTCTACACTGGGTGGAAGTTTGATTACGACCATTGCATTCGGCGTGCCCGCAAGCGTGATCATGGCTATCCTCCTCGGCGCGTTCATTATCCAAGGCATCGTGCCGGGCCCCGACATGTTGATTCCGGAACCCAAGGGTCACCTCAGCCTAACTTTCTCCTTTGTCTGGGTCATTATTATTTCCAACATAATTACGGTGGGGGTCTGTTTTCTTTTTCTCAAGCCCTTGGCTAGGATCACGCAGATCCGGGGCAGTCTCATTATTCCCATTATTTTGGTGTTGATTTACCTAGGCGCTTTCGCTGAGAAAAACGCCTTCGAGGACATGCTCGTCGTGCTTTTCTTCGGCGCCTTAGGATGGGTCCTAGAAAAATTGGAGTGGCCGCGCCCGCCGGTGCTGCTCGGCCTTGTTCTAGGACCGCTGGCCGAGAACCGGCTGTTTCTATCGACCGATAATTACGGGGCTGCCTGGCTTGGACGTCCTGGTGTGCTGATTATCTTTGCCATAATCTTGCTCGGCATCGTTTATCCGATCATCAAGAAGAAAAGGGAAGAACGGGAGAAGCCCGTCTCAGTATCCAAAGCTCAAGCCAAGGTCGAGGAATCCAGGGCGGGCGGTTTGCGCTTTGGGTCAGCCGCGTTCTTCACTGTCATTGTTGCAGCTGTCCTCGCCCTGGCGCTCTTGCAGAGCCGGAATTTCGGCTTCCGCGCCGGCCTGTTTCCTTGGGCGATCGGGATTCCGACGTTCCTATTGTGTTTGGTTCAGCTCGGCAAAGATACGATGGGCCGCGAGAAGCCTAAAGCCGCTCTCGCCGCTTGGGAAATCGCCGTTGAGGTTGCACCCGAAGTGGCTCGGCAGCGGACGATCTCGATTCTCATTTGGACCGTGGGCTTTTTTCTCGCCATCTGG
>JBGPIK010000379.1:0-6639 GCA_041484845.1 Binatia bacterium | reverse complement strand
GTCGACGGCGCGATGATGTCTCCGCCGGTCACCTTCGGCGCGCAGAAGAAAGGCTTCAACAAGCTTTTGGACGTTGGTTCCATGGTGGAGATGCCCGGCGGGGGTCTCACGGCTTTGGTGAAAACGATTCACGAACGGCCCCTGGAGACCCGACGTGTGATTCGCTCGCTCCAAATCGCCAAGGATGAGATCCGAGAAACCCAAGACCGTCGAGCTCATCATGCGTCTTCTCAAGATGGACAAAGAAGCCGCCAGTGAGACCTACGATCAGTTTCTGACGACCCTTAGCCCGACCGGAATTCCCAGCCGCATCGGCATGGAGACGTTGGTCAGGGCCGTTCAATCGCAAGGCCGCTTCACCGATCGAAAGGTCACGTTTACCGACGTGGCCGACGATCGGCTGGCAATGGAAGTCGCGAAAGAGTTGGGTTACACGCTGCCGTAAGGACGAGGGAAAATGATGAGCACGATATCCTGTGACGCGGTCGTTGTCGGCGCCGGTATCGCCGGATTCAGCGCCGCCGTGCGGGCGGCGGAAATGGGTGCCGCGGTTGTTTTGCTCGACAAAAGCGACGGCCTGCTTGGCGACGGTAACACGTTAATGACATCGGGAAGCTTTCGCGCGGGCGGTCGAAATCCGAGATCGCTACCGAGCGAATTATATGAATCCGTGATGGCTGAAGGACTGGCGCACGCCGATTTAGTGAAGGGATGGGCGGAAAACTGCGGTCGCGCCGTCGAATGGCTCGTTCACTGCGGTGTTACGCTGTCGGAACCGACGCCGGGTCGAATTTGGCTGGAGCCGGGCTCGGCCATCTGCTTCGCCCCGGTATATAAGAAGGATGTCGGCACGCGTACGCTTACGGCAATGAAAACTCGATTTGAGCAACTCGGTGGCCGTTATCGGAGTAATCTTAAGGCCGTCAAACTCATTCATGAACTCGAACACATTGGCGGCGTCGTTGCGCTCAAAGGAGATGAGATCGTCGAGTTTCGCGGCGCATCGACGATTCTCTCCACCGGCGGCTTCAGTGCCAACAAAGAAATGGTGCGCCGCTACATCGGAAGAAATGCCGATCAGTGCAAACTGCGCGGCTCGAAACGCTGCACCGGCGATGGGCTGCGCATGGCGTTGGAGGTCGGCGCCAAGGCGGTGAATCTCCAATACTTCTACGGTCATTTATTGTCGCGCAAGGCGCTGACGGATGATCGATTTTGGCCCTATCCAAGGTTGGATTCGTTTGTCGACGAAGGGATGCTTGTGGACCGAAATGGCAATCGTTTTGTTGACGAGGGCCGGGGGGACGTCGCCGTGGCGAACGAGCTGGCCCGCTCCAATGACGTAACCGGCGCGACGCTCATGTTTGATCATGCCACGTGGGAAAGCGCGAGAGACGATGGCCAGGATGCCAATTTGAAAACGCCCGCACCCAATCCCTGGCTTTCCGATAACGACGGGGAATTGTATTGTCACAACAGCATCGAAGGACTAGCGGACGTTATCGGCATCAACGGTGGAAATCTGGCTGCGACCCTGGAGCAATACAATCGCGCCGTAGAGTCAAACGTTTCCAGTTTGCTTGCCGTACCGCGCACCGGGAAAGCCAAACCGTTGCGCGCGTCATTCTATGGGCTAAGGGTCGTTCCCGGCATCACGTTCACCATGGGCGGCGTGTTGGTGAATGGCCATTGTGAGGCTTTGAATGGTCAGGAAAAGACCATTCCCGGGCTTTACGCTGCCGGGGATGCGATCGGCGGGCTGATGGGAGGATACCGTGGCGGTTACACGGGCGGTCTGACGCAGGCGGTGGTCACGGGAATGTTGGCGGGTGAAAACGCTCTACGACTGAAGCCGTGATCCGCCGCAATCTAGCCTGCATTATTCACGGTTGCAGCAAAGACGCTGACACTGCGTCGATCGAGAGGTGAGCCTGGAAGCGCGGGGCACGGAGACGAACAGCTTCAAGGCCGTTTCTTCTGGTGCTTGGGCCCAGTGCTCGCGTTTTTCTCAGGTGTTCGCTGCACAAACTCAGATTGCAGGCTGCTCTAAGTCAGAGGCCCATTGCCTCGCTCTGGAAGGCTCGCCTCTTGATCGCCCTCATGTGCGTGAATAATTCGGGCTAGCTATTTCTAGGGCTCTTACTCCGCCTCTTCGCGATAAAGCCCCAAGGCTTCGGTCGAGGGTTGATCACTAATCGAAAAAAGAATCGCGTCTTCGTCGGTGCTATTCTCGTGCGAATGGTACTGCCACGGCGGCACAACGAAAATATCGCCCTTATCCCACTTCAGCTCATTCGCTGAAACCTTGGTCATCCCTTTGCCCCGAAATGCGTGGTAGACCGTCGTGCTGGTGTGGCGATGGGAACGTGTCTTTTCGTTGGCTCGCAGCAGCTGAATCATGCACGAGAAGGTCTGCAGCGTATGTCCACCGGTCGACGGGTTTGCATACTCGAGCAAAATGCTATCGTATGGGTCTCCGGCGCTCTCCTTCAATGCCATCAAGTTAGCGTAAGTGTCCGCCCATGGGTAACGATAGGGTGGCGCGGTGAATTCACTCTTGATCCAGGTCGGACGGGCGTGATTGAAAACTTTTGCTGAATAACTGTCCGGGCGTTCGATGGGTTGTTGCTCTTTTTTGAAATTTTCCTGGATCATGGCGCCAAAATGGCCGACCAGGCGAACATCCAAACCGTCGAGCCACACAATCGGTTCGTCGCCGCCGTTGAAGTGATCGTGCCAAGTCCAATTCGGAGTGGTGATCAAATCTCCCTCGGCCATCGGTAGGCGTTCGCCTTCGACGACCGTATACGCTTTCGCATTGCCTTTGAGTACAAACCGTATGGCCGCCGCCGTGTGTCGATGGGCCGCTGCAATTTCACCCGGGTTTACCAGCTGTACCGACAGGTGGATAGTGTTGGTCATCCCCGCCGACAGACCGGGATTGCGTAGTTGAATCGTTCGCCTTCCTGCTTCCCCGGTCGTAATCAGCTTTCCCGACCAATTGAGCCCCTCGTAGATGTCGTTCCATTTCCACAGATGTGAACGTACAACCTGGGCCCAGGGCTGATGATCCCAGTGCCCCTTCAGATTTCTTTCGGCCAGCCATTGGTTGAGTTCTTCAAGGTCCATAAAGTCCTCCATCAAAAGCCGCTAGATCCCAAGGAAATGAACATCAAAGCCAACCTACACCCTTGGCGTTCCATACAAAAGCATGGCAAGCACTGTCGAGGATCTCTACGTAGGGTGAACGCTAAGCTGCTTCTTACAAGAACACCCTAACGGGCAGGCGTAATCCGAAAGTGCGACCTTGAGACGAAGATCGACTCCGTTTAGCTGCCGCCAACGATAGCCGTCGGTTGCGCCGAAATCAGACGAGCACGACAATAATCTAATTACGATATTTGGACTCTTTTACAACGTGAATGGCGGAGAGCGGCCGTCGGACAATTTGTATAACCTTGGCCATGTAGCTTTTTTGCGGGACGGCGGCTTTTGCCATGAAATCGGTGAATTCCGGCAGCGTTTTATCAATGAGTTCTTGAGCCAGTCGAAACGCCCAGTTGTCGGCGTCGATTTTTTTTGCGAATGTGAGATCAGCACGGGCAAAGCAGTGCGCAAAGCTCGCAATCCACAGCCGCCGCAAGCCATGACGGGTGCGCAACCAGAAACAGGCTTCCGGCACCCACTCGTTGGCACCGGTTTTATACGAAAGTGCGCGAATCCCGCAGCCTCGGTATTCCTGCAAGTCTAAAATGTCGGTCAAGTCTAAAATTTCGTTTTTATCACTCATAAGACGCTCCGATAAGCCTTGCGCAGGCGCGTGCAGCGGTCACGGTTGCGGCGCGGCGGTTGCCGCGAGGACTATAAATGTTTCCTCCGAGGCCGTGGAAGAATAGTCTTGGTGATGCACATGCTTCCGCAAGCGGTGTACCAAGGTATTTGAAGGAGTGTAGTGAATTCGAGAGGCATTGCCGGGTTTCACAAAAGATCAAAAATGTACTTGCGCTAACGTGAATCGTTCGCCCTATGTTTGATGGGGATTACGTTGCACCCTGCCGAGCCTAAACCTCGATGCTTCGTAACGTTTGATTATCGCTGAAAATACAAAAGCCCGGTAGACGACGCCCGGGCTTTTATCGCTGATGCAAATGGCCGAAGAAACCTTGAGTCTTCAGTTGCCCATCAACAAATTTATTTTTGTGGTCTTGACAGACCGCCTCCCGACTATGAAGCAGGTTTTCCCGAGGCAACAACAAACCGAGCGCGCCGGTTCTTTGCCCAACACTCTTCGGTGTGCTCCCTGCATACTGGAACTTCCTCGCCAAAACTGACAGTAGACATTCTACTCGCGGTTATACCAAGGGTGGCAAGGTAATCCATCGCAGCCTGCGCGCGTTTTGCGCCCAGGGCCATGTTGTAATCTTCAGCGCCGCGCTCATCGCAGTGTCCCTCAATCTGCACGCGGGCCGAAGGATTCGCCTTGAGCCATTCGCTATCGGCTTTGAGCACCGCGCGGGCCTCCTCGGAAAGCTCCGCCCGGTCAAACGCGAAGAATGCATCTTTCAGCGGACCGGAACCGGCGGTACTCTGGCCACTGCGCAAAGCATCTAAACTCGAAGTGCTGGCCGTGTCCGGTTTCGTTTCGCGTGCTGTTTGCGCCGGCTTTTGTCCGGTTCCAGATGTCGCGTTCGGATTCTCCACCGTCCATTTGGGCGGCGGCGGGTTCAGCGGCGGCGCGCAACCGATTAAAAAACTCAGCAAAGTCGAACTTACGAATAACTTCCCTGCTTTTCGTATCATTTGGCCTCCTTCAGAAGCGAATCCCCAAACGCTTAAAGATTTTCCGCCATTGTCGCTATTCTGTCAATATAAATTACAGCCTTGGGCGTGACTGGTTGGGAGAATTCTAGCCAATGCGGCACAAAACGATACAATCCGCACATCCGCTGTTCGCCGCATGCGCAACAAGCGCGCCGAAAACCGCTCGCGGAATCACTAGCTATTTCGTCGCTTCTTGCATTAGATTAAGGTCGTAATCGCGCGCGCAGCTATTCTATCATGAGACCCGTCCGACCACCGGAGCCCAATACTCGACGGCCAAAGCTAACTGCGCCGCCGGGAGCGTGCGATACGCATCTCCATGTGTACGGACCACCGCACACTTATCCCCTTGCGCCGGAGCGTAACTACGATCCCGACCCGCATTCGACGTTGGACGATTACCTAAAAGTTCATCGCACCCTTGGTTTAGAGCGCGCCGTAATTGTAACCGGCAGCGCCAACGGGACGCGCAACCAGGTAACGATGGACGCTCTAGCGATGATGAACGGCGGTTTTAAAGCTCTCGCGCTTTTAAATCCATTCATCACCGATGCAGAGCTCGTTCGTCTGAAGGAAAGCGGCTTTACCGGGTTTCGCATCAAGAGCGATGGCAAAGGCGGTCTTTCGTTTGAAGATTCCTGTAAAATGGCGGAGCGCGTCCGAGATCTCGGCTGGCACGTTGAAGTCATGTCACAGTCGCTGGCCGAAACCGTGGACGCGGTGCCACTTCTCAAAAGACTCAAGATGCCATACGTCTTCGATCACGTCGGACACGCGGAACCTAGCGATCATAGCCATGTTAAATTCAAGGAACTGCTGCGCGTGCTAAGAGAGGAAGAATACGCGTGGATCAATCTCTACAGCTTTTATCAAAGGTCTCAGGAAGGTCCGCCGCATTATTCCGACATGCTGCCGATCGTGGGCACGCTTGTCCAATCGCGTGCGGATCGCGTTATCTGGGGCAGCAATTGGCCCCACGCGGGAATTGGCGTGCCCACTCCCAATGACGCGGATCTACTCGATTTTCTGCTCGCCGCTGTTCCGGAAGAATAAGGATCGCCGGCTCATTCTGGCCGACAACCCGGCCCGACTTTACGGCTGGCCGGCACCGTGACGCTGCCGTGATATTGAATACGATTTGAACTTTTTGATCGATTTGAACAGCTTGAACTATCAGAAAGTGGTAGCGCTCCGGCAAATGGATAGGATGCGGTCAATCGAAACAAATAAGGAGGACTAACGGATGTATGGATGGCGCGCTCGCATCGGCCATGTGGCGCCCTCACGTGGCGATACTTTGGTCTATGAGTTCTACAAGATGTTTCGTGAAGGCTTCATGATCTTGAACACGACGGGGACCGTACGCCAGCTCGTCGATACCGATTTCGAACAGCAGCTGCAGCGCATAGAAGAAGCGGTGGAAGATCTGGTGGAGAACCATTGCGACTCGATTATTTTCAGTGGTTCGCCACTTTTTACCAGACTGGGCTTGGGTAGCGATCGCCAGATGGGTCAGCGATTGACGGACAAATTCGGCGTGCCCGTGGCCGCGGGTTTGACCGCAGAAATCGAAGCTTTGAAGGCCATGAACGTAAAGAAAGTGGTCGTCGGCACGCCCTACGAGGACGAGATCAATCAACGATTGAAGCGCACTCTTGAAGCTTCCGGTTTCGAAGTGCTGCAGATCGCCGGCTATGGAGTACGGAAAAACGCCCAACTCACCGACCTGCCGGTGCACGCGTCCTACAAAATCGCCAAGCGGCTCTACGGTAAGGCCCGGGAGGCGGACGGGATATTCATTCCCTGCCCGCGCTGGCC
>JBGPIK010000378.1:0-6708 GCA_041484845.1 Binatia bacterium | reverse complement strand
TGTTGCTGCCAAAACGGCTGATGCCGATTCTCTTGCCCTTCAACTGCTCCGCGGAGTTTATGTTTTCGCGCGCGACAAAGGCGTAAGGCATTTTATTGACGAGGCCGGCGATGATTTTCAGATCGGCGCCTTTGAGCCGGGCATAGACGAAGGGCGTGCCGCCCGAAAGCAGCAGGTCGAGGCTATTGCCGATCAGCGCTTGCATCGACAAGGAGCCGCCGGGAATAAAGATCAGTTCCAGATGAATGCCATGCTTGGTGAAAAGCCCCGCATCTCTTCCCAGGTACAGCACGGATTCATCAGTGAAAGAGTTGTGACCGACCTTCATCGGCGTGAGCTGCGCGGGCGCCGGCCCAGCCGCCGCCAAAAGTGAGAAAAATACCAGCACCATGCCCAATGTTCTTGATCGCATTATCGGTTTCTCCCTCGTAACTCTTTGCTTGCCCTTAGCTCGAATTATTCACGCATGCATCGATCGAGAGACGAGATCTCCAGATCGAGGCAATAGGTCGGTGCCTTGGAGCCGCCTGCAAACTGCGTTTCTGGAGCGAACACCTGAGAAAAAACGCGAGCGCCAAACCGAGCACCATAGACGACATTGAAACGGTTCGTTCCCGTGCCTCGCTCCTCCGATCTCACCTCTCGACCGACGCAGTGTCATTAGTTTTTTCCTCTAACCGTGAATAACGCGCGCTAGTCTCGAATATCCTGCAGGAACCAATCCGTCGGGATCTCCTGCCCCAATCCCCTGCGCTTGGCTTCACGCACCACGTAGCCGGCGGTGGAAGCGAACTGGAGACCTTGAGTGCCGCTGTTGGCGAAGAAGGTCACCTGGGTTTTATCCGTCCTTCCTTTGAGTTTACCCGAAATAACATCCGTGAGGACCGGAAAGTCCGCAGAAAAGATGTCGACTTTAGGGTTCGCAATTCGTTTGATCTCTTCTTCGTTGCCCGCAACTAATGCCGCTTCTCCACCGATGCGGCGCATTCCCACATCGAGAACCATCGTGGCTCGGCCCATCTTGATGATCACGTCGGATTTATTGACGATATCGGGGTTCCATTCATTGGACTTGACGCAGGTGAGATGCATCCCCGGCTCGATCCATGACGGGTCGTTAACGACAACCTGAATGGAATCCGTACAGGTCGCTACGATGTCGCAGCCGCGCACCGCGTTCTCCACCCGCTCGACGGGTACGATCTTAAGCTGCAGCTTCTCGCCCATTTCCGCGGCAAAGAGATCACGGTTTTTCTTGGTCGGGCTGTAAACTCTTACTTCCTGAATTCTTCTCACCTCATTGAATGCGAGCAAATAGGTCCGCGCCATGCCGCCGGAGCCAAGAATGCCAACCACGCTCGAATCTTCGCGCGCAAGATACTTCACGCCCAGCCCGGCGCAGCCGCCGACGCGCATGTGCTGAATGATGCCATCGTTGATAATCGCTAGAGGCTCGCCATTGCGCGTCGAGAAGACCATGACGAAACCGCAAAACGTTCCCGGCTCTATGCAATACTTTTCGACGGTCTTGCCCTCCGGCCACTCCAACATGTCGGATTTCATCCGTATGGCAAAAGTTTCAAACGAGCGCGAGGCGCCCTCCATGGTGCCCCATCGGTACATCCGTTTGGGGTCATCGTTCGGTACAAAGACATCATAGCGGCCGCGGTAAACGGCCCGCTCATTGATAAGATCTCGATAGCCGGTTTCGAGGGCGTTTATGCAGCCGGGCATATCGAGAATCTGTGCAACGGTTGGGTTGTTAATTAACAGCATGATGGCGCTCTCCTACTCAACCGCCGTACCCGCAGAGTCTGTTTCGTAGATCGGCGGACGTTGGAAGGAACTCTGTGGAAAACCCCTTGGCGTTAACGTAATGCCTCTAAAGTCCATTATAGATTTCGAACGTCATTCCGGCCAAGCTGGCGATAGCTAGCGCGAGCCGGAATCCAGGTTTTGGAACGGATTCTGGATTCCCGCTTTCGCGGGAATGACGCGGGAGGCGCTCCGACTTTTTTATCGAACTTCGGAGACAAGACACTCGCTTGCCCGCGGCTCATCCGCTGGGGCGACAAATTTAACTGGAAATCAACTGTCGAGTTCCGGTTTTGGAAGAATCACGTGCGGAATGCCTTCGTCAACCAAAGCCTCTCGTTCGTCTGCTGTTGCCGTGCCGTGAATCGGCCTTTGCTCGCTCTTGCCGTGGTGGATTTGACGCGCCTCTTCGGCGAAACGCGGACCGACATCTTCGAAATTCTGCTTAACGTAATGATGAACTTTAAGGAGCATTTCCTTAAACTCGGCAGGTGATGGAGGCGCCGCCGGGACGTTTTCCGGCTTTTTTTGCGGCGCCGGGGCCTCTTCCTTTTTGACGTGAACGGCGCAAGCGTGGGGCAGCTTCTCGATCTTGGTCGTGCCACAGGTCGGGCAGGATATCAGCTTCTTTTCGGCTTGTTTCTGGAATTCCTCGTAATTGGGAAACCACCCTTCGAAGCGGTGATCTTTCTTGCAGATGAGGTTATAGACGACCATGATTCATTTTACCTCGAAAGAGAAATAAGTGCGATCCGGCGGCTTGTCAAGCGTCGCAAAACAGTTATTGCCCGGAGATCGTCGCATCGGGCCGGCCGTATCCATGAAGCATAACATAATGTCCTTGCCATTTCTCTAACTTGCAGGTACCAGGCGAGATGCTAAAATTCCCGCTATGGCGAACGAAATCACGCTCAAGATTGTACGTAAAATCGCCGACGTGGGGCGGCGCGATTGGAACGCGTTGGTGGGAGATGGATCGCCATTTCTCAAATGGGATTGGCTCGATAGCCTGGAACAGAGCGGCTGCGTCAGCGAGTCAACCGGTTGGCTGCCTTATCATCTAATTGCCGAACGTGGCCCTCAGGTCATTGGCGCTTGCCCGCTGTATCTAAAGCTGCACAGCATGGGCGAGTTTGTTTTCGACTATGAATGGGCGGATGCTGCTCATCGTCTTGGGATTCAGTATTATCCGAAGCTGCTCGTGGGAGTGCCTTTTACGCCGGTGACCGGCGCTCGATTTCTTACCGGCGCCGGCACCGAACGGAAGGGCCTCATTCGGCTTATGGGGCAGGCGCTTGCCAAAATCGCGGGCGACAATAAAATTTCCTCGGTGCATGTCAATTTTTGCCTGGCCGATGAGCAGGAAGCCCTGGAGGAGGTCGGATTTCTTCCCAGGGTCGGGCTGCAGTTCCATTGGCAAAATTGCGGCTTTGCTGCGTTTGAAGACTATCTCGCGAGTTTCCGCAGCGACCGGCGCAACAAAATTAAACGGGAGCGGCGTGAAATGGCCCAGCAGGGAATCTCGATCCGCGCCGTCGAAGGGGACGAACTGACGCCGAACCATGTGCACACGATGTTCCGGCTCTACAAAGGCCATGTCGATAACCTCTACTATGGCCGGCAATATTTGACCCGGGAGTTTTTTGACGCCGTGCTCAACCGCTTTGCGCAGCATTTGTGCCTGATATTCGCGGAACGGGATGGCCGAATCATCGCCGGCACCTTCAACGTGCGCGGCAACCACGTCTTATACGGCCGCTACTGGGGCGCTTTCGAGGAGCGGCCTTTCCTTCATTTCAACGTCTGTTACTACTCGGCCATCGAGCACTGTATACGGAGCGGGTGGAATCGCTTTGAAGCGGGCGCGGGGGGCAGCTTCAAACAGCTCCGCGGACTCGATCCCGAGCCGACGGCGAGCATGCACTTCATGGTGGATCAGAAATTCGCCCAGGCCGTTGCGCGCTACCTGAAACAGGAGCGGCAGCTCATGCGCGAAAAACGCGAGATCCTGCTCGATGCCAGCCAGATCAAACGGTCAACAAACCAGCCGTAACGCGCCGCCTATTCAACGACTTACCTTGACAGCCTCACGGCTTTCCTTTAACGTTTGCTGCGGAGTAAAGCCGTGAAATTCTCCTGGAAGAACATCGCCGAGCCGATCATATTTTTTCTCGCGCTACTATTGCTGTGGGAGTTGCTGGTCGAAATCATTCAAGTGCCGTCTTTTATCCTCCCGCCGCCGCGCGATCTTTGGACCGCTTTTATCAAGAAGTTGCCGATTTTAGGCCACCACTCGTTCATCACCTTCATTGAAGCGTTCGGCGGGTTTGCTCTCTCGCTGGTTCTCGGCGTTGCGTTCGCCATTGCCGTTGTCTACTCACGCCATCTTCAGAATACGATCTATCCTCTAATTGTCATTCTTTATGCCATGCCGAAAAGCGCCTTCGCGCCGCTCATGGTCATCTGGGTTGGCTACGGATTGTTCTCAAAAATCGCGATCGCGTTTCTCGTGGCCTTTTTCCCGATCGTGGTGAATACGGTCGTCGGACTAAAAGAAGTTGAGCCCGAGTTGCTGGAGTTGGCGCGCATCAATCGGGGATCGCAGTTTGATATTTTTAAGAAGATCCGTCTGCCTAACTCATTGCCCTACTTGTTCGCCGGTATCAAAGTGGCCATCGTGCTTTCCGTCACGGGCGCGATCGTGGCGGAATTTGTCGCCGCCAACGAAGGGCTAGGCTATCTGGTACTGCAAGCGAACTACAGCTTAGACACTGCATTTGCGCTGGTGATCCTGTTGATCCTGGCGGTGCTGTCCCTGGGGCTTTTTTGGTTGGCGGAAATCTTACAGCGAAAGCTGGCGCCGTGGAGCGCTGCGGTTCGTGAGGTGGAAGGTTCATTCTGATTCTTGGTCCGTGGAGGGCTCATCATGATTCAGTTTAGAATATGGATGGGGAGTATTGCAGCCGTTGTGTCTTTGGTAGGGGCGCTCGGATTTCCGGCGCGCGCCGCCGAGCTTACGCCAGCGAATATTCGCATGGACTTCATTATCGGCGGCAAGCACGCGCCCTGGTTCGTCGCGTTGGAAAAAGGCTTCTACGCCAAGCGTGGCTTGGCGGCGACGATTCAAGCGAGCACGGGATCGGCGGACACGGTGCGGATGATCGGCTCGGGCGGCGCCGATTTCGGTTTTGCTGATATGGCGACCATGATCGTCGCCAAATCCCGCGGTACACCCGTGCAGGCCGCAGCCCAGTTCGGTTACGTCGGCGCGACGATTCTCTGGCGCGACGAGGGCGTGATCAAAAAGATCAAGGATCTCGAGGGGAAGTCGCTGGCGATCAGCCCGGGCCAAGCGCAATGGTACTTGCTGCCGGCTTATTGCCGCATCAATAAGATCAATTACAAGGCGATTAAAATTCAAGAAACCGCGGCGCCGATCCAGCCGGCGGCGCTGGCGACCAAGAAAGCGGATTTCATCATTATGTTCCGCGCTTCCAACGATGAAGTCGCCGAGCTGGCGGCGTCGAAAGTCGGCGTCAAGCTTACGCGGGTGTTCATGAAGGATACCGGCCTGGATATTTACGGCACCAGTCTGATCGTGAAAGACGACGACGTGAAAAAGCGGCCGGAATTCGTGCGCGCCTATGTCGAAGGCACGTTGGAAGGACTGCGCTATTCCCGCGATCACCAGGAAGAGTCGCTCAAGATTCTTCTCAAGCAAAAACCGGAGCTCGATCCGGCGCTGACGACGCTGCAGCTCAAAAATGCGCTGACGGAAGTTTTCTTGCCGCTGGAATCCGTACAGGTCGGCCTGGGTTATATAAAACCGGACATCATGGATAAGACCGTCCGGGTTACCAATGAATACTTCGACGTTGGGCGCAAAGTTTCGCCAAAGGAAGTTTATACCAACCAGTTCATCAAGCGTTAGAAGAAGCGACCCACAAGGACTCTAAGTGCCGCCGCTGATCAGCATCGAAGCAGTCTCCAGGCTATTTACCAGCGGCGCCAAGACCGTTCATGCCTTGGACTATGTCTCATGTAAAATTCAAACCGGCAGCTTCGTTTCGATCGTCGGACCCAGCGGCTGCGGCAAGAGCACGTTGCTCAAGATCATCTCCGGCTTGATCCCTGCCACATCCGGAAAAATCGCCGTTAATGGCCAAGCGGTCACCGGTCCCCTGGAAAACGTCGGCATGGTATTTCAGTCGCCGATTTTGCTCAAATGGCGATCGGTCTTAGCCAATGTTTTATTGCCCGTGGAGTTTGCCAAGCTCGACACGACGAGCCACGCGGCAAGAGCGCGCGCGCTGATTAAACTGGTCGGCTTGGAAGGTTTTGAAGAGATGCTCCCGCACGAGCTCTCGGGCGGCATGCAGCAGCGGGTTTCGCTTTGCCGCGCGCTGGTGACCGATCCGCAACTGCTGCTGATGGACGAGCCGTTTGGCGCGCTCGATGCGATGACACGGGATGACCTGGACATCGAACTGCTGCGCATTTGGGAAGAGCGCAAAAAGACCGTTCTCTTTGTGACCCACAGTATCCAAGAAGCGGTGTTTTTGTCGGACGTTGTGTTTGTCATGTCGGCGCGACCGGGCAGGCTTTTGCAAACGCTTGCCATTGAGCTTCCGAGGCCGCGCACTATGGAGATGATGGCAACTCCGAAATTCGGCGAGTACACGCTCAATATTCGCGCTCTTCTCTCCGCTAGCGTCGGCACGACAGCGGCGGTCGGATCGACGATGTGATTTTGCTGACAACGTATGATAGGGTTCGCGAGAAATTCTTCGTAGTAAAGATTCCCGCAGCGGTGTGATGAACTCAAGGCAAGGAATGACCTATGCCAAAGCCGGCGTCAGCATTGCAGCCGGTGATGAGCTGGTGCGCCGCATC
>JBGPIK010000377.1:0-6740 GCA_041484845.1 Binatia bacterium | reverse complement strand
TTACGTTCTCGAAGCGGCTGCAGCGAAAGGCAAGGTGGTTTGGGTTCTTGACCGACCCAATCCGGTCGGGCGGCCCGTGGAAGGACTGCGGCTTCGGCCGAGTTGGGAGAGCTTCGTCGGCGCGGGAGTGCTGCCGATGCGTCACGGCCTTACGCTAGGTGAGCTCTCCGGCTGGTTTGTGCGCAAGCTTCGACTTGACGTTGAGTGCGAGGTCATAAGGATGGATGGCTGGGAGCCGCCGCGCCCACCAGGCTACGGCTGGCCGCTCGGTGAGCGCATATGGGTGAATCCCAGTCCCAACGCGTCCAATCTCTGGATGGCCCGCTGCTACGCGGGAACCGTGATGCTGGAAGGCACCACGCTTTCCGAAGGGCGCGGCACGACGCGGCCGTTGGAGCTGTTCGGCGCGCCGGATCTTGAGCCGCGCGCTCTATTGGCGAAAATGGAAGCCCTCGCGCCGCAATGGCTGCATGGCTGCCGGCTGCGCGATTGCTGGTTCGAGCCTACATTTCACAAGCACGCCGGCAAGCTGTGCGCGGGGATACAAATCCACGTTGAAGACGCGAACTACGATCATGATCATTTCCGTCCCTGGCGCCTCATGGCTCTCGCCCTCAAAGCTTTGCGTGCTTTACGGCCCGACTATGATCTGTGGCGCGACGTCCCGTACGAGTATGAATGCGACCGCCTCGCGATCGATTTAATTAACGGAAGTGAGATGCTGCGCCAATGGGTGGATGATTCCGCCGCCGCGCCCGCTGACCTGGACGCTCTGGCGACGAAGGACGAGGCGGAATGGATCAGTGAGCGCGAGCCGCTGCTGCGCTACCGTTGAAAAACTGCGCAAGTCCTATTTTGTCGAACCCAGACCTTGCAGGAAGCCTGAGCTTTTTAGAGTGTCCGCGAATGAGTTGTCGGTAAAGTCCGAGGCGCGCGCCTCTTTGGCCCGCGGAAACTCTTTTTCATCGAGGTACATCAATTGTCCCTGAATCGATTCGCTGCGCACGGCGAGGCTCGCGTCCCAGTAAGGCGCGAATTGCTCGTAGGTGCCGTCGATCACCTTCGGGTCGTCGATGTCACCGTATTTGGCGATCGCCTTTTTGGCCACGGAGGGATTCTGTCGCGATAGGACAGTGGCTTCCGCAACGGCCTTGAGAAAAGCATAAAGCGAGTTTGGATTGGATTTGATAACCCTGTCACTGGTGCCGTAACCGACGTGAATGCCCGGCACGTTGATTTGGGCGATGTCTATCAATAGATTCAGCCCCGCGTCGCGTGCCTTCAGAGTGTTCGGCGCGGAGAGCGTCCCCGCGGCCGTCTTGCCGCTCAGCACCGCCGTCAGGATGGCGGGTAGAGTTTGCACGTACAGAAAACTCACGTCTTTATCGGATATCAGCCCTGTTTTCTTGAGCGCTTCGCGCGTGGCGATTTCGGTCGATGTTCGGGGAGTGGTCACGGCGACGGTTTTGCCCTTGAGTTCGGCAACGGAATTAAGTCCCTTTGCCCCCCATAACTGAAATATGTATCGTTGCAGCGGGCTGCCGATGTACTTAACCGGCACCCCTTGCAACCGTGCATTGACAAAGTCGGGGCCTACGGAAACGACATCGACCTCGCCGGCGAGAAGCGCTTGGGTTGCCACTTGCGAATTGAGAAGCTTTAAGGTTGGATCAAGACCGTGTTTTCTAAAAAGACCGGATTCCTGCGCGACCCACAACGGAGTGAACGCGCCGCTCGCCTGGGTATAGGAGATCGTCAAGTTGGTCTTTTCCGGCCGGCTAGCGACCTGGGCGCCACCGGGGCTGGGAAAAGACAAAAAGGTGAAAACGAGAGCGAAAAAAATCCAGAGTTGCCCGTATCGGCTCCCGCAGCTTCGTCCTGTCAGAGCCATAGTCCTATCTCCTTTTGTTGCCTCGATATCAGAAGACCAGAGGCCGCGCAAACCACGACAAGCCGTCCGAGAATTACGAGGAGGATTTTATGAACAGGGAAAGTTCGGAAATGAGTCGCAGAGGTTTTCTCAAACAGGGCGCAGGGGTCGGCTTAGGAATGCTGGCCGGGCATCGCCTCGCTCGATCGGCTTGGGCTGCCTCCAAAGATCGAATTACGATTCTCAGCTCAAGCGTTACCGATACACTCAATCCCTACAATCATAGCGGCAGCCTGATTTACGGAATGTGGCAGCACATTTTCGAGCCGCTGGTCGAGGTTGTCTATGACCCGGTGCGCTACGCTGGGGTCTTAGCCGAGTCTTGGGAATTCCAGGGGAAGAAATGGGTGTTGCATCTCCGTAAAGGGATTCGCTTTCACGACGGCGGTCCGTTTACGTCGAAGGATGTTATTTTTTCCATTAACCGCATGAAGACGGACCGAAACAGTTTGCAAGGAGAAAACTTTAAAGATGTTGTCGAGATGCAGCCGCAAGATGACCACACTTTAGTTTTTGTGCTGAAGCAACCCAATGCGGTGTTCCTGGACCGTCTCCAAAACCGCTTCATGATCAGCAAGGCGGCGGCGGATAAATACGGCGATGAGATGGACCAGCATGCAATCGGCACTGGAGCGTATAAGTTCGTGAGCTTTCAGAGGGGCGGCAATTTTGTCATGACGCGAAACGATGACTACTGGGGAGGGAGGGCAGAAATCAAGGAGGTGATTTTCAGAAAAGTGACAGAAGAGGCTCCGCGAGTTGCCGGGCTCGAAGCGGGTCAGGCGGACGTCATCAACAATGTCCCCGCGCACGAAGTGCCGCGCTTGGAACACAACCCGAGAGTCCGAGTCGAGAAGGTCGAGGGGTTGAGAATGTTCTTTTTGGCTTTGAACCCCGCCTTCAAACCTTTTGATAACAAGCTGGTGCGTCAGGCGGTCAACTATTCGGTGGATGCGCAGGCGATAGTGAAAAATATATTTGAAGGCAACGGCTTTGTGCTCAACGGTCCCCTGGGGCCGAATGTAATCGGATATGATTCGAGCCACAAACGTTATCCCTATGATCCGAAAAAATCGCGCGATCTCCTGGCCAAGGCAGGTTATCCTGGGGGAGTCGCCGTCAAACTTTATCTTTCCTCCGGCCGATTCGCCCGGGACAGGGAAGTATGCCAGGTCGTCGCCGCGCAAATGGAAAAGGGCGGTTTCAACGTCGAAGTGGTGTCGCAGGAATGGGCAATTTTCTGGGGGCTCTCCGGCGTCAATGGCGGGAAACTCCCATTTTACTATATTGGCAGAGGTGGCCTGGTTGACGCTGACACTTTATACGATCAGTACTTTCGGACCGGAACCACGAAGCGAGTGGCTTACAGCAATCCGGGGTTTGACAAGCTGATCGAAGAAGAGCAGGGCACCGGCGATAGCAAAAAGCGAATTTCTCTGCTGCAACAAGCGGGGAAAATTCTTATGGAGGATGTACCGTTCGTCCCGCTCTACAATCTTGCTGATCTATACGGCGTCGCGCGTAACATCGTCTGGAGCGCTCGGCCTGACGAAAAGATCTTTACATGGGAGATGAAAATCAAATCGTGAAGGAGATCGAGGCTGGTGCCAGACTGACAATTGGGACAATCGCTCAGGCCACAAGAAAGTCGAGTCGTAGAAGTCTGATAATCAAATCTCTGACCCTCAAATCTCCACTTTTAAAGAATGTCGAAATGTCAAAGTCAGACTTTGCTCGGAATTAATTTAGCCTGTCCCCCCTTTCCCTCTTATGTAGTTCTCTAGATCGTCGGCGCTCGTTGAACAATTAGTCTCAGGCTTGGGGGATCGGAATGTAAAACGGAACATTAATCTACGGGTTTGACTATTTGGCTATATTGGCTATCATGGCCTTTATGGACTTAGAAAAAGCCAGCGTTGCCCATGCGAAGAACACACTTTCGAGCCTCATCAACAAGGTCGCTTATGGCAAAATCCGCGTGGTATTGGAGTCGCGAGGCAAACCCAAGGCGGTTCTCATTAGCACAGAGGACCTGGAGATGCTCCAACGTTTGGAGCAGCGCGGCGTAGTCCCGCGGGACCGACTACATATTTTGGCTCAAGCGCAGGCGCTCCGGGGAAAGATGCGGCGTCGACGGAGAAAAATGCTCCCAGACTCGGCAGAGCGTCTGAACAGGTTGCGCGAAGAGCGGGCCCGTGGAATCTAGGATTTGCGTTGATGCGAGTCTGGCGCTGAAGCTTGTTTTGTCGGAACCGGACAGCGACTCAGCGCAAGCGGAATGGCAAAACTGGATACGAGCCGGCGTCGAGATTGTGGTCCCTGATCTTTTTATCTACGAGACCGCCTCAGTGCTCCGCAATCGGGTCTACCGAAAAGAAATTACACAAAGTGAAGCAGATGAAGCCTTGCACATTCTTGCGGCACTGGACATTACCTACTATCAACCGGCAGGAATTCGACAGGCGGCATGGGAATTGGCCCGCCGTTTCAACCGTCCCAACGTTTATGACGCTTTTTATCTTGCTCTAGCACAAGAGGAAGGTTGCCCGTTTTGGACCGGCGACAAACGTTTGTACAACACGGTGAAGGGCCAGTTGAAATGGGTTCACGTGTTGGGAACGTAGCGTCTGACCTCCTTTGGGCTACGGAGCCTTCGAACGAAAAGAATTAGTCCTTTTCATCGACAACATCTCGTAACTTCCGGACTGTCGTAACTGCGGGGGAAGATCGAAACAAAGCTTGTGTCATAGGCAAAAATTTGACCCTACTGCTCAGGCCTGAAATCTTCCCCCGGGCAGCCCTTTTACAGAGCGTCACAGGTCTACGCGGCTAACCTCACTTCTCTGCTCCAACGTGTCCGGCAAGGTAGTAACGTTGTATTCTAATAAAGTGGATAATTTCCCTGCCACTTTTACCGAAAGTTCTGAATAGGTCTTCTGTGTCTTTTTTTCTTCCCTACAACGCGCAAAATTATTATCGTGCATCTGGGAATAATCACGACGATCAACAATACAAGTATGGCATCATTATACATGGCGATCCTTTCTCGAGCGCTAACCTGGAGCAACACCGATGCCAGACAGCAAACGCTAAACAGATCCAGCAGTTAGTTGGTATCTATGGCGGGAAACGGCGTGTCGAGTCACGGTACGGATGCCAGGATTGACACTGACAACACAATCACGAAGAGTATTTTCCAATAGATTTTAGGAGACCACGCGACACATCAAAGGCTCTTGAGCCGGAAACCGCGCGCGGCAGAGGGATAGGCGTGCTCTGGCAAAAATGAAATGAGAATCCGCGGGTCTAGGACCAGAGGTGGAGCCTCGGGGGGCGAATCTTGGTGTTTCGTGCTGCCGATCCTATCATCGGGCTTTCTCGAGCCGCAATTCTTGCCAGATCGAGACCGCCTTCTGGCCGTTACGGTCTTGCTGTGAGCCGTCCCACACGGCGAATGCGATCGGAATTTTCTCGCCCGGCCCGATCTGGCGGTCTTGGGAGCTATTCGTCTTCAATGGGCGAACCATTACGACGCGCCACCGTCCTTCACGCCAAACTCCGCTCCCTTTAATTTGCTGGTCTTCACTGGGTTGTGGAGTGAGAGTGCCGAAGCCCTCCGCGTTCATTTCGGTCAAGCTAGACTGCGCGCCTACGGAGTAGAGTCGGTTCCCCGCCGCACGGGCCGTGGTGTAGGCCGGGTCAGACTCCAGTGGATAATCTTCGATCGCCAGGTTGGGGTACGCCTTTACGAAAGCATCGGCGATCGCGGGAAGCCCATTGTCCGCGCGCCAGTACCAGACGTTCACCCCCGCGCCTTTTTCACCCATGATGAAGCTGGGCGTCTTCTGGCCCAAAGGAAACTCTGCGGCGGCGGCGTCGGCAAACGCTTGCGGTCGTGCCCCCGCGAGGTCGGCGGTCGGATCGTTCCATTCGAGACATAACACCAAATCGGTTTGCGTATAGAGCGCCCGAACCCGCAGGGAGCGGACCGTTTTTTCCCGCTCCCATAATGTCATCAGCTTGACTTCGGTGGGAGCGACGCGTTCCCACATGGGGTCGAATGGATTTGCGCCATCAACGGCTGCTTGGACCTGCTTTGCGCTGATGAGGACGGACTGGTTCGCCGCCGCAGTCTTAACCGTTGTGCGCCCGAGCGCCTGCACATAAGCGACGAGTTGCCAGGACTGTTCCGGCGTGAGCGTGTCATTGAAGACGGGCATCGGCGTGCCGCCGATTCCGACCTGGAGCACTTTATAGATGTCTTGTGGCGCCGTGCCTGTCTTAAAAAGATCCTGGCGTGTAAGATCCCGCGGCCGAATTGGATATCCCCATTCATCTCTGAGATCCGGCGCGGAAGATCCGTCGCCGCGGCCGGCGGCGCCGTGGCAAGAATCGCACCCCGCGTCGACGTAGAGTTGTTTGCCCGCCGCGACCAATTTGGGCGTGAACCGCGGCGGCTTTGGGATCTTTACCATCGGGGCAGGCTTGGCAAACGCCGAAGAAAAACTCTTGACATATTCCACGAGCGCCTGCCGGTCGCTCGGGGTGAGACTCGGCCACGCCGGCATTGCGGTTCCGCGTATGCCTTGCGTGATGGTACGCAAAAGATCGCCATCGGTCGGTACAGTCGCCGTCGAGCGGAGCTTGAAAATCCCCCGGGTGAAATCGCGAGGCTTGGGAAAAACAAGATAGGCGGCCGGCCCATCGCCCCGGCCCTCGCTGCCGTGGCAAACCGCGCAGTTGGCCAGATAAACTTCCTTGCCCCGGGCTAGCTTTGGCGAAGGATCATTTTTGTTCGCTGCCAGCGCCA
>JBGPIK010000376.1:0-6746 GCA_041484845.1 Binatia bacterium | reverse complement strand
TGTCGGGCAAGATCAAGCCCACCATCGCCTCCCCCGCCGAAGAGTCCTGGATCTTCAAACTGAACAAGGAATGGCAAGCCGCCAACTCCAGGGCGATTGCCACCGGGCAGGCGCCGGGAGTGGCGCGCACTCCGCTGGTCATCGCCATGTGGGAATCCAGAGCGCGAGCGTTGGACTGCTGGCCTTCTCCAAAACCCCAGTGTACCTGGGAGCGCATCCGTGCTCTGGCGGCTAACCCCGACGGCTGGAAAATGTTTGCGCGGCCCGATTGGGGCAAGTTCAAGCTCGGCTACGGCTACGTCGGCGAATCCAACTCGGGCACCGTTACTGCTGCAATCCTCTGTATGCGAGGTCTGGGAAAGACCCGTGGTCTTACTCTGGGAGATGTCAGCGCCACCAACGGCTGCGGCCGGATGATCGCTGCTGTGGAGAAAGCCAAAGTCCACAGTGGAAAGAAAAGTTCGTGGCTACTGGACAGGATGCGGATTGGCGGTCCCGAATATCTGGACGCCATCACTACCTACGAGCAGGAGGTGGTTGAATTCAACAAGAACCCATCGGGACTGAGAGAGCCAATGGTGTCTGTCTATCCACAGGACGGGACCGTGATCGTTAACCATCCCTTTGCGATCCTGGACGGGGCGCCCTGGGTCAGCCCCGACCAGGTAAAAGCGGCCGAGATGTTTCGTAAGTTTCTCCTCTCCAGCGAACAGCAGTCGTTACTGCTAAAGTACGCTCTGCGTCCGGTCAACCCGCAAGCGCCGCTGGGTTCTCCTTTGGAGGCTGCATACGGCGCCAATCCGGCAGCTAAGTTGGTGGCTATAGAAATGCCGGACACTCTGGTTTTCGATCGTGTTCGAGAAGTATGGCACGAGGTAAAGAAACACGCTCACATCGCCATCGTATTCGACAAGTCGGGCAGTATGGCGGGAGAAAAGATCAGCTACGCGATCCAAGGCGCGCAGGC
The DNA here is from genome assembly GCA_041484845.1 of Binatia bacterium. GTDB lineage: Bacteria > Desulfobacterota > Binatia > UBA9968 > UBA9968 > JBGPIK01. Next base: position 5,779 of record JBGPIK010000376.1, on the reverse strand, counting down.
CTTCGCCTCCGCTATGGACACAAAAGACTGGCTCGCCTGGCTCGTCTTCGATAATCAAATTTCCTGCACTACCCAAGGTCTCAAGTCAGAGACCGGCGAGAAGCTGCTGAGCGACATCAAATCAACCACAGCCGGGAGCGGCACCGCGCTCTACGATGCAGTGGCGGAAGCATTTGATAAGATAGGAAACGAGCGACAAACCCGAGGGGATTCGGTCCGGTACGGCATTGTAATCCTCTCGGATGGCAAAGACACAAACAGTCGAAAGGCCACGCTTGCTCTGCTTGAAGCAAAGCTAAAACCCTCCGAGCGGGATGCGACAGGGATTCAGATTCACACCATCGGCATCGGCACCGACGCAGACGATGCAGTGCTGAAAAAAATTGCCAACATGGCCCACGGGAAATACTGGAAGGTGAAGAACCCCGCCGACGTTGTCGAGGTGTATAAAGAGATCGCCACTTACTACTGAGGAGATTGTTAAGCCGGGACAAGTGAAGGTAGGGAGCATTCGGAATTCTCAGGCCTACCCTTCTGCCTCAGACGGACGCCGCGTTCGCGCGGCTAAGCGCGAGGTGAACCCCGAAATGGAATTGATTTCTTCGACGACTAAATCGTGCGAGACTTGCCTGTTGCGTCTATCAGTTCAATCCTACGACGAAATTAGCCTTTATCCCCTCGACGAATCTGGGTCCCGTTGTGCCGTAAATAATACTTTTCTCAACTATCGTGCGCGTGTGATAAGTAGTAGCTTCCAGAAAGGGGAGCATGTGAGGGGACGTTGTTGACTATATTGACAAAGACTCCCGATCGGTAGAGAGTAGGCCAAGTTGAAGGAGGAGCAGAGCCATGCCCAGGCAGGCAAGACTAGATTCACCCGGCACACTGCATCACGTCATTTTACGCGGCATCGATCGGCGGCGGATCGTTGATGATGAGCACGATCGGAGGGAATTCGTCCGCCGATTCGGCGAGTTGGCCTTGGCGACCGATACTAAAGTGTACGCCTGGGCTTTGTTGACCAACCATGCCCATTTTCTTATCGCCAGCGGTCCGAGAGGGCTTCCGTTCTTTATGCGCCGTTTTCTCACAGGGTACGCAGTTCACTACAATTTACGCCACCGGCGCCATGGCCACCTTTTTCAGAACCGTTACAAATCAATTGTCTGCGATGCCGACAGCTATTTCGCGGAACTGGTTCGCTACATTCATTTAAATCCGCTCCGAGTGAAGCTGGTCAAAGATCTGAGGGAACTGGAGCACTATCGTTACTGCGGCCATGGAGTGATAACGGCTCAGGTTGGTTATAAATGGCAAGACCGGGACTATGTGTTGAACTGGTTCGGTAAAAGAGAAAAGGAAGCCGTTCAGGCGTATCGGGAGTTTGTCCGGGCGGGAATGTCTTTAGGAAGGAGACCCGAATTGGTGGGCGGAGGACTGGTGCGGTCCATGGGGGGCTGGTCCGAGGTGTTGTCACTGCGGCGTCAGGGCAAAAGGGAGCTGAGTGATGATAGGATATTAGGGAGTGGATCGTTTGTAGAAAGGGTGTTAAAGGAGACCGAGCGCGGGCGGAGACAGTACCGTGGGACGCTTTTAAGGAAAAAGGTGGAGAAACTCATTGCGGCCATGTGCCAGAAGCACAGGGTAACGGTGCAGGAGTTGCGTTCAGGGAGCCGCCATGGGAGGACGTCCCAGGCGCGCGCAGATCTCATTGAAAGTTTGGTGAAGCGACACGGATTACCTCTGGCCGAGATCGCGCGTCAGGTAGGCATATCCACCTCGGGCGTCTCGAGAGTTCTCAGCCGAAGGGCGGACGTGGTCAAGCTAGTCAACAACGTCCACTAGGTTGTTCCCCAGGCGCGGGCCGATCTCATTGAAACTTTGGTGAAGCGACACGGATTACCAGTGGCCGAGATAGCCCGTCAGGTAGGGATATCCACCTCGGGTGTCTCGAGAGTTCTCAGCCGAAGGGCAGATCTCGTCAATCTAGTCAACAACGTCCCACAGATTCAGCCCTAGGTTGTTCCCCAGCTCCGGTCTCGCCTGGATTCCCGATAGAAGCATTCGGGAATGACGGACTCTAAGAGGTCTGCGAATAGTTTTTTACGCAGCAAGCTGCGGGGAATCAAACCCGCAATAATTGAATTGATTCTCCTTAGATCCAATACAACTCACGGACTTATGACACGTTTGTCGTCATTTCGGCATACCGTTGCCGATCGAGCACTCGATGCGAACGCTACGACGGTAAAACCAACTTCCGTCACTCTTCATGACAAACCACTACCAAATCACTTCCATAACGTCAGCAGCAACACCCCGCCAATAATCATCGCGGCGGCGAGGACGATTCTTAACGTCACCCGCTCCACGTCGCGCAGGAAGAGCGCGGCGAAAATCAGGGAGAAAAACGGGCCGGTGCTGCTGATCGGAATGACGACGGAGACCTTGCCCAGATCGAGCGCGTAATAGATGCACACCATGCCGAGGCTGATGGTGACGCCGGCCGCGAGGAACCACCAGAAACAATGGCGGTTCATCTTCCATGTTTCTTGTGTCTTCTCCACGTACCACAGGGTCGCCAGCGACACCACCAAAGACGAGCTTGCCGTCACCGCCGCCGCCACAAACGGGTGCGGCCCCGCAGCAAGGCCGAATTTCCGCACCACCTGAGTGGCGCCGGCCAGCGCAGAGGCCGCGATCGGATACCAGAGAAAAACGGCAGACCCCGTTAGCTTCAGCGCGCCGCTGCGCCAAGACAATAGAGTGATGCCGGCCATGATCGTCAAAGTGGCGACGATAATCGGTACTGTGAGGTTCTCGCCGAGAAAAATAATCGCCATCATGGCGCTGAAAAGCGGTGTCGTGGCGCGAATGGGATCGGTGATCGCCACCCCGAGGGCATCGATCCCTTTGTAACTGAGCAGGCGCGTGAGTCCCGGCTGGAACAGCCCGACGACGACAAAAATCAAAATCGAAGCGCTGGTGAGCGACGACAACGGCACGAACAAAATCGACACGCCCCAGAGAAACACGATGTTGATCAAAAGACTGCTGATGACGGCGGTGGCGGGATTCGAGTAGCGGAGCGCCTTTTTAGTGAACATATTGTGCAAGGCGAACAAAAACGCGTTCGCCAGAGCGTAAAATTCAGCGGACATAGAGGTCCCTTATCAGAAGCGCGCACAAAGTCGACGATGCGCACGAATGAGAACGCAGGTTATAAATTAATTAAGTATCCTTTGACCTATACAGGCTTTAGAGTTAAAGCGCAAAAAGATATAGATTGTGACGGCGGCTTGGATTCGCTTGTAAATAACACTTGCTGTCCCGGCTACGCGTGAACGAGATCAATGGGCATTTGAGCTAAAAGTTGCGATGAAGCGCAAAACGCTTTGGCTGATTGTCGCGGCCCTCGCTTTATTTACAAGCTATCCGTTGATTCGGCAAAGCGAGTTCGGCAGTTGCATCAGTTATGCGCTCAGCGGATTTCACGAAATCAAGGTGGACCGGAAGGACCGGTTCTTGGGTAAAGTTAATCAGGATACCGCGCGCTGCCGGGGCGGCGCTAGCGCTGTCGCGTGGTCCAAGACGCCGTGGGTCGACTGGCAGAAATATTGGGCAGCCGGAGACGCCGAGAGCACCGCGCGCGGGTTAAGTGACAAACTTGGTTTTTTCAGTCCCAACCAACGCGGCATCGACGGAGCGCTGCTGGATCTCGAATACCAGCGGGTGGAGCTGCTCAAATACAACCTCTTCGATAACAGCGGCACTTATGAACAATCTATTCGCGGCCGTAACGGCACCGACGGACGGTCATTGAAAGTTTGGGATCAGATGCGCCTGCCGAAGGATCATCCGTACTATAAGGACGCCGGCGGCGCCGGACCGCAACGATGCACTGGAGCGCTGGTCCGTTTTCGCAATCTCACCGGGATCTGCAATGACATAAGAAACCCACTGATGGGGTCCACCGACCAGCCGTTCGCGAGAAACGTAGAGTTCGCAGCCACGTTTCCGGACTTAGAAAAAAATGAGATCACAAGAAATCGCCATGGCGGCCGTCTGAGTCTATTGAAACCTGATCCTCAGGTGATCAGCAAAAAGCTTTTTACCCGGATTCAAAAAGATCCGAGCAAATGCAATGAGGGCCGAGGCCTGCCGGACTACGCGCCCGCCGCAAACTGCGACTATCAAAAAGCGCCGCATTTAAATGTCTTGGCGGCGTTCTGGATTCAGTTTATGACCCACGATTGGTTTTCCCATCTGGAGGAGGGAAAGAACGACTCGGAATTGATGGCAATGGGCTGCAGCACGCAGCGCATCCCTAATGTCGAAAGCCACCTTATAGCAAATGATGTCAACCGGCTCGGCTGCCGCCCTGATGACCGTATCGACAAAAGCATCATTGCCGAGGATACTCCGCCCCCAACTTTTACTTACAAAAACGAGCAATACTTGACGCGAGCACATAAGACGACTCCCAACAAGGTCACGGCTTGGTGGGATGCGTCGCAAATCTACGGTTACAACGAAATCTCTCGCCGGCGCGTCAAGCGCGATCCGCGCGACTCTGCCAAATTGCTTCTCGAGCCGGTCAGAAGCGGCGCAGTAGAGAACACAAGGTACTTGCCGATATTGCAAGCCTCAGATCCCATGAATCCCCAGTGGTCCGGCCAGGAGGCCGTAGCCTTCCCCGACAACTGGACCATCGGTCTGAGTTTCTTTCACAACGTTTTTGCTCGCGAGCACAACTTCTTTGTCGACGCATTTCGAAAACAAGCGGCCGCCACGCCACAAGGCGATTGCGGCCTGCGCGATCCGGCGAAACCCGACGTTGTCATCCGGTACCAGGACGTCACCGCTGATGAGTTATTCGAGGTGGCGCGGCTGGTCCTCGCGGCGGAAATTGCCAAGATCCATACGATCGAGTGGACAACGCAGCTTCTTTACAACGAGCCGCTCTATCTCGCCATGAACGCCAACTGGAACGGGCTATTCGGGAATCATACTCTGGTGACGCGCGCGCTCAAAAACGTCATCGACGAACTGACAAAATCAGAGAGTGCCAAGAGTAACAGCCAATGGTACTCGGTGTTCGCTTCGGGACCGGGAATCTTCGGCTTGGGCAGTGACAAACCGGATATCAACGGCGGCGTCAACCACTTTGGTTCGCCGTTCAATTTTCCGGAAGAGTTCATCACAGTTTATCGCCTCCACCCTATGGTTCCCGATCTCATCGAATTCCGCGAGCTCAATCGTTCGAACGCCATCGAGTACAAGATTCCGGTCGTGGACACTTTGCGCGGTAAGGCAACTCAAGCGATGCGGCACTATGGGCTGGCCAACTGGGCGCTTTCCATGGGGCGGCAGCGCCTCGGTAAGCTAACACTGCAAAATCATCCGCTCTTCCTGCAGAATCTCAGCATGCCACGATTAAACAGCGCCACCGGCAAGATCGATGTTCTAGCTCTCGATATCATTCGCGACCGCGAACGCGGCGTGCCGCGCTATAATGAATTTCGCCGGCAGTACGGGCTGAAGCAGCTCACGAGCTTCGATGAATTCATCGACCCGCAATTGTTCAAGAACTCTCCGGAACACGTTGAGCAGCAAAGGCTTGTCGCCAACCTACGCGAAGTTTATGGGCAACACGAATGCGATGATTCGAAGATCATCACCACAGCTCAAATGAATGACGACGGCACTAAGATCAACGACTGCCTGGGTCGTCCGAACGGCAGCATGGTGGACAATATCGAAGACCTCGATACCGTCG
>JBGPIK010000375.1:0-6754 GCA_041484845.1 Binatia bacterium | reverse complement strand
GCGTGAGCGTGTCGCTAAGCAAATGATTGGCTATGGATTGCAGCGCCGATTTCGAGAACTGGACCAGTCCACCCAGTACATCGGGCCGTGCCGTACCGTTATACGCCGTCAGCCGGATACCGTGATCGAAGAGGTAGTCGCATTTTTCGCGGCCCGTCAGGTCTGAGTATTTTAACTTTTGACCGGCTCTGACGGTGGTTATCTCATTGTGAACGATGGAAGGCGTGTCCTGATACATAGGAACCTTATTGCATAGGCTCCAACGCGATTGAACATCTATCGACTGCGAGCAAGTCTAGCTCACGAGCCGAGAATAGTAAACTCTAGTTCTCGAATTTGCTTTGGCGAGGCGGCTTGAAGTAAATCTTGCTTCTGCTGCGAATTTAAAATGATAAACTGGTCCATCGGGATCAAGGAGCATGCATGAAAGCACAACGCCTTTTGAGCATACTTGTCTTATTCAATATCGGTCTCTTCCTTGCCGGGTGTGGGAAGAGCCCCGAACCGGGAACCGTTCAGGACGAGGCGTTGAAAGCGGGCCGTACGGCCCAGAGTTTTCCTGCCGCCGACGAGAACTACTTCCGCGAGATGGACGGTGGCGTCGAGCTCACCGATAACGAAGTGAAGGGCCGCAATAACTGGATCGTCTGGACCGGCGGCGACGACCGTTTCTGGGATCACCTCGTGAACAAGAGCTTCGGTGCGGTGGATTTTTTGAAGATCTTGTCGTCTCACCCCAAGGTGCCCCACTTGACCCGCGATACGCGCTGGCACTATCTCGGGCTGGTTAACGAGCCGTGCTTCGAAAAGCCCAAGGCACCGCGGGCGGACCGTTCAGGCTTGTGGCTGGACACGCGACGTGCGGATTGTCCGCCCGACCCGTTCGAGAACGAGCAGAAATATCCCGGCGTTAAAATCGGTGCACGGGGCAAGAATATGCCCGTGGGATCGTACTATGGTTACGCGACGGGCGTGGTCGGTTTGCGGCTGTTTCCCAACCCCGATTTCGATGAAGCGGCGGCGAAAAAATGGGACGCGGAAAAATTCTACACTGATCCGAGTTATTACAATGATAAGGATCTGGTCCGTCCCTATCGCGTCGGTATGAGCTGCGGCTTTTGCCACGTCGGACCCAGCCCCGTGAAAGCGCCCGACGATCCGGAGAATCCTAAATGGGAAAATCTAAATTCCAACCCCGGCACCCAGTATCTTTGGGTGGACCGGATCCTCTTTTGGGACAAGGACGAGTCGAGTTTCGTTTACCAGCTGATACACACGTCTTTGCCCGGGACGTTGGATACTTCGTTTATTTCCACGGACAACATTAATAATCCGCGCACGATGAATGCCGTCTACAACGTGGGCCCGCGGTTGGGACCGGCCTTGCGCTGGGGCAAAGAAAAACTCGCAGGCGGCGGGGTCAAAAACAAGCAGTTCCAGGATTTTCCGCAGACCGCTGCGCTCTCGCAGTTCTATGTCAAGCCGGATACCGTTATGACGCCCCGCGTGTTGAAGGATGGCTCTGACTCGGTCGGTATTCTCGGCGCGCTCAATCGTGTCTACATCAATATCGGACTTTTCAGCGAAGAGTGGTTGCTCCATTTCAACGCGCTGGTGGGCGGCAAAAAGATCACGCCGATCAAGATCGAAGACGCGGAGAAGAATTCCAGTTACTGGAATGCGACGGTAAACCAAACGCCGGATCTTGCGCTATTCTTTCTCAAGACAGCGAAGCCCGACCTCCTGAAGGACGCACCAGGAGGCAATCAATATTTGACCCAAGACAAAGCCAAGTTGAACCGCGGCAAGATGGCGTTCGCTCACTATTGCGCGCGCTGCCATTCGAGCAAAATTCCCGCGGCACCGGCCAACGTAGATGAATCCAATTGGGAGCAATATTGGGCCTGGACCAAGACCGACGATTTCAAAGCCAAGATGACGGCAATAGTCATGGCCGACGACTTTCTCATCGACAATTATCTTTCAACGGATCGCCGCATACCGGTAACGTTGTTGCAGACCAACGCGTGTAGCCCTCTGGCGACCAACGCCATCGGGGGAAATATTTGGGATAACTTCTCGTCGCAAACCTATAAGGATTTGCCTTCCGTCGGAAAAGTCACGGTGCAAAATCCCATCGACGGGACTCCTTGGGAATACCCGATGCCCGCCGGTGGCCGCGGTTACACGCGCGTCCCGTCGTTGATCAGTCTGTGGTCGACCGCGCCATTTCTGCTCAATAACTCGGTGGGAAAATTCAATCCGTCGCCCGCGGTGAAGGCGCGGATGGAGTCCTTCAACGACTCCATTCAGAAAATGCTGTGGCCGGAGAAACGGGAAAAGGACTCCATCCTCGGCGACAAAGTGCCGGGTTTTATCTATCGCACTACCGCCACCAGCTACATAAAAGTTGCCGCCGGATTTTTACCCGACGGCTTCGAGAAGTTACTCGATTGGGGCGATTGGCTGCATCGGTTCTTCCCCTGGTTTCCCTTACCTCTTAGTTATAGCGAGGGGGTAGTAAAAATCGGGCCGATCCCCAAGGGAACGCCGGTGAGCTTGCTCACCAACATAGATCTCGAATCGAACAAAGCGGAGCTGGTTAATCTGCTCCTCAAGATGAAAGAAGATTTGAAGAGGGTTGAGGGCGCGAGCGACGAAGAAGCCGCCAAGGTATTCAAAAATCTAGTGCCGGATCTCCTCAAAGTGAGCAAGTGCCCGGATTACGTCGTCAACAAAGGTCACTATTTCGGCACCGCCTTTTTAAAAGAAGAGCCCCCGTTGAGCGACGATGACAAATGGGCGCTGATCGAATTTCTGAAAACCTTCTAGCCCGGAAAGACTGGAGTGCTGGAGTATAGGAGTAATGGAGTGATGGATTTAAAAAGCAATACTCCAGTACTCCGACACTCCATTTCGCTCACTCACCTCTGAGATCTTTTTGAACAGCCTACAATCAGAGTTGCTCGGCAACCCGCGAATGAGTGGGCACGAAGCATGAGTGCGCAAAGCGCTCGGCCCGCAGAGTATATCGTCGTCGGTTCAGGAGCCGGGGGAGGAACTGTTGCCGCGCGCTTGGCTGAAGCTGGCCATACGGTTCTTCTTCTCGAAGCCGGCGGCGACCCGGCCAAACTCGCTGGTACTCGCCTACCCGAAGACTATAACGTTCCGGCCTTCCACCCATTCGCGTCGGAGAACGAGGCCATGCGGTGGGATTTCTTTGCCCGCCACTATGCCAACGAGGAACAACAAAAGCGCGACACAAAATTCACCTGGGAACGCGGCGGCGTCCTCTATCCCAGGGCCGGAACCCTGGGCGGCTGTACGGCGCACAACGCGATGATCTTTGTCTATCCGCAAAACCGCGACTGGGAATACATTGCTCAACTGACGGGTGACCCGTCCTGGAAGGCGACCAATATGCGCGCGTACTTCGAGCGTATAGAGGACTGCCGGCACCGGCCGGTCTATCGGTGGCTGAAAAAATGTTTCGGCCTGAACCTTACGCGCCACGGTTTCAGCGGCTGGCTGACGGCCGAGCGGCCCTTGTGTATGGATGCTCTGAGGGATGATGAACTCATGGATGTGATCCGAGCATCAGCCCGAAAAGCGATAAGAGACGAGCAACATCCGCTCAAGCGGCTGCTGTGGCTCATTCAATCTCAGGCCGATCCCAACGACTGGCGGCTGGTGAAGTCGAACGCTTTCGGTATCCGCTACGCTCCTCTGACGACGCGCGACGGCGCGCGCATCGGCAGTCGCGAGCGCATCTTGGACGTGGCGCAAAAATTTCCGGCGCGCCTCCGTGTTGAGCTGAACGCGTTGGTCACGCGTGTCCTGTTCAACGAGGATAACCGCGCCGTCGGCGTGGAGTATTTCAAAGGCGAGCGTCTTTACCGCGCTCACGCAAAGCCGGCTTCGGATCCGGGACAACGGCGCGAAGCTTTCGCCTCACGCGAGGTGATTCTTTGTGGCGGCGCCTTCAATACGCCGCAACTCCTCATGCTGTCGGGTATCGGACCTCGGGAGGTTTTGGAAGACCCCCGTATCCGCATTCCGGTGCGCGTTGAGCTTGCCGGCGTGGGAAAAAATCTCCAGGACCGGTACGAAGTGAGCGTGGTCAACCGGATGAAAGACGATTGGAAAGTATTGGCCGGCGCCCGTTTTGCCAAGGGCGATCCGCAATATGAGAAATGGACTTCGACTAAAACGGGTGTTTACACGAGCAACGGCGGGGTGCTCACGATGGTCCGAGGATCCAAACCGGACCGAGAGTGGCGTGATCTTTTTTTTCTCGGGTTGGTGGGGCGGTTTGAAGGCTACTTTCCGAATTATTCAGAGTTGATTGCCCGCCATCACGATTACTTGAGCTGGGTGGTGCTAAAGGCCCACACAAACAACCACGCCGGCACGGTGACGCTTCGCTCCCCGGACCCCTGCGATCCCCCGGAAGTTAATTTTCACTATTTCGAAGAGGGAAGCGATACGAACGGAGAGGATCTGAACGCGGTTCTCGATGGCGTCAAATTCGTGCGCAGGATGACAGCCGATCTGAAAAAGCGCGGAGTCATTGTCGAGGAAACGCTTCCTGGCAAAGAGTGCACCACCGACGATGAGCTCCGGAACTTTGTCCGCAACAGCGCTTGGGGACATCACGCTTCTTGCACGTGCCCCATCGGCCCTAGGGAGAAGGGGGGCGTGCTCAGCAGCGACTTTCGCGTGCACGGCACACAAGGTCTTCGCGTCGTCGATGCTTCGGTCTTTCCCAAGATCCCGGGATTTTTCATCGTGAGCGCGGTTTACATGGTCGGTGAGAAAGCGGCGGATGTGATTCTGGCGGATGTCCGGTGAATACAGTTGCCCTAGTCGAATTTATGTTGATAAAAATGTCTTAGACTTCGTGACCTTAGTATGGCGAAGATTTTAAATTCTTTCCGTTCGCGCAAATTCCTCGGCTGGCACGCGCCCCCACCTCTTTCCTTCCCCGCAAAAATGCGGGGGAGGACGAAGGAGGGGGTCTCTCCGTTGTCTGCGGTTAAACGTCATGCGGCGGCATTGCTCTAGGCCGTCATGTTTAAAAATATCTTTCCTGCTTGGCTACGGCTCTGCCGTACTGGAGCATTGGAGGTGAAGCGATGATCATTTCCATCATCAATCAGACCGATGGCAGGCTTACCGACGAAGAGTTTCAGGGCGCTATTCGCGCCATCAACCGCCAAATCAAGGAAGACTTCGAGCCGTACTGGAGTTTGGGCGCGATCTTGAGATTGGAGGGTAAGTCGGCTCCCAAAATGAAGCAACAAGCCGCCGATATGCGCGGAGATGCCGTCTTGTATGTTAGAGACAAAGTCAATGTGAGCGATACCTTGGGTTATCACGACACTTATAACCGCGGTATCCCCTTCGGGGTTGTCTTTACCGAGCTGTCGGCGGAGTTAATCGAAAGCTGGACGGTCACGCTTTCCCATGAAGCGCTCGAGTTGATCGGCGACCCGGAAGTGAATCTCCTGGTCATGGGGCCTCATCCGGAACATCCCAAGCGCAGTGTGTTCTACTGGTACGAAATGTGCGACGCCGTCCAAGATGAAAGCTACGCTATCGACGGCGTCGAAGTCTCCAATTTTGTATTGCCGCTTTATTTTAGCGGCGGCGAAGAGCGCGGAGGGCGAAACGACTTTCTCGGCCGGAATCACGATGGTAAGACCTTACGGTCGTTCGGCGTGAACCCAGGAGGCTATATCGGCTTTTTCAATCCTAAAACCGGGAAACATCAAACCTTCGAAAGGGAAGGAGATAAGAGAGCTGCGCAACGCAAACAAATTAAACTGCGCGCCAGGGCGGCGCGCCGCGCCGTTCGATACCAGAGGTTTTCGACGGGCTAGTCTGGATCATTCACTCGTGACAGCGATCAAAGGGCGAGCCCTCAGGACCGACTGAAGTCTCAAGTTCAATCGCTGCGGGTTTGATTCCCCGCAGCTTGCTGCGTAATGAGCTGTTCCACACCTCCTAAGAGTCCGTCATTCCCGAATGCTTCTATCGGGAATCCAGGCGAGACCGAACCTGGACCCCCGATTAAAACATTCGGGGGTGACGCCGTTGGGATAACATCTCACCGCTATGTTCTGATACCCCGTCAGCTTGCTGCGGGGTAGTTCATTGTTCAAAGTTCAAGGCTCAAGGTCCGAAACGAGTCGAAACGTTGAACCTGGAACACTGAACCTTGAACGTCCTACCTCGCTTCCGCAGGCTACATTCATTCTGTCTTGAACGCAGGGTCTGATTGGGCGCCTTTTCTCGGTTTCCAAGCCAGCGAATAATATTCTCCGCGATCGCGTGCCCACGGGTCGAAAACGTTCACCACACTTTCGAGTTCTCGACCTAGCTCGGGAATCGTTCTTTGTAGCACGCGCTTTAACGGCGAAACTTCAATTTCGTGACCGTTGGATTTTTTATTCTCCATGACTTTGCCGTCGGGGCCGTTTTCATTGACCCACTTTACGCCCAATGTTGTATAAAATTCGGGACGAAAACTGGAAGTAAAAAAACGGTCACTGAAGAGGCGGCGAGAAGCGTTCAAAATAAACACCTGAAGCTGAGTTTCCGAAATGGCAAATCCATGGGGGCGGGCGAACTCCGCGAGCCAGCCGACCACGGTGTCGAGGTCTTCGATGTTATCCACCATGCTGCGGTTGGGATGACCGAGACAGTCGTTGATTTTCGTTCCGTCGTCATTCACTTGAGCTGTGGTGATGAT
>JBGPIK010000374.1:0-6782 GCA_041484845.1 Binatia bacterium | reverse complement strand
CCTGTGATCAATACATTGGTGTTGCCCGCGGCAACCTTTTGGATGAGGAGATAAATTCTTTCCATCCCGCCGCTTTTGCCGATGACTCCCTCAAAATGAAACTCAGCTCCGTCAGCGCGGGGCCCTGCAACCTGTAAATCGACCTCTCTCGCTCTCCGCAGTTCTTCTTCCAGTCGGATTTTTTCCTCGAACTCTTTTTGTTTGGTAATGTCTTCGAAGATCGAAATATATCCGATCAGTTGTTCGCGCGAATCGCTCAAGGGCGCCAGGGTCAGGCGCAGTTGCTTTTGAATACTCTGAGGGCCGGCAAACTGAATCTCGTCCGTTATCACTCTGCCGCCATTCTTCAGCCCTTCGAAGTTGTGCGTCATTCCAGGAAATATCTGATCTAGCCTCTTGCCTCTCACGGCAGCTTCTTGAAGCGAGGTTAGCTGCTGAGCCTGTTCATTGAAATAATTAACGCAGCCCCGAGCATCGGTAACAGCCACCCCGCTTCCGACACCTTGCAGCAAGGCTTCTTTTAGCGTCTCGAGTTGTTGGTAATCGATTTGCTTTTCTTTTAGTAGTCTTTCGGTCTCGCTCAGCTTCTTTGCGAGAAATCCACCAAGCCATGCGATCGCGAAGAAGCTTCCGATATTGAGCACGACGGGCATGAGCATCGTTCTCAACGCCGGATCGGCATTCACATGGCTAAAGCTTCCGGCCATACTCAGGAGCGCTACGTAGCATAAGCTGGAGAAACCAGCGGTGAAGAACGCGCCGCGATAAAAGAGCAGGATGGCGCCGTTCATTACCGCCAGATTGTAAAGAAATGCAAACGGGCTAACGATGTCACCGGTAATCCAAATAATGCCGCTGATTAGAAGGACATCCAGGTCCACTTGAAGATGGGCAAAAATATGAAGATCAGGCACTCGCGGCAGCAGCCAGACGGATCCGATGGAAATCGCGTAAGCGGTGATCAGAGGAATCAATAACGTGTAGAAGAAGTGTGGATCGCCTTCCGCCTTAAAAAAGTGAAACAGCGCGGCCGCGCCCAAGAAAAATGACAAGATGACCACGCGCAAAAAAAGCAACCATCTAATTTTCTCGGTTAGATCTTTACGCTCGTCATCCGGGCTTAAATTTAAATATTTCACAGAGGTCAACAATCCGAAACGGCTGTCCTCTAAACCAAGGAGCCTAATTGGAAAATAGGCAGGTACATTGAAATGACCAGACCTCCGATAATCACTCCGAGGATTACCATGATCATCGGCTCCATAAGAGCGGTTAGGTTGTTTACCGCATCATCGACTTCTTCTTCATACAAATCAGCGACCTTTTTCAACATGGTGTCGAGGCCGCCGGTGTTTTCTCCTACGGCCACCATATGACATACCATCGGAGGGAAGATTTTACTCTCTCGCAACGGATCAGCAACGGTTCTACCCTGGCTGATACTTAACCGACTGTCCATAATCGCCTTTTCTACGACTTTATTGCCGGCGGTTCTGGCGGTGATCGCCAGACCATCCAGGATGGGAACGCCTGAACTCAAGAGAATCGACATATTTTGCGAGAAACGAGCAACGGCCACTTTCCGGAGAAGGTCGCCTATGACGGGCAGCCGTAGCAACAGCCTGTCGATATTCATTCTTCCCTGATCAGTGTGGGAGTAGAAACGGATCGCAACAGCGACGCCGACGACGGCAAATAGCGCATAATACCAAGTGGCCACGAACCAGTTACTGATATTGATTGTGATTTGAGTAGGAGCCGGCAGAGCCTTCCCCATGCTGCCGTAAAGCTCGCCGAACACCGGTATAACAAAGATAAGCAAGATAGCGACGACGATCACCGCGACAGCAAGAATGCTACAGGGGTAAACCAACGCTCCCTTGACTTTTTTCTTCAACTTGTTCGCTTTCTCGATGAACACCGCAATGCGGTTAAGGATCGTGTTAAGAACTCCTCCCATTTCGCCGGCCTGAACCATATTAACGTATAGGTCATCAAAGATCTTCGGATGTTTGCGCATCGCTTCCGCAAGTGTCGCTCCGCCCTCCACATCCTGTTTAATTATGCGAATGGTGTTGCGGAATAATTTGCTTTCCGATTGCTCGCTCAGAATTTCTAAACATTGCACGATCGGCAGCCCGGCATCGATCATAGCGGCGAACTGGCGCGTGAACAGCGAAACGTCTTTGGTTTTAACTTTTTCGCCGAAACCGGGAATGGTGATCTCTTTTTCCAGGCCCTTTCCCTTCTCCCGGATACGGCTCGGAATGGGACGAATCCTGCGCTCGCGAAGCATCGCGAAAACGGCCTCGGGATTAAGCGCCTCCAATTCGCCCTTCATTACCCTGCCCTGAGCGGTCTTTCCTTCCCACTGGAATGTTGCCATAACTGCCTCGCTTACCGCTGTTGACACCTGCTGAACTTACTGCTGCGCATGGGTCGTTAGCAGAACCGTTTGCAATCCTATCGCCTAACCGGCACTAAAAACCCAACGAGAAAACAGATCCAAAACCTTTATCACTATCGGTAACCCGCACCGTCTCTGCGACGGTGGTCAACCCGTCGCGCACTTTCTGCAATGCGCTCATCCGCAACGTACTCATTCCGAGCTTTACCGCCTCGCGCTTGAGTTCAACGACCGATGCACCCCTTAAAATAAGTTCCTTGATTGACTCATGCAGGACCATGATTTCGTAAATAGCCAATCGTCCCCGATAGCCGCTGCCGTTACAGTTTGGGCAACCGCGTCCATGAAAAGTTGCAAAACCGTTGCCCACCTCGGCCGGGTCTACTCCCAGAGTGGTCAAGGCTTCGGGATTGATTTCCTCGGGTTCCTTACAGTGATCGCAAATTCGTCGTACCAGTCTTTGCGCAGCCACAAGATTGATCGACGAGGTGAGCAAAAAAGGCTCAACCCCCATATTGATCAGGCGATCCACCGTTGACGGAGCGTCATTCGTGTGCAGCGTGCTAAGCACTAAATGTCCCGTCAGAGCTGCTTTGACAGCGATCTGGGCCGTTTCCAAATCGCGAACTTCTCCGACCATGATAATGTCTGGATCTTGCCGGAGAAACGACCGCAGGCAGGCCGCAAATGTCAACCCGATTTGCTCCCGCACCTGTACTTGATTGATGCCTACCAAGTTGTATTCAACCGGATCTTCGGCTGTGGAAATGTTCACGTCAGGTTTGTTGAGTTCTGAAAGAGCCGAGTAGAGAGTCGTTGACTTACCGCTGCCCGTCGGACCCGTGATGAGAATCATACCGTAAGGTTTGTGAATCGCTTCTTGAAAGTCGTTAAGAGTTTGCCGGTCGAATCCGAGCTTGGTCATGTCAAGCTGGAGGTTAGATTTGTCGAGCAATCTCATCACCACTTTTTCACCGAAAAGCGTTGGCAGTATGGAAACGCGGATATCCAACTCCCCACCCATTCCCATCTTGAGTTTAATTCGGCCGTCTTGAGTCAGCCGCCGCTCCGCGATATCGAGACCGGCCATGACTTTGAGACGGGAAACTAAGGGACTTTTGAGTCGAAGCGGGGGGCTCATGATTTCTTGCAGGACACCGTCAACCCGGAATCGGACGCGAAATATTTTTTCGTAAGGCTCAATGTGAATATCGCTCGCCCTACGTTTCGCCGCGTCCGCCAAAATCGCATTCACCAGCGTCACGACCGGGGCCTCCATCGTGGCCTGCTGGAGTTCTTGAAGGTTTATGTCATCGGTTTCGTGGATGACCTCCATTTCGCCATCGCCGAACTTTCTCAGCACTTCGTCATAACTAACGCCGCCGAAACGATGTTCTAGCGTTTTCTTGATGGATGACGGAGACGCTAACACCGCGCGTACTCCATATCCGGTAATAAATTTAATTTCATTGACCGCGACAAGGTCCGTCGGATCCGCCATTGCAATCGTCAACGTCGAACCGAGGAGCTTTAACGGGACCAGCTGATGCTTTTGGATGAGTTGCGGCGGCACCAAATTGAAAACAGCGTCTTCGATTTCGGATGGGTTCAGCTCAACTCTCTCAATACTGAACTGTTTGGCTAAAAACTGGGTGAGATTGTCCTCGGTCGTGAAGCCGAGGCGAACCAGTTCCTTCACAAGACTGGAACCGCTGTCGCGCTCTTTTTCCTGAGCTTGAACAAGCTGCTCCCGGGTAACAACGCCGCCCCGGACCAAGAACTCTGCAATACGCGGTTCCATTTTAAATTTTACGATCGGAAAGTAGGAAATTATCTTCGATCATATGGAGTCTGTCAACAAAATCTCTGTGAAAGCAGCTATCCTATGCAGACTATTTTGAGCCGTAACCATTGGTATTTACAATCTTTTTGGATAATGCAGCTTGCGCGGCAGCCAATTTTGCAATCGGCACGCGGTACGGAGAGCAACTTACATAATTAAGGCCGATTTGATGGCAGAAGTTTATAGACTTGGGATCACCGCCATGCTCACCGCAAATACCCATCTCGAGACGGCGGTGTACCTTACGTCCTTTGCTAACGGCGATACGCATGAGCGCTCCAACGCCATCCTCATCGATGCTCACGAACGGGTCTGCCGGCAGCAATCCGTTTAGAACATAAGTAGGCAAGAATTTCCCGGCGTCATCCCGCGACAACCCGAGACACGTTTGTGTTAAATCATTTGTGCCGAATGAAAAAAACTCCGCTTCTCGCGCAATTTCATCGGCAACTATGCAAGCGCGTGGCAATTCGATCATGGTGCCGATCAGATAACGTACCCTTATTCCGTACGCCTTCATGGTTTCTTGCGCGACTCGGTCGACAATGCTCTTTTGCTCGTGCAATTCCTGCCGTGAACCGACGAGCGGGATCATGATTTCCGGAAATGGGTTTTTGCCTTCGCGGCGAAGCTCGCAAGCGGCTTCGAAAATCGCCTGCGCCTGCATCTCCGTAATTTCGGGATAAGAAATTCCCAAGCGGCAGCCGCGATGGCCGAGCATCGGATTAAATTCGTGCAGAACATTGACTTTGTCCTGAAGAGTTGCCAGAGGCACGTCCATTAGATCAGCTAGCTCGCTTACCTCTTCTTCACTTTTGGGAAGAAATTCGTGCAGCGGCGGATCCAAAGTGCGAATCGTAACCGGCAATCCGTCCATGGCCTGCAAAATACCTTTGAAATCTTGTTTCTGCATCGGCAGCAACTTCGCCAAGGCGCGACGGCGACCGACTTCATCGTCAGCCAAAATCATTTCTCGAACAGCCTGAATTCGCTCGCCCTGAAAAAACATGTGCTCGGTGCGGCACAGGCCGATTCCTTCACTACCAAATGCTCTTCCGATTTGTGCCTGGTCGGGCTGGTCGGCATTGGTTCTTACGCCTAGCTTGCGCACCTCATCCGCCCATTTCATAAGCCTTGCGAATTGGTGATAGACACGGGAGTTTTTAGACTCCTTGGAACTCGCGAGAAGAACCTGCAAGACCTCGGCAGGTAAGGTCTTGATTTCACCTTTGATAACCTCTCCCGTACTGCCGTCAATGGATATCCAATCGCCTTCTTTGAGATCCGCATGGTCAACCCGTAACGTGCGCGCGCTGTAATCGATATACAAAGCTTCGCATCCCGCGACGCAGACCTTTCCCATTTGCCGCGCGACCAATGCCGCATGCGAGGTCATTCCACCGCGGGCAGTTAGAATTCCTTGAGCGGCATCCATACCGCGGATATCATCGGGGCTTGTCTCAATGCGACAAAGTACCACACGCTCACCGCGGTTTTTCCACGCCACCGCGTCCGCCGCATGAAAAACAACTCGTCCGGTCGCCGCACCAGGTCCGGCGGCCAAACCCTTCCCCAGGAGCCGTCCTTCTTTTTTGGCACGATCCTTATCATCTTGATCGAAAATTGGGCGCAGAAGTTGATTAAGCTGGTCGGGCTCGATCCGCAGAAGCGCGTCCCTTTTACTAATGATGCGCTCCTCGACCATATCCACGGCGATGCGCACCGCAGCAAAACCGGTCCGCTTGCCCGACCGCGTCTGAAGCATCCAAAGTTTGGCGTTTTCGATCGTGAATTCGATGTCCTGCATTTCCTTATAGTGTTTTTCGACAGCACGGCAGACCTTCTGGAGCTCGGCATAGGGTTTGGGCATGACCGATTTAAGCTCCATTAGGGGTCTGGGCGTCCGAATACCGGCGACGACATCCTCCCCTTGCGCATTGACAAGAAACTCGCCATAGAATTCCTTTTCGCCGGTAGACGGGTTGCGCGTAAAAACTACTCCCGTGGCGCACTTCTCTCCGAGGTTGCCGAACACCATCGCTTGGACGTTCACGGCTGTTCCCCAATGGTGCGAGATATTATAGAGTTCGCGATAAGCAATCGCCCGGTCGTTATTCCATGAGCCAAAAACAGCGCCAATGGCGCCGTGGAGTTGATCATAAGGATCGTCGGGAAATTCTTTTCCGGAGCAATCTTTCACCACTGCTTTAAATGCGGCGACGATTTCTTTTAGATCTTCGGCGGCGAGTTCAGTATCGTATCGCACTCCACGGTCTTTTTTCTTTTTTTCCAGGATCATTTCAAATGGATCATGCCCGGCTTTGTCCTTCGGCTTCAGAGCTAAGACCACATCGGCGTACATTTGGATAAAGCGACGGTAAGAATCATAAGCAAATCGGGCGTTGCGAGTTCGGTGGATCAGCCCTTCTATGTTGCCATCGTTCAGACCTAGGTTGAGCACGGTATCCATCATTCCCGGCATCGACTCTCTTGCGCCTGAACGAACCGAAACCAGCAACGGATTATCCGGGT
>JBGPIK010000373.1:0-6794 GCA_041484845.1 Binatia bacterium | reverse complement strand
CAGGCATTAAAGGACCCGGTTTGCGGGTCGCCAGCCTGGTTATCGGCATAGCACTGATAGTGGGGGCTTGGGTATACGCAAATAATCCAAGCCGCTCCTCGAATCCTCAACCGAAGGAAGGAAGCGCCTACGTGCGGCGCGAGACGAAGACGCCCCTATCCCCAGCGCTGTTTGTCGGCAAAACAGAAAAAGCATATCAGGTGGTGGCAGAAATCTCAGATGCTATCGATCAGCTATATTGCTACTGCGAATGCGATAAACATTCCGGCCATCGGTCATTGCTTTCGTGCTTCACGGACAATCATGCCGCGAATTGTGACATCTGCCAGGACGAAGCGCTGGATGCGGCGCAAATGATGAAACAAGGTTACGGCATGGCCGAGATTCGCAGCCGGATCGATGGGAAGTACAGCCGGCTGTAAAGCGTTGTAACCAAAAAGACTCGAGGCATGCGAAAATGAAAATGAGTGCGGCTGGAGGTGGGCGCGGCACAAGCGGCCGTCTATCATTTGTTTTCGCATGTTTATTCTTAATCTCGGCTTTTGCCGCCCCGTCGGCGCTTGCCCATGGCGAGCACGGCGAAGCCACACCGGTTTTCGGTGGAATGAGCCTGTTTAGTTTCGATGGTTTTCAAGTCGAGCTTCTCGGTTCTCCTCGGCCTCTACGGGTTGGCGCCGAGAGCAGGATCATTGCCAAGATTTTGAGAGATGGCTCTCTTGAGCCTGTTCGGAGCGGGAAAGTCTACATGGGCGTCCTTCCCGCTCGCTTGGCGAATCGTCCAGCTGTGCCAGAAAAAGTCTCGACTGCAAAACCTGATCGCCTTGCGGTTCCCGTGTCCCCGGTAGGGGAATTGGTATGGGCGGGGAGTTACACTCTCACATATCAGTTTAAGGAAAAGGGTCCTCATCTGGTACGCGTTACTATCGCCGAACTCGATGGAAGGCCTTTTTCTCCGCCTGCAGTTTTTGACTTTTACGTGAATGCGGATGCCGCCTCGGGAGTGTCTTCCGGCTTTTTGCTCCTCGCGGTCACAGTTATAGCCATTGCCTGTGGCGGGATTTACTGGGCCATTGTGCGCTCCCGCGCGCCGGTGAACGTCGGCACGGCTTTTAACCTTCTCGACATCCCCTGGTTACGTCGCTTTGTAACCTGGAAAGGGTTTCAGCCGGTGCTTCAAATTCCCACACTTGTGGTGATAGCCGTCATAGCTATCTTGGGGTTTTCCGATATTCAAGACGGGGCGAAGAACCTGGCAACCAAGCTGACATGGATTCTTTGGTGGCCGGGCATCATCTTCACCTTTATTCTCGTAGGTCGGTTGTGGTGTGTGATGTGCCCCTTTGGATCTCTTAATGAATGGGCAGCGAATTTGTTCAGACCCTCCAGAGTATTTCCCAAATCTTTGCGAAGCCTCTGGCTGGCAACTTTTTTATTTCTCCTACTTACATGGGCCGATGAGCAAATCGGCGTCATAAGGTCGCCGCAGCTGACTGCCTGGCTGATTGTCATTTTTGCCATCGTCGCTATCCTCACGGGCATTTTTTTTCAGAGGCGCAGCTTTTGCCATTACCTTTGTCCGATAACGGGACTGCTCGGTCTTTACTCGATGCTATCGCCCGTGGAGGTCCGCGTCGGTGATCGCAGCCAGTGTCAGAAAAATTGCCATCAGGATTGCTATCGGGGCAATGAAAAAGGGAATGGCTGCCCTATGTTCGAATTTCCTAAGACTGTCGATCGCAATACATTCTGTAACGTTTGCTTCGAATGTGTACGGAGCTGTCCCGATAGCAATCTGGCGTTGCGTTTCCGCTCTTTTGGGAAGGACCTTTGGGCTTCTAGCAAACGCTGCTTCGATGAGTCCTATCTATCGCTGGCCATGGTAGGAGTTACGACTATAGTGACGGCTCAGATGCTAACGAACTGGAGCACTTGGATCTCGATGCTCGCAAGGCTCATTCCTCTCTCTGTCCGAAATCTCATGAGGCCCGTAACCTACCTGACTGTCACCGAATCCGCAGGTTTTTTCTTGGCGTCGTTGATCCTGTTTCCTGCTTTGGGCTTTTTGGCCGCCTGGACTGCCAATCGGATTTCACGAGATAAAGAACAAACGCCTAAAAAGACCTTCACGCATCTGGCCTACATGTTTCTTCCCGTCGGATTGGCGATGCATCTGGCGCACAATGTCTCCCACCTGATTACGGAAGGACCCGGTTTAGTTCCTGCTCTGCAGCGGACACTCATACGCTACACAGGCTTTTACACAGGTGAGCCCGATTGGCAGGTGGTGCCGTTGATTTCTTCAGATGCGGTCTACTGGCTCGAGATGATGTTGGTACTTTTTGGCTTTATCTTTTCTCTAGTCGTCGGCTATCGGCTTGCCACAAGTCTTTTTGACCGACACGAGAGGACGGGAAAGGCTTTGGTTCCGTTTGTTCT
Source organism: Binatia bacterium (assembly GCA_041484845.1). Taxonomy (GTDB): domain Bacteria; phylum Desulfobacterota; class Binatia; order UBA9968; family UBA9968; genus JBGPIK01. Next base: position 4,358 of record JBGPIK010000373.1, on the reverse strand, counting down.
TCTCTCACTCGTATTTACGCTGGTTAACCTTTACCTGCTGAACCAACCTATGGGAGCGCGCCACGGCATGTGAGCGTTACATAATGGAGGAATAATCACATTGACCTATTGTCTCACGAATCATCTCGGGTATTTACACGCTCGGAGAGGCCGGCAAATCAAAGGCTAGCTTCCAGGGAAACCAAGTAATAATGACCGTAAGAAAAGCATTGGCCCGTAGTTTTATGGGGATGGGATCGTATTATACAGTTGAGGCTGCGTGTGCGTCGCTCAGCGATGAAGAGTTGATGACACAATACCAAGCTGGAGTCGAGACGGCTTTTGAGGAGATCTACGGGCGATACAACAAGAAAATATACGGGTTTATAATGCGGAGGTTAAATAACCCGGATACGTCTGCGGAACTTTTCCAGGAGACTTTTCTACGGCTACATCGGGGTCGAGCCCTTTACCGGCCTGAGATGCCTTTTAAACCCTGGCTTTATACGATCGCCAACAACCTAATTCGTGACAGGTTCAAGGCCAAGGAGCCGAAGATTGCTGAGCTGCCGGAAGGCGAAGATGCTGAGTATATAAACGGGGCCGTTCCTGATGGCAGCCATACCCTGCTCTCGTTTAAGGAGGCTTTTGCCAGTCTCACCGAGGACCAGAAAGAAGCACTTACATTGAGTCGGTTCCAGGGTCTCAAGTACGAGCAGATTGGAACGGTAATGGGAAAGTCAACTGAGGCGGTTAACCAGCTAATCCAAAGAGCTTTGCGCCAATTACGAAAGTACGCCGATGAATCCTGAGCAAAAGGGAAGCTGTAAAGAGTTTAGCTCGTTAGTGGTGAAGAAGATCACAGGGGAGATTCTTTCCCACGAAAAACGCGCGCTCGATATTCATCTGGCTCAATGCTCGTCGTGCGCAACGGAAGAGCGCGAATTCACCGCCACATTGCAGAGATTTGATGCTTTCCCCGATCCCGAGATTCCCGCCGAGCTTTATGAAAACACCCGGCAAACGATTCTCGGCCGTCTGAAGCGGGAAAAATCCCGAGTGGCTTGGTTCGCAAGAATTCCTCTTACAGGGCCCTGGCGAGCCCTATTTCCACTCACCGCCGGATTGGCCATGACATCGATTTCCTATGGTTTGATCCACCGGTTGATCGATCCGAGCGTTCAACATTACTATCTTCTCATGCCTCTCTTTAGCCTCTGGTGGATGCTTTTTGCTGCGAGTTTCTGGTCGATTCTAACAGATAAGAAGGCAGGGTTATTTCCGCTCAATCTGGTCTCTGCCAGCTCAATTTCAATCGCGCTCCTGACCTTGGTTATCGCGTTTGTCGCTTTTGAACTAGAATCGCTGCGCTGGGTGGCAATGTTGGCTGCCTATGAAATTGCGCGCGCGACTGAATACCTTTTTGGCGTGGGGAACACTTTTGTAACCGCCTGGTGGGTCCATTGTTGTCTGGCTTCATTTATCGGCGCCTTCATCTTCGGCATCAGCAGATCTCCTCGTTCCTCAGAAAACCTGTTTATTGCTTCATTCCTTGTAATGATCTTGCTCTCTCCCGCGATTTATCTTCAGGGCGCGTCCCATAATCATGGCTTGGGCGTAATAGCGTTCGCAGCCGCAGGGACTTACGTCGGGTCATTGGTAGGAACGGCTCTCGGCCTGTTCATTCGCCGCAAACTTTCTTTTCAAGTTGCATAGAGCATCGCATTTCGCCGCCATCCTCGTATTAGTAGTCAGAAGCGATGAAAGGAGGTGAGAACGATGAAAAAGATTCTTTTGGCAGCGGCTCTGACTCTGGTTCCAGCCTTGTTTTCGACAGGGAAGGCGGCAGCTCAGACAAAAACAGAGTACGGGACGGAAGTCTGTGTCAATGCCTCAGGCGTCGAAGAGGCTAAGCGACGTTTCCCGAACGCCCGTCTTCACGTTATCCCAGATTCTTCGGATAGCGGAATGAATGGGTGGAGAATTACCAGCGGAGCCTTTGATGCCAACGGCAGGATCCACACGGATGCGGAGGAACTCAAACTCCGTCTGCGCGAGCGCTATTCTCACTCACCCGGTGAATAAGTGTAGTGGCGGTCTGGAGGGGAGAAAATCCCTCTCCAGACTTATGCCGCCGTATCGACCGCTCGAAACGGTTTTAAGAAATACATCACAAGTGTTCAGGTTAGGCCGACAACGACTTGTCAGTAGACGAAGTCCCCACCCCAATAGAAAGTGGTGACTAAATGCGCCGTGAACAGAGCGCGAAGGTGGAGAAAAAAGGTGAAGAAGCCGCGAATCAATCGTTCTAGGGAGGTCAATAAGGAGGATGACGCTCTGCGCCAGCGCATCGCCGAAAAGGCGTACGAATTATATCAGCAACGAGGTCACGCGCACGGTTCCGATCTGGACGATTGGCTTGAAGCAGAGCGCCAGGTATTGAGCGAAGCCGCTAGCCAGACCAAGATGAACTCGAAAACACTTAGTAGCCGGCGTCGTAGGTCCAAAGAGAAACGAACGAGCTAAGTTTTTCTTTTCCACCATTACCCGCGCGTTCCATCCCTGGAAGCGCGGCTTTGAGACATTGGTAACGGTTTAGCAGTGAATCCCAACAGTGGGTTGACTTTTTTCTCTAGTGGGAGAACCTGAGTTAGAGGACGGAGTCTGGCCGGACCGAAAATGGCAGCTAAGAAATTATGACTAGAAAAAGTTTTCTGGACTGGTTTCTCGCCAAAAGCGTCGGCGCGCTTTTGGTTACCGTATTCTATCCGGTGGCTCGCTATCTGGTTCCGCCGAAAGTCGAAGAATCCACGTCACGGATGGTGACTCTTTCGATTAAGCCTGAAGAGGTAAAACCTAATTCGGGACAGATATTTCGCTTCGGTAGCCAACCCGGAATCTTGGTTCGGACTACAGCGGGAGACCTCCGGGCCTTTACTGCCGTCTGCACTCACCTGGCTTGCATAGTCCAATACCGACCCGATTTGGAGCACATATGGTGCGCTTGCCACAACGGTCATTTTGATCTTAACGGAAAAAACATCGGCGGTCCGCCGCCCAGACCGTTGGAAAAGTATGAAGTAAATGTGCGTGCCGATCGTGTCGTGGTGAGCAAAGCAGCATGAGTCGATTCGAGGAGATGAAAGGAGGATAAATGCATGTTGTCCGCCACCAAGTACGCATCGAGATGCGTTCTGGGCATAGAGATATTTTACGTGCTCTGCCTTGGTTACGGCTTCGTCCTTTCGGCTAAAGAAAGGAAGAGATCTGCACCAGGCGCTTTTTGAACTAATTCCCGGCTTCGTTTGGGGAAATCCCGTGAGTATGGTATGGGGCGCAGTGTACATGGGGATTCTAGCGTGGATTGCGGGTTGGTATATCGCATGGATGCACAATGCCAGCATCATCACGGTCAAATAAATAAGCAAAGAGAAAACTTACAAACTAAAGGAGGGGTTATGAAAAAGGTTCTTGCAGTAGCGGTGTTATCGGGCGCGCTTGGTTTTGTCCCGGCGCTAGCTCAGGAGAAAAAGGAAATGCCCATGAAACAGGGCATGCAGATGGACCACGACGGAATGCAGATGACGGGCAAGATGAAGGAGATGCACGAGAAAATAGGTGAGATAAAAAAAGGCATGGGCGGCATGATGAAGGCGAAGGGGATGATGAAAGGCGAAGACATGAAGGGGATGGGGCAGATGATGGGGAACATGTCTGGCACGATGGGAGAGATGGGACAGATGATGGGGAGCGGCAAGATGAGCCAGGCCGAGATCGAGAACATGTCCAAGATGATGGGTGATATGTCCGGCATGATGAAGCAGATGTCGGATCGGATGAAGGCGGGAATAAAGAAAACGCAGTGAAGATACGCTTCGGAATCGGCGTGAGGTAGAGGAATATGATTGATCCGATTTGCGGGATGGATGTCGAGCCCGATACTGCCGCGGGGTTGTACGAGTATAAAGGCCAAACGTTTTACTTTTGTTGTACGCCCTGCTTGGAAAAGTTCAAAGCCAATCCGGACCAGTTTCTCCAGCCCGCTGCTCAGGAACATGGTGGACATGCGCCTGAAACTCTCGGATCAAATGCCGGCGTTTATGTCTGTCCAATGGATTCCGAAGTGCGCGAGTCTAAACCCGGCGCTTGTCCCAAATGCGGCATGGCTCTCGAGCCGGCCGCTCCAGCCGCTCCTGCGGTCAAAACCGAATACGTTTGTCCTATGCACCCCGAGATTGTGCGCCAGGAGCCCGGTTCCTGTCCGATCTGCGGTATGGCGCTGGAGCCCAGGACGGTAACTTTGGAGGAGGAAGCCAACCCGGAGCTTGTCGATATGACGCGGCGGTTTTGGGTTGGCGTCGCCTTGAGCGCGCCGATTG
>JBGPIK010000372.1:0-6813 GCA_041484845.1 Binatia bacterium | reverse complement strand
CACATCAAAGTCAATCGAGAGGCGAGCTCTCCAGACCGAGGCAATGAGCCTGTGCCTTGGAGCAGCCCGCAAACCGAGTTGCTGGAGCGAACGCCCGTGGCAAAGCGCAAGCAGCGAACCGAGCACCGAACACGGCATTGAAACTGTTCGCCTCTGTGCCTCGCTCTTCCGATCTCGCCTCTCGATCGACACAGTGTCATCCGTTTCCTCGCACTGTGAAAAATGCGGGTTAGTGCTTCGGTCTGTCAGTCGGCATATTGTATTGACGCAAAAGGTGTTTGACAAACTATTTGTACATGCTGGCACTGGCCCAACTTTCCTATTGGGCTTCAAGGCGCTGTTTCTCTTAGGTTTTCTAAAATCCGGTGGGTTTGAAGCCGGTCATTCTATATGGTATAAAATTTGTCCATCGAGAGGAAGTTATGAAAGAGAAAATTCACCCAGAATACAAGAAGGCGACAATCCATTGTGCTTGCGGCGCGACCGTCGAAACCCGTTCTACCGTGGCTACGATCCACGTGGATATCTGTTCTCACTGTCACCCTTTCTTTACCGGCAAGCAAAAACTGGTTGACGCAGCGGGTCGTGTTGAAAAGTTCAGAAAGAAATACGGCCTGAAGAGTTCAGTGGAGACGCAAGGCTGAATGTGATTTACTAGACTTAAGCGGTACAGGAAAGGGCAAAGGGTAAGAACACTCCCTTTGCCCTTTTTTATTGCTTGACCCATGATTGCCGGATCGTTCATTAAACATGCTGGATAAACTAGCCGCAGTTGAAAAGCGCTACGAAGAGCTGGAACGCCTTATGTCCGACCCGCGACTCTTGGGCCAGCAAAGGGAGTATTCAAAGCTAGCCAAGGAGCGATCCGAATTGGAAGAGATCGTCTCTCGCTATCGGGAATGGCGGAAAGTGGAACAAGAGATTCAGGAGAACCGTCAACTCCTGGAAGAAAATGATGAAGCGATAAGGGAACTGGCCAAGGAAGAGGTAAACCTACTCCGTGAGCGCAAAGAGGATCTGGAAAACCGGCTCAGGTTTCTCATTTTGCCTAAAGATCCCAATGACAGCAAAAACGTTTTGATCGAAATACGGGCCGGCACGGGTGGTGATGAAGCGGCGCTTTTTGCCGGCGAGCTCTACCGAATGTATACGCGTTATGCGGAATCACGCGGCTGGCGCGTCGAAATTCTGAGCTCAAGTCCGACCGGCTTGGGCGGATTCAAAGAGATTATCATGATGGTCGAGGGTAAAGGAGCCTACAGCCGTCTGAAATTCGAAGGTGGCGTTCACCGCGTTCAGCGAGTTCCCGTAACCGAAGGCTCAGGGCGGATTCACACTTCGGCGGTCACCGTTGCCGTGTTGCCCGAAGCCGACGAAGTCGAAATCGACATCGACCCGAAAGAAATACGCATCGATGTATTCCGCTCATCGGGGCCGGGAGGGCAAAGTGTCAATACCACCGACTCGGCAGTGCGCATCACGCATGTACCAACCGGGATCGTGGTCTCTTGCCAGGATGAGAAGTCGCAGCACAAGAATCGCGCCAAGGGGATGAAGATTATGCGCGCGCGGCTGTTGGAGAAAAAACAGGAAGAGCAGCGCTCAGAAATCGCCGCGACGCGAAAATCGATGGTGGGAAGCGGTGATCGCAGCGAGCGGATTCGAACCTATAATTTTCCCCAGGGGCGATTGACGGATCACCGCATCAATCTCACCCTTTATCAGCTCGATCGAATCATGGAGGGGCAGATCGACGAGGTGGTGGAAGGCTTGATCACTCACTATCAGGCGGAAGCGTTGAGAGCGACGGCTTGATGCCTTGGGTTGCGATGGAAAACCAAACAGAACAAGCACCCAGGGCCGCGCGGCCGGCGCTCGGCATGAGCCTGATGGACGGCAGCCGATTCCTCAGCCTCGCCGCCATCGAAAGCCCGCGCCTCGACGCGGAGGTGTTGTTACGTCACGTGATCGGGATCGCCAAGGCGCAATTGTATCTCCGGATTGATGAAACGATAAAAGCCGAGGCCGAGCACCCGTTTTGGGAACTGCTACGGCGGCGCGCCCGGCGCGAACCGCTCGCCTATATCACGGGCCGAAAGGAATTTTGGTCGCTCGATTTTAGCGTCACCCCCGATGTGCTCATTCCGCGCCCGGAAACCGAATTGCTGGTAGAGGCGGTACTCGAACGAACGCGGCAGCTGCTCAAGTCGCGGGCGAAAATAGTCGACCTAGGCACCGGCAGCGGGGTTATCGCCGTTTGTCTGGCGAAGGAACTGCCGGAGGCGCAAATCAGCGCGGTCGATATTTCCAGCGCCGCTTTACAGGTTGCGCGCGCAAACGCCGAACGGCATGGAGTGGCCCATCGGATTCGATTTTTACATGGCGATCTTTTTGCGCCTCTGGCCGAGGAACGGGAGAGTTTCGATCTGATTGTCGCCAATCCGCCGTACGTTCGCAGTGCAGATGTGGCCAAGCTCGAACCTGAGATCCGCGAATGGGAACCGATGGCGGCATTGGATGGCGGGAGAGATGGGCTTGACATCTATCGCCGCATTGCAAGTCAATGTCGTAGCTACCTCACGGCTACGGGCCATGTCGTGCTTGAGATCGCTGACGCGATGGGAGAAGCCGCTGCGCAGATTTTTGCGAACGCGGGCGGCTTTGAGACGGCTACGCTATCGCGGGACTATGCCGGCAAAGATCGCGTGATGGCCACCAGAAAGTTATCGCTTGCCGAACCTGCCGCGAAAGGCTCGGACCGTGGATAAAATCATCATCGAAGGCGGCCGGCGGTTGATCGGAGAGGTGGCGGTCAGTGGATCCAAAAATGCGGCGTTGCCGGTATTGATCTCATCGCTACTGACATCGGAGCCTTGTGTTTACCAGGGAATACCCGACCTGGCCGATATCCACACGACGCTGAAGTTGCTGGGCGGTCTTGGCGTCAAGGCAGAGAAAGAAGCGTGGGCTAACGGGTCGGACGATCTCGCTTTGCACGCCGGAAGCATAGCTAGGCTTGAAGCGCCTTACGAACTCGTCAAGACGATGCGCGCATCCTTTTTGGTTTTGGGACCGCTGGTCGCCCGCTTTGGCGAGGCGCGAGTTTCTACGCCCGGAGGTTGCGCCATTGGAGCCCGCCCGGTCAATCTCCATCTCAAAGGATTGGAAGCGATGGGAGCCGCGATCGAGCAACAGCATGGTTACGTGGAGGCGAAAGCGAGACGGCTTCACGGCGCGAAAATCTATCTCGATCTCCCCTCGGTCGGCGCGACGGAAAATATTATGATGGCGGCAACTCTGGCCGATGGTGTCAGCGTAATCGAAAATGCGGCGAAGGAACCGGAGATTGAAGATCTGGCATCCGCGCTGAATAAGATGGGAGCCAACGTCCAAGGCGCTGGCACAGATATCGTCCGCATCGAAGGCGTGAGCGCGCTGCGCGGCGTGCAGCACCGCGTGATTCCGGATCGCATCGAGGCGGCCAGCTTCGTGATCGCGGGAGCACTCACGGATGGAGATGTGCGGGTTACCGGAGCACGCCCGGCACACCTCGACGCTTTTTTGATCAAACTGAAAGAAGCGGGGGTCGACGTCGTTGCAGATGAGAACAGCGTGAGAGTCAAAGGCGGCAAGAAAATCAAAAGCGTTGACGTCACGACGCTACCCTATCCCGGCTTTCCCACCGATTTGCAAGCGCAGATTATGGTTCTCATGTCCGTGGCGGATGGCGCCAGCGTGATCACAGAAACGATTTTCGAAAACCGTTTCATGCATGCTTTAGAACTGAACCGCATGGGTGCGGATATTCGCTTGGAAGGTAACCGGGCCGTAGTTCGCGGCGTGAAGCAACTATCCGGCGCTCCGGTGATGGCGACGGACTTACGAGCCAGCGTGTCTCTGGTGCTTGCGGGTCTGGTTGCCACCGGAGCCACGGAGATCTCTCGCGTTTATCATCTGGACCGCGGTTACGAACACATCGAACGCAAGCTCTCGCAGCTGGGCGCCGCCATTCAGAGAGTCAAGGGCTGAGGCGCAGGAATTGGCAATGGAGATCAGGATCGTCAAGACCACCGATGCGGCTTACCGCAGCTTGATTGCCAAAATACTGGCGCGTCGCGGAAATCACGAAGGCGATATCGAACAGCGCGTCGCGGAGATCGTCGGCGCGGTGCGCCGGCAAGGCGATCGGGCCTTATTTCGTTATACGAAGCTTTACGACGGCATGCGACTAACTCCAGCGAGCGTTGAGGTGAAAGAGGGCGAGATCCGGGATGCAATGGAGAAAACGCCGGCCAAAGATCTCGCTACGCTGCGGCTTGCGGCGAAAAGAATCATGGTTTTCCACCGGCGCCAGCTGCAGAAGAGTTGGCAATATCGCGATGCGCTGGGGATTTTGCTTGGGCAGAGGATTTCGCCGTTGGAGCGCGTCGGTGTTTACGTCCCCGGCGGCAAAGCTTCCTATCCCTCCACGGTGTTGATGAATGTGCTGCCGGCGAAAGTGGCCGGCGTAAAAGAAATTATCATGACCTCGCCCATCGGCAGGGATGGCGCCATTATTCTCGCCGCGGCCAAAATTGCCGGTGTGGACCGGATTTTTCGCGTGGGTGGAGCGCAAGCGATTGCGGCGTTGGCGTTCGGCACCGCGAGTATCCCGAAAGTCGACAAGATCGTCGGTCCGGGAAATATTTTTGTCGCGACGGCCAAGCGCCTCGTGTTTGGCGACGTCAATATCGATTCCATTGCGGGGCCGAGCGAGATTCTGCTCTTAGCGGACGCGACCGCGGATCCCAATCATGTTGCTGCGGATATGCTTTCCCAGGCAGAGCACGACGAGATGGCCGCTGCCTTGTGTGTTACCTCCTCGATGGCGGTTGCCAAGAAAGTGCAGGCCGCGTTGACCATCAAGTTGCGCGCGACCAAGCGCCAAGCGATTTCGCTCAAAGCTCTGGATAAGTATGGGGCGATCATCGTCGCGCGCGGGCTGAAAGAAATGGTCGAAATTGCCAACGCGATTGCGCCCGAGCATGTGGAAGTCCTAGTTAAGGCTCCGATGAAATGGGCGCGAGTCATTCGCAACGCCGGCGCTATTTTCATCGGTCCCTATTCAGCGCCGCCGCTGGGCGATTATTTCGCCGGGCCTAATCATGTGCTGCCTACCGGCGGCAGCGCGCGTTTTTTTTCCCCCTTGGGGACGTATGACTTTCTCAAGCGCACGACGATCATCCGCGCGGAGAAAAGAGCGTTGCGCTCATTGGCGCCGCGCATCACGCACTTGGCGCGGCTGGAGGGGCTCGACGATCATGCGCGCGCCGTAGAGGCCCGCTTCGAGTAATAAGGAGAGAGAGTATGGGACGGACGGGGAAGACCGAGCGGAAGACCAAAGAGACCGAGATTAGCGTCGCTTTAAATCTAGATGGCGCCGGAAAAGCTGAGATTGAAACCGGCATGCCCTTTTTTGACCACATGCTCGACATCTTCACGCGCCATGGATTGTTCGATATCAATATCCAGGCGAAGGGCGATATCGAGGTCGATTATCATCACACGGTGGAAGACGTCGGCCTAACGCTCGGGGAAACCTTTAAAAAAGCGTTGGGAGATAAACACGGCATTCGCCGATTCGGTGAGGCCAGTTGCCCGTTGGACGAAACATTGGCGAAGGTGGTCGTGGATCTGAGCGGCCGGCCTTATCTTTCTTATCAGGTGAAGATTCGGCCCGGGCGCGTCGGTGATTTCGACACCGATTTGCCGCATGAGTTTTTTCAGGCTTTTGCCAACCAGCTCGGGATGAACCTGCACATCGATCTGATCCGGGGCGAAAACCCGCATCACATCATCGAGGCGTGCTTCAAAGCTTTCGCGCGCGCGCTGGATGCGGCTACACAGCTGGACCCGCGAGTTCAGGGAGTCCTCTCAACGAAGGGGAGCCTGTAAAATAAATGGAGTGTTGGAGTGACGGAGTATTGGAGTATTGGGTTTTAAAGTAGCACTCCAGTACTCCAGCCTCTTTCAACACTATGATCGCCATTATCGACTACGGCATGGGCAATCTTCGGAGCGTGCAGAAGGGTTTCGAGCGCGTCGGCTTTGAGGCTGAAGTGACCCGGGACGTGGAAAAAATCATGTCAGCGAGAGGCGTGGTTCTGCCCGGCGTCGGCGCGTTTCATGCTTGCATGGAAAATCTGACTCGCTTGGGACTGATTGAGCCGATTCGTCAAATCGTGCGCAAAAAGCCGTTCCTTGGAATTTGCCTTGGATTTCAGTTGCTCTTCTCCGAAAGCGAGGAGTTCGGCAAGCAGAAGGGATTAAATCTGTTCGCAGGGAATGTCGTGGGCTTTCATCCGAATCACGACCTGAAAGTTCCGCATATGGGTTGGAATCGGATCGAAAAGAAAAAGGACTCGCTGTTTTTAGAAGGACTTTCCAGCGGCGATTACGTTTACTTCGTTCATTCCTTCTACGTCGTTCCGGAAGATTCATCGGTGGTTGCCACGACCACCGATTACGGCAACCCGTTTGTTTCGAGCATTGCCACTGACAATCTTTTTGCCTGCCAGTTTCATCCTGAAAAGAGCCAAGAGCTAGGGTTGCGCATCCTTGCCAACTTCGGCCGCTTCGTCACATCAAACTAAGAGTATGCTGATCATTCCCGCCATCGATATCAAAGACGGACGCTGCGTCCGACTGTTTCAAGGCGAGATGGACAAAGAAACAGTCTATTTCGATAAGCCGGTGGATGCAGCGCGTCATTGGCGGGAACAAGGCGCGACGTTTATTCATATCGTGGATTTGAACGGAGCGGTGGAAGGCCGT
>JBGPIK010000371.1:0-6838 GCA_041484845.1 Binatia bacterium | reverse complement strand
TTCGCGGAAGAATATCCGGCGTATGAATCAAAGCGCTACCCCCTTTCGCAGCGCGCAGCGATGCGCCGTTAGACCTGCCGCGGCGAGAATCAGATGAAAACCAAAATGGACGCCCGTTGCGGGGAAACGCGAACCGGCAATTTGGAGCGGCGGCAATTCTTGGCGTCCGAGATAGGCCAGTAGAAAGGCCACCGGATTGAGCGGTAAATAGACCAGAGCCGAGAGAAAAACCAGCGCAAAGAAAAAGCAGCGGATGAATACTTGACGGCTTTCAGCGCGACGTTCCCACAAAACCAAGGTGACCAGCCCCCAAACCCCGTAGCTGAACGCGTAGAATAGCAACAACAACAAAGTGACCCCGATGCGCGGCAACGGCGTACGCGCGATGGCCCCGGCCCAGATCAGAAGCGGCGCGCAGAGGACAATCGACAACGCCGCGTGTAGTGAGAGAAACGCGAGTTGCGCTCGACCGATCGACGCGGTTGACAATGCGTGATCATGAATCCAGCGTCTGATCGGCATGAAGCGCCAGGGCGCGAATTCCTGGTTCGCCACCCGCAGCGAGAAATAGGTCGTGAGCAACAACGCGGTGACGGATGACACCCGGAAAAGACTCGCGGAGCCGCTCCACATCTGCGCGTCGAGCGACGGCAGATACAACGACAGGAACTCGACCGGGGCGAGAATAATCAGCAGATAGAAATAAGCGGCAAATCCATGCCCCTCGGCAAAAAATACCTCGACGCTTTCGCGCCATACCGGATTATTTTTCACTCATCCTCCGGTCCGGCCAAAGGGATAACGGCGCGAAATAGTGTGTATTCCTGCACCCGCACGCGCGGGTCATCGATGCGCACGGGCGGTTCCGGGTCTTTCACCCAGCCAAAAAATATCCCGGCGGCGCCACTATTCACCCCCGGCGTTGTTTCCCCGTCGCGGGGAAACAAAGACGCATGGAACAAAGCGTCGCGGGTTTTGTCGGCGAATGAAAGGTCGCGGAAATCGAGCACGGCAGGCCGGCCGGTGTTAGTTTCATCGTTTGCCGTCGTCAACGGAAACGTCTGGCGTCGAGTCGCGCCGCGCGGAATATCGCCAACCGCATAGCGCTGGGCCGGCAAGACTAACCAGCAATCCGTCAGATCTTTGCCGCTTTGGTTGTCGATGGTCATGAGCAACTTGTCGCCTTGCGGCTGAAATTCCGCGCGCAGCGGAAAGCGCGCGACCGAGCGCATGCGAAAGAGCCGATGGTCCCATTCGCGCAGCTCGATTTGATAACGGCTCGAACTGCCACCCGCTTGCAGCACCACGATCGGGTCAGGCCGCTCCCGAACCGGCGTCGACACCGGAGTCAAATCCATCCAAGTTCTTTCCGGCTGAAGGTTGTATAGCCGAAGCTGGGTAGAGAACAAAGCGAGATTTGATTGGGCGTCGACATAACCGTCGGCGCTGCTCTCGATCACGGTGGCGGACAGGAGCACGCCGTCGGGTACATTACCGCCGCGGCTAAACAGAATATAGCCGCCCAATATCGCAAGAGCGATGAATCCCGCAAAGGTCGCGAGGAGATTGCGCCCGGTTAGCTGTTTACGTTGCCACAGCCATGCCCAGATCCCAATACCGAGCAAGTAGCCGCACATAGCGAGGAATAGAGAGCCCGTGGGAATATAGGCGGAGGCCAAGGACGGACTCATCATGAGTTGAGAGAAGACGGCATCGTCCCAGCGGGCGCGCGGCGGCGAGTCATCGCTTACGGCAGGCGCAAGCAGGTCTTGCAAAAACTCCGACAGCCCATTCCACTCGGACAGCGGTGGCCGTCCAACATCAAATGCCAAGTAAGTGATGCGACCTTTCCCCCGGCTGCTATCCACGAGCAGCGGAAGCCCCTCGGTTTCGGCGAGGATTTTGCCTCCGATGGGCGTGGACGCCTGCACCCAGACCGCCGTGCGAGGGAGGGCCCGCTCGCGCTTTCCCAAAGGGGGAATGAATGCGATTCGTTTCGCTCCGGTAACGCGCACCGGCAAAAACCGGCTGATCTCCGCTCCCTGGTACAGGGCATAATTAAGGCTGCCGAGAATGACCATCTTGCCGCCGGCCGCCAGCCAGCCATCAAGAGCTAAAAGCTGCGCGCGGGAAAGATCTCGCAAAGACTGATCGTAAAGAATCAAATGCGATACACCGAGCCACGCTCTGGTATCCGCGGGCAACTCAGCCAGAGACAGCGCCACTAAACGGCTCGCAGATGACGGCGCGAGGGAAATCGCCGGCAAAGAGGCGGATTCACTTACGAGCAGCATCACCGGCGCGGGCGAAAAGTAGCGCCGCAAATCGACTTCCTGTCTCGCCTCGCCCGCAGGGCTAGAAAAAGAGATCGTTAACGGCCGGCTGATAAAATCCGGATCGACGGTGAACTCGACGGTTTTCCGCGCTTGCGCTGGAACAAAAATCTCTCGCCGATAAAGGAGAGGATAGGGGGCGCCACCTTTGGTGGCTCCGCCTTTCCAAACGCGAACGTCAATCCTTCCTTCGGCGGATCGGCCGGAGTTGTCGATTTCAACCTCCAACGGAAAAGGACGTCCGAGTTGAAATACGCCGTGGAACCCAATCCGCGGTTCGATAGAAATATCCGCAGCGCAAAACGAAGGGGAAAGAAAAATAAAGATCGAAAGAAACGAGAGGCAGTCTAAGCCGACGCCGGTTGCGTAACGGGTGGCGAGATTACGCCGTGGATCTGATGCAGCACGAACGTGCGGGTCAGGTAATAGGAGCGCAAAGCAAGCACGAGCAGTCCTTGTGAATAGTGCTGAAAAGGACATGATTCCTTTCCAGAGGGCCCGCCCTAGCGGCAGCAGATCTAGTCGATATACTCTACGCTCAAGATCTCAAACGAGCGGACACCCGTGGGGGTGCGAACCTGGACTTCGTCTCCCTCGCTTTTGCCGATCAAGGCACGAGCAACAGGAGAACTAATTGAAATCTTTCCGTTCTTCGGCTCCGCCTCATGATCACCAACGATTTGATATACCATCTTATCGCCGGTATCACCATCGGCAAGCGACACCGTGGCGCCAAAAACAACTCTATCGCCGGAAAGTTTAGCTACCTCGATCACCTGCGCGCGGGCTAGCTTGTCTTCAATATCGCGGATCTGAAGGTCGAGCAACGATTGGCGTTCCTTCGCCGCATGGAATTCCGCATTTTCAGAAAGATCGCCATGGTCCCTTGCCTCTTCGATCTCCCGTACGTTCTTCGGTCGCTCGACGCTTTTCAAGCGTTTCAACTCTTCCATCAACCACTGATAGCCCCGGCTGGTCATTGGGACATCCTGAGTTGCCATGCTCAACTCCTCAATAAAAGAAAAACCCCTCGAAATCACTCCCGAGAGGCCTTTTTGAAAATTTATCGATTTACTTCGCTGCAGTTACTCTTAGTGTACCACTCCCCATAGATAATTCAACCGTTTTAAGCAATCGCTCACAGGATGATCAGGATCGTTGCGCGCTCGCTACAAAAATTCATTGTGACGCGCTCATGCTCGTTTCACCGGCCCAAAGACGTGACAAGCAACTCCATGACCTTGCGCGTCAAAATCCAGTGACGGTTCCGTTTTATCACAAATAGCCTCGCGGTACGCGCAGCGAGGATGAAAACTGCAACCCGGAGGTGGGTGGACGGGACTCGGGACGTCGCCTTCCAAGATGGTGCGCTCTTTCTTCCGGCTCGTATCCGGTAGCGGCACTGCGGACAGAAGCGCCCGGGTGTAAGGATGCTTGGCGTCTTGATAAATCGTCTCGCTCTTGGCGATCTCGACGATTTTACCGAGGTACATGATCGCCACGCGGTGGCTGATATGCTCGACGACCCTGAGATCATGGGAGATGAAAAAATAGGTTAAGTGCATCTTCTCCTGCAGCTCTTGCAGGAGGTTGATGATCTGCGCCTGAATCGAAACATCGAGCGACGAGACCGGCTCATCAGCGACGATAAACTTGGGGTTTACCGCCAAGGCGCGAGCGATGCCGATACGCTGGCGTTGGCCGCCGCTGAACTCATGGGGATAGCGGCCGTAGTGATCCTCTCGCAAACCGACTTGATGAAGCAACTCCATGACGCGTTCGCGCTTGGCTTTGCCTCTGGCCAGCTTGTGGATTTCGAGCCCCTCGCCGACGATGTCGCCCACGCGCATGCGCGGATTGAGGGAGGCGTAGGGATCCTGAAATATGATTTGCATCTGACGGCGCGTGTCGCGGAGTTCCCGCTGTGACAACTCCAGAAGATTTTTTCCCTGGAAGAATATTTCGCCGCTCGTCGGTTCGATGAGCCTGAGAATCGTGCGCCCCAGGGTCGACTTGCCGCAGCCGGACTCGCCGACTATGCCTAACGTCTCGCCTTCTTCCACAGTCAGGCTAACGCCATCGACGGCTTTGAGTGCGTCTTTGTTGCGTGAAAACAAACCTTCACCGACGGGGAAGTGCTTTTTTAAATTGCGAATCTCTAAAAGGCTCATAACTATTCGCTATAGATGACGCTCAGCCATTTGAATTTGCCGCACGCTGCTCTGTCTCGGGATAATAGCAGGCGACAAAATGGCCTGGTTCTTTTTCCACTAACCGTGGCTCCGCATCTGCGCAAAGGCCCTGGGCCTTCGGGCAGCGATCGCGAAAGCGGCAACCGCTGGGCAAATGGAGCGGACTGGGCACCACGCCGGGAATGGCGGCCAAACGCTTTTTCTTTTTCCCCCGGACACCGGGAAGCGAGTTCAAGAGACCGACCGTATAGGGATGAAAGGGTTGGGCGAAGATCGCCTGGACCGTGGCGCGCTCGACTATTTTACCGGCGTACATAATGGCGACCTCATTTGCCTGCTCGGCCACAACCCCGAGGTCGTGAGTGATCAATAGCAGAGCCATGCCGAATTTCTGCTGCAGTTCCTTCATCAGCTCGAGGATCTGCGCCTGAATCGTGACATCCAATGCCGTCGTCGGCTCGTCGGCGATCAACAGGCTTGGGTTGCACGACAGGGCCATGGCGATCATGACGCGTTGGCGCATGCCGCCGCTCAACTGATGAGGATAAGCATCGACGCGCGACTCCGGATCGGCGATTTTGACGAGGCGCAACATGTCGATGGTTTTTTGCCGCGTCTCCTTTTTTCCCAGCCCCTGGTGCAGACGGATCGCCTCGCCGATTTGATTGCCGACGGTAAAGACCGGGTTGAGCGAAGTCATCGGCTCCTGAAAAATCATTGAAATTTCATTACCGCGGATCCTACGCATCTCCTCGTTATTGAGCTTGAGGAGATCCCGCCCGCGATAAATAATTTCACCGCCGACGATTTTACCGGGCGGTGATTGGATCAGACGCATGATCGAGAGCGAGGTTACGCTCTTGCCGCAGCCAGATTCTCCGACCAGGCCGAGGGTCTTGCCTTCGGCGATTTCAAAGCTCACCCCGTCGATGGCGCGCACTTCACCTTCGGGAGTGAAAAACGAGGTTTGTAGATTCTTGACTTGGATTAGATCGGCCATGGAGAAGCGGTGGTTGGCTTGTTCGCCGGTGTTTATCCCTCTGCCGAGGCTAGAATTTACTTAAAGTATCAGACACCCAAGCATTCACAAGGGGCGAATTCAATCTTCCGGACTCCTGATTGCCATATCATTGCTCGTGCGGTACGCGGATATTACTTGGAGGTTGAACTTGTTGTCAAGGTGAGATAGACGACGGGACACAAAAACAAAACTGGATGTGCTTATGGGCCATATAAGAAACCTTGAAGAAATTAAAGCTGAAGTCCGCAGGCTCGCGGGCAAGAGCAAAATTTTTCGCCGCGCCAAAAGCGCCGACGTTGAATCGGTTCTAGCCAACCTAACGAGCAAAGATCCGGATATTTGGGCCGCCGAATGGTCGCGCGTCGCCAAGCCCTACGAAGATGCCGGCTTAGCGCGTGAACAGTCGGGGCGCTACGATGAAGCGCGCGCGGCCTATATCCAAGCCTATACCTACTATGCTACCGGGCGTTATCCGGTGCCTCATAGTCCCGGGAAAATGGCATGCTTGCGCAAGAGTCTTGAGCTCTACGAAAAAGCCGGCCGCTACTTTGTCCCGGCGCTCGAGCGCGTGGAGATCCCGTATGGGGATAAAACGATTCCGGCCTATCTGAGATTGCGGCGGGACGGAGTCGAGCAACCGATCGTGATTAACTTTGGCGGCATCGACGGCTTCAAAGCCGAAGCTTTCGAATACGAAGAAGCGATGCAGCGTGCCGATCTGAGCACCTGCGCCATCGACATGCCCGGGGTGGGCGAAAGCCCGATCAAAGCATCCACCACCGCGGAATCACTCTACAGCGCCGTCATCGACTACCTCGAGAACCGACCCGAGGTCGATCCTAAGCGGATCGCCGTGGTCGGGCGCAGCTTCGGGGGTTATTGGGCCGCCAAGATGGCGTTCGTCGAGGCGAAACGGTTGCGCGCATCGGTTGTATGGGGCGGCGGCGTGCATTATTTTTTCCAGGAGGCTTGGCTGCGCGAATCGACCAACGCGGAAAGTTATCTAATGGATCACGATATCGCTCGCTGCATGGCATTCGGCGTAGGTACGCTGGACGAGCTCGCCAAAATATTTCCATCAATGTCCCTATTGACCCAGGGATGGCTGGACAAGCCGTCTTGTTCCATGCTGATCGTCAACGGCAAAGATGATCTGCAGACCCCCATCGCCGACCTTTATATCCTGTTGGAACATGGCACGCCAAAATCCGCGCGCGTATTTCCCGGCGGCCACATGGGTCAAACGGCGGAGACTGTGCCCACGATCATCAATTGGCTGAAAAACCAGTTGA
>JBGPIK010000370.1:0-6878 GCA_041484845.1 Binatia bacterium | reverse complement strand
ATATATTTGATCGGAACAAACACCAGGAGCGAAAGTACAATAATCGCAAAGCCGTTCATCCAACGTGGCGTCTGCAGTACATAGAGGTAAAACGCGACGAGATTCCAGTAGGAAGGGAAGCCGAGAAAAAAATGATCAGCCGTCTTGGCCTCGTGCTGGCAAAAACCATAGGCACTGGCGATCAATGGCAGGGCTGCGATCCAGAAGGCATCTTGCTCCGGCAGCAGATGCGCTCGAAACAAGAACAAACAAGGAACGATGACGTAATTGGCATAATCGATCGTGGCTTCTAAACGGTCACCGTCAAACCAAGGAATCTGTTTTTTAACCCGGACGGCACGGGCTAAGGTTCCGTCGCTAGCGTCAATAACCACAGCCAGCGACATGAGCCAGAACAGATTTTGGAAATCGTTTTGTTCAATGCGGAGAATGCAGGCAAAAGCGATTACGGCGCCGCAAGCGGTGTAGAGGTGGACCAGCCAAGCAAGGAGGGCGCTTCCGGTCATTCACCCGATTACGTTGCCGAAGCGGCGAAACTCGGTCTCGCCTTCAGACGTGCAATCCACGTGATGGTGTTGGAGTACTTCGGATCAACTGGAATCTGAAGTCGTTCGAGAAGGTCGAAATTTGCCATAAATGCGATATCTCCCAAGCCATAAGTCCCGGTGAGGTACTCTTGGCCTCGCAGTTCTTTCTCAATTCGTTCGAAGCACTGGTTAATCTCGGCGATGGCACCGGCAAGCACATTGGCATCGCGCTCCGCTTCCTGTTTGCGCATTTCATACATTAACTTGACCATTGGGGGATTAAATCGAATATCGCGGAAATCTTCCATGAGTCTGGCACGGGCCCGTCCTTCCGAATCTTCCGGCATAAGTGCAGGGTAGGGATATTCGTCTTCCAGGTACTCGTTGATGATGGTGGAGTCATACACGATGAATCCTTCGTCATCCAGCGCAGGGACTTGTCCGAACGGATGAATCTTTAAATACTCCGGATTTTTCTGCTCTCTTTTCGTAAGATCGACGTTAATTCGTTCGAACTCCAATCCTTTTTCTAGAAGAGCAATTCTAACCTTGCGAGAATTGGTCGAGAGGGGAAAAGTATAGAGTTTGATCATCCGCAGCTATCCTCCTTCAGCTTAGCAAAATTAGTCTAGCATAAGGTTGCGCGGCCTGCGAGCATTTTTTGGCACTTTGTTGTAGCGCTTTTAACGCGGTCAGGTTTGCGAGCCCTTTTACCCGCGGGCCTGAAGCGTTGTTTTAAGAGTGAGCGCCGTCCCGGTTCTGAGGACGACGATTTCAACTTCGTCGCCCGGCTGTTTGGCGCGCAGCAGCTTCACCAGATCTTCCAGGTCGTGGATCTTGCTGCCGGCGAAACTAATAATAATATCTCCCTCCCGCAATCCAACCAGTGCTGCCGGACTGCCTTCGGTGACTCCCGCTAAGCGAACCCCGTCTACGGTTTCCCCGAAATCCGGAATGCTGCCGAGATAGGCACCGTAACCGCGGGACGATTGATCGGTCTCGGCCGGAGGCCGTGAGGGGAGACTGACAAAATTCATCGGGTCTTGAGTGCCGGCAATGTTTTGTGCGACGGCCGTGACCAAATCGCCAATGCGCGCCATACCGTCGGTGTTGACCTTATCCGATGTGTCGCTCGGACGGTGATAATCGGGATGAGATCCAGTGAAAAAATGGACCGAAGGGATTTTTTTATTGTAGAACGACATGTGATCACTCCGTCCAATAGCGTCAGATTCGATTATGTCGAGTCCTGTGCGCCGCGCTGCGTCGTTGATTATACGGCTCAACTCCTGCGCCGAACGGGTGCCGAAAACTGTCAGCCGGTTGTCACGCAGACGTCCGACCATATCCAGGTTAAGCATGGCTTTGGTGGTCGACAGCGGAAACGGCGGATGCTCGACATAGTATCGGGAGCCAAGAAGGCCCACTTCTTCGCCCGAAAAGGCGGCGAAGACGATCGTTCTGTCGGGCCTGGGATTTGATTGCGCGAGTCTCCGCGCGACTTGCAACAATACCGCAGTGCCGGATGCATTATCATCGGCGCCATGATGGATTTGCCCTTCCGTGCTCGAATCGCGGGTGCCGTAATAGCCGAATCCTAAGTGGTCATAATGGGCGCCAATCACAATGATTTCATTTTTTAAAACCGGATCGGAACCCGGTACAATGCCAATTATGTTTTCGGCGCGACCGCGAATCGGTTCCAAGGTTACACTGAGCGTCACCTTCATAGCACGCAAGGCCGCAGAGTTGGGTTGTTCGTCGCGGTCGATTTTTTCTTTTAGCGCGGAAAGCGACACGCCCTGAGTCCCAAACCATCGCTCGGCAATTTCATGTTTTATTTGCGCCGCGATGAAACTGTTATCACTGCGGGAAAAAATACCGCGCAACGATATAAGCTCCGGCGCATCTTTCCTGGCGGACTGAAGATCAACCAGTATCATTCCGAGCGCCCCATGATCTCGAGCATTGTTCATTTTGGCGCGCAGGGTGGCATGAGCGGAATAACGGGGCCACTTTTGGAAAGGGCTTTTCTCATTTTTAGGCGGCGGCTCATAGCGCAGTATCAAGACAATTTTCCCTTTCGCATCGATGCCGGCATAGTCGTCGTAACCATAGTCTTTGGCCGTAATTCCATAACCGGCAAAAGCGAGTTCGGTTTTTACCTGGCCGGACGCGGACATCCCGAGGGGGGTCCAATCGGAATCAAGTGCCAAAAATTCACGATCATTGAAGCCCAGTGAGGTTGGCTGTTTAACGGCAACGCCGGTGGTAACTCCAAACGCTTGAAGATAGGTGCCGTTGTCTCCCCCAGGAAGCAGCCCATAGTCGGAGAATTCACGGGCGATGTAATCACGTGCCAGTTTAATCCCAGGCGTATCAACGCCGCGGCCGGTGAGTTCGTCTGAGGCGAGGTAACGAACTTGGTTTTTGAAAACATCGGCCGCGGAACTCGACAGCGCAGGAATTTCGCTCGTCCAGCTACCTATTGCGAAGAGCAGGGTGAGCCCGACGGCAAGGGCACCGATCCCTGAGCGCTTGTAAAAACGATAAAAATTTATTTTGATGTTCATGGCCCAGTCCTGCATTAAGGGTTCCGGACGCCGTTAAGGCTATCAGATCAAGTTTAGCTTTTTAAGCGGCATGTGGTTTAGCGTTGTTTGTTAGAGCTGGAAGCGCCATTGTCCTTTTGCGCTCCGGCCATTGCACGTGGGTTTATTTCTGTTCCGCGGCGAAAATGGTATCATCGCCGCCACTACTCAATCGGAGGTGCCAATCATGGCGAAAACCGTAATCGTCTATACCCAACCTGGCTGAGGGCCTTGTCATAAGGAGGTAGAGTTCCTATCTCAAAAGGGCGTCCAATTTGTAGAGAAAAATGTGCGCGCCGACCAAGCAACGCTGAAAGAACTAATTGCCTTGGGTTATCAAAGCACACCGGTGACGATTATTGATGGAGAGGCGGTTATCGGATTCGATCAAAGTAAGATCGAGCAACTCTTAGGCCTGTAAACGACTATCAAAAGGAGGACATTGATGAAGCCAACACAGAAAAAGCAAAATGCGACGTTCTTAGCGCAATGGTTGACCCTGGTTTTCTCGTTCGTTTTACTCACTACAGGCTATTCATTCGCCCAGTCGAAAACGATCATCGATGAGTGGGCAACCGTGCAGGCCCCGAAGCCGCCGGAGTTAAAATCCGTAAAGATTGACGATCCGAAGACAACGGCTTTTCTTGTCCTCGACATCATCAAGCAGGGCTGCAATCAGGAAAGACGGCCACGCTGTATCGCTTCGGTTCCCAAGATTGAAGCGTTTCTGAAGCAGGCCAGGGATAAAGGCGTATCCATAGTTTACAGTTATACTCCAACATCAACGCCGGCCGATATTCT
This sequence comes from Binatia bacterium, assembly GCA_041484845.1. Classification (GTDB taxonomy): domain Bacteria; phylum Desulfobacterota; class Binatia; order UBA9968; family UBA9968; genus JBGPIK01. The sequence continues at coordinate 2,959 of JBGPIK010000370.1, read as the reverse complement.
AAAAGAGGTCGCACCACTCCCGGGGGAGCCTATGGTTAAAGCGAACGCGGAGAAGTTTTTGGGGACAGATTTGGAAAAGATCCTGAAAGATAAGGGCATCAAGACCGTGGTGCTCGTAGGAACGGCTGCTCATGGCGCTGTTCTCTTAACGGGCAGTGAAGCCGCATTAAGGGGGTTTCAAGTCATCATCCCTGTAGACGGGATGTCGTCTGAAAATACCTACTTTGAGCAGTATACCGCTTATCATCTGGCCAATGCTCCCGGCGTGGGGCAACAGGTGACGTTGACCAAAATCGATATGATCAAGTTTTGAGGGAAAACTAAACATGGCTGAAAATGTAGAAAAGCTCGTTGGAGATTATCGCGACGGCAGAATCAGCCGGAGGAAATTTATTCAACGGATTACACTGTTGACCGGGAGCCTGGCCGCGGCCATGTCTATGATTGATTCGCTGCTTCCCTATCCGGCCCGTGCCGCCCAAGTGGATGCTAACGATCCGGCGCTCGCGTCCTCCGACGTCAAATTTACAGCGCCTGACGGTACCGCCATAAGCGGCTATCTGACCCGACCCAAAGACGAAAACAGGCGACCCGCTGTAGTAGTCGTACACGAATGGCGCGGTATCGACGACTACATACGGGACGTGGCGCGAAAACTTGCAAAGGCCGGTTATGTCGCGCTGGTACCTGATCTGTTATCCCGCAAAGGAGGAACAACTTCTTTCCCGAGTCCCCAGGCGGCGACTGACGCACTCCTTAAGATCGACGAAGGAACGATCACAGGCGATCTGACCACCGCCGTGAACTATCTCAAAGGCCAAAACTTTGTCCGCGCCAATGAAATCGGCGTCATAGGTTTCTGTTGGGGCGGCGGCAAAGCGCTAGCGTTCACGAGCCGGAACAAAGATCTCGCGGCAGCGGTGATTTACTACGGCGACAACCCGCAAAATCTCGAAGACGTTAAAAACATTACGGCTCCGGTGTTGGGTCAATATGGGGGGGCGGATGAGCGGATAACATCCGGCGTGTCGAAGCTGCAAGAAGCGATGAAGAAATACGGCAAATCGTTTGATTACAAAGTTTATCCCGGCGCGCCGCACGGATTTAATTCCGACACGAGCCCGCAGAATTACCGGGAAGAGGCGGCGAAAGAAGCTTGGAGACGTACGTTGGAATTCTTCAAAAAACATCTTCAGAGTTAGAGAGAAATTATGGCGGAAAAGATTAGAGAGTTGGTTCAACAATACCACGAGGGGAACATCAGCCGCCGCAAATTCACTTATAAAGCCATGGCGTTCACCGGAAGCTTGGCTGCCGCAACCGTTTTTGCCGATGCGCTATTCGCTCCGGCCGCGTACGGAGCGCAGGTGGATGCAAACGATCCGGGACTCAAGTCCGGTGATGTTCAATTTCCGGGGCAGAAGGGAAACGTCTTTGGCTACCTATCCAGGCCCGCGGCTGCCGGCAAATATCCGGCAATCGTCATAATCTCCGATAACCAAGGTCTCGCCGACCACTTTCGTGATGTCGCGCGGCGTTATGCCAAGGAGGGATACATCGCCCTGGTGCCTGACATATTCTCGCGTCATGGCGGAAGCGCAAAGGTAAACCCTAAAGGAACGGGGGTCAGCAATTTCCCAGAGTTGGCTCCTGACGAGGCTGTGGCTGAATATATCAATGCGGGATATTCGTATCTCAAGACCCTTCCCGAAGTGCGCGGGGATAGGCTTGGAATCACCGGCTTTTGTTGGGGCGGCGGGCAAGCTTATCTCAACACGACCCAGGTGCGCGGATTGCGTGCGGCGGTTATATTTTATGGTGAGACTCCCAAACCCTTGGAACTTCTCGAACGAATCGAAGCTCCGGTGCTAGCTCACTACGCTGAACGTGACGAACGTATCACCGGCGCCGTACCACAGACCGAAGCAGCGATGAAAAAGTACAACAAGTCGTATGAATATAAGATTTACGCAGGAGCACAGCACGCGTTCTTTCACGATCAACGCCCGGATCGCTATCAGCCCGAGGCGGCGAAAGAAGCCTGGAGCCGAACCCTGGCATTCTTCAAGAAGCATTTGCAGAGCTAAAGGATAATTCATCTACCGTAGGAGCGGATTCTCAATCGCCCCTACGGGATTCCTGGTTAAACTTTTCAATTTTTCTCTCATACTCAGCGTTGCTTGAAATTAAATTTTCACTTCACGTGCGATCTCCAGCCGGACGAACTCAGCATTTTACCGGTGATCCCCTTGGCTTCGTCGGAGGCCAAGTAGACAAAAACCTCGGTAATAGACTCCGGTTGGCTGCCGGAATAGCCGGTCAGCTTGGTGGCGACGACGCCGGGTTCGACGGAGTTAACGCGAATCTGGCTTGATCTCACTTCCGCCGCTAGAGTTTGCGTAAATCCTTCCAACCCCCACTTCGACGTCGCGTAGGCGATAAAATTGGGATAAGCGCCGCGGCCGATCATAGAGGAGACGTTGATGATCGAGCCACTCTTTTGTTTCATCATGGCGGGCAACACCGCCTTGGACATCAAGAATGGCCCCCGTAGATTGACGGCCATCGTATAATCCCACTTCTTCACTTCCAGGTCGGTCGTCGGCACGGCCCGCGTCATCACGCCGGCATTATTGACAAGGATATCGATCCGGCCAAACTTTTGAATAACATGCTTGACGAATTCCTTGGCGGACTCTTCGATCGAAACGTCGCAAACCCAACCCTCGGCTTCGGCTTTGGTTATCCGAATCTCTTGGGCACTCTGTTCGACTTCGGATTCGGTGCGGGCGCAGATGGCGAGCTTTGCGCCTGCGCGCGCATAAGCCAAGGCGATGGCTTTGCCGATGCCTCGTCCTGCGCCGGTTACAAGGGCGACTTTATCTTTCAAATGCATCTCGTCTCCTTTAGATCGAGAAAAGACCGGCCGCCGTTTGCTGACACAAAATAATCAGGAATT
>JBGPIK010000369.1:0-6888 GCA_041484845.1 Binatia bacterium | reverse complement strand
CGCTGCAGGTAATAGATCACCTTGTGCGGCTGCAAGGGCTGATTGGCGAGAATTCGCTGCACGGTTGCTTTTGAGGCCCGCGCCAAAGAAGGATGTCCCTGCGCTTTGGCGTGCTTACGGACATGCTGCGCCAAGGCTTGCCGGCTCCAGACCTCCGCCGCGTAACCGAAATCTTTCGGCTTGGAACAGGCTAAATGCACCACCCATGCCTTCGCTTCTTCAGTCAGTGTCGGTGTACTACCATGGGGTGTGTCTCTCAAACCAGCCAACACCCCCATCGTCAGCGCCTTGTTAATCCATTTAGAGACGCTCTTACGCGTCATCCCAACCACCTTCATAATCGCGGCGATGTTTTCACCGGCGTGGTAGAGCCACAAAACCTGCGCTCGCTGCACATCCCGCCGCGATGCTGTCCGGGATCTCCGCAGTTGATCAAGCAGTGTGACTTCCTCTGACGCCAGCACTAATTTGGCACGAGTCGATTTTCTAGCCATGCCGTTAGCATAACACACGGCATAGCTAATAGATATGTTTCAATGAAACGATATACTAGGATGCACTGATCGACGAAGGTTTGGAGGTCCCATTTGTTCCCCGCAAGGTCGGAGTGCCGCACCGTTCCCTCTCCCGCAAAAGCGAGCAGGTTAGGTTTGAAACAAAATGAGGTTTGAACTTTCTGGACTGTTAATTTTGAATCAGTTTCGTCACCGATCTTGTCGTCCCACCTTCTGGTGTCCCCTGCCCCCAGCCGTGAATATATCCGGAAATCGAACCATCGCCACCGGCAACCAGCAAGAGAATATCTTCTGGCTTATCCGGCACGTGCAGCACGCTCTCACGCGTTAGATTGTACTGCGTGCGCCGTTTGGCGCGCTGCGCGAACACTTCATCGGGCAAGTCCTTCATGCTATACCGCGTGGTCTCCCATATAAATTGTTTTACTGCGGCTTTGCCATGCCCACCTTTGGCGATGATCGCCGCATGCTCGGGACAAAAAATCACCGTGGCCTCCGCGCCGGTGGGGCCGTTGATGCGTTGCGCCATCGTCGTCATCACCCCTTCGGCATTGGTGCTATCCAAATCCCCCGCGCGGACGTAACCGTCCGCACTGATCGCCGTGACCGTGCTCGCATTTCGATCAAAGCCGCGCTCGACATGAAGCGGCTCCCACGGACTCGCCTCCTCGTTTTCCGCAATGCACATACCCTGTTTACCGGGCCAGCCCAGAGTCGCTTTGCACGTAGTCCCGGGATACGAACCGCCGATATTTCTCTGGATCAAACGGATCGTTCGGCCAATGGTCGCGTTGGAATGCGAGCCTTCACCCAATACGTTCGCGCCGCTGTTGATCTTCAGCTGCTCACGAATCGGACCATTGACGATCAGCATTACCGATGGCCCCCCGGTAGTCGCCTGCAATGAATAAAGATTTAGCTTCGGATCTGTGATCGCTTCCACCGCTGCCAGAAGCACGGGCATATGGCCCGGCCGGCAGCCGGCCATTACGGCATTGATGGCGATTTTCTCCACGGTCGCCGCCGCCCAGCGCGGCGGCACCAATCCTACAGATTCCTGCGGATCGCGGTCAATGGCGTCAAGCATTCGGGTGACTCGCTCTTCGGTCGGCGGCACGATGGGCAACCCATCAGTCCAGTTTTTCTCTAAGAAAAAGTCATTGACGGCCCAGAGATCGTCGCCGATCTCGAAACGCTCGGCTTGCAATGATGGCACAATCATTTTGGCACCTCGAAGCATTTGCAACTTTGCTTGTTGGCAAATTTATGTACTGTTGCAACCACTTGTCAAACGCGTAGCGTACTACCAAATTTACCGCTAAAGACGAGATCACAGCCCTGCCAGAGGCGCCACGTAGGCCGGCCCCGGTTATCGATTTGGTTGAGGCGTTGAAGCGCAGCATAGCCAGAGAAGCGGCACCAGCCAAAGCTAGCATTGAACTCTAAGACACCTCAGGAGGATCTTGCGGGAATGGGTCGAAGGGGAATCACTGGTGTTTCCAGATCTTTGGTGCCTTGAGAAAACTTTCGCGCGCAATTGCCTTATAACGCACGATCTCGGGTCAAGCCTTACCTGACCGATTATGTGTTTTAGAAGCCGAGAGTCTTTCGATCGTTTCTCGATGTTTTTCTTCGCGCAGTTTCACTGTTCGCTTCTGGTCAGCGATCTCTTGTTCCATTCGCTCTGCGGCGAGTTCGCGGAGTCGTTGAAGAAGTAATACTCGTTCACGGGTTTGTTCTGGATCGAGCATCGATGTGTCCCCAAATTTCCTCTTTCTGTTGATGTCAATAAACCCCTTTTACTTTTAAGTTTGCCGTTGGTCTACGGCGTAAAATTGGTCCAGTTTGTCAGCAGCGCACTTCTTAATCGCGCAAGCGTTCCATAAAGCTATGGGAATCCATCACTAATCCAAAATGCTTAGAAAAATTTCTAAGGGTGGCTTCATGGTCTTCTTGTGCAACGGCAGCATTGCAGTCCGATAAAAAAACCACCCTGAAGTCTCTCATGGCGCCGTCTCGTGCAGTGTTGCCGCAGCACACGTCGGTTGCGACTCCACTAATAGCAATAGTATCGCGCTTAAGCTGCCGAAGAATGTTTTCGAGTTGAGTACCATAGAACCCACTGTAGCGAAATTTCTTAATAACGATTTCGCCAGGCAACGGTTTAACAGGTTCGTAAATTTCCGCACCCCACGTACCTTCAAAATTGCTCCAGCTATCCTCGGGATCGTGAGTTTGCGGTTTCACCTGCGCAAAAATACCGACATCCGCCAGGTCTCGCCTCTTTGTGGTGAACAGATGAATAATAGGAACATTTAATTCACGGGACAATGCCAATACTTCATTGATTTTCGGGATAATATCTTCCGACGTCGGCATATAGCGAGAGCCCTTTGGATGTACCCAGGTATTTTGCATATCCACGACAATAACAGCCGTATTCTCCCGGGAAATCTTCCAGTGGTCCGCTGGTCGTTCTTTTTTCTCCTCCATTTGTTTTCCTTGGTCTTTTTGCCGCTTCAACGCAGGCGGAATATTTCCTTCCATATTTTTTCGTATTTGGAAAACTCCTTCTGATTGGCAGCGGTGAGCGTATAGATGTTCTGGGGCCGTGTCTTTTCCAAGGGCTCCACCAGTGGACGAGCCGGTGTAAGCCCTCCTGCCGCATAGGCCTTCTGGCCCTCTTCACTGGCAACCCACCGTGCCCACAACCATGCCGTGTTGGGATGAGGGGCATTCTTGAACACGGCTGTCGCCTGGGTTTGGGACACTCCCTCCGCGAGCGAATAGCCAAGCGGAGCGCCCTTCTTAATTCGAGGTGGAAAGTGATGAGAGAAGCAGGTGAAACAAACCGCAGCCTGACCCGCCACTAAGAGTTCGGCCAGCTGAGAATGCCCTTTGTGAAATTCCACGTTGTTCAATGCTATCTTCTTAAACAAATCGATCGCCTTCTCGTCGCTCTTGTACTTCTTTTTCGCTAAGCCCAACAAAAGCACGAAGTCTCTTGGCTCTGCGGCTAGCTTATTTTTCCACTTGGGATCAGCCATTTCCTCGAACTGCGCTGGTTCATCCTGTTTGCCAACAAGATTTGTGTTCCAGGCAGGCACGATAAACAGCATGTCGGAGGCGACCCAATACGGTCCTTTCAGTTCATTGGGATATGCAGCCGCTTCAGGCGGTACGCGGTTGAGCAAAAGCCCCTGCTGGTTTAACTGCACCACAGTTTCAAGCTGCGTTTGGAAGGCATCGGCAACGGTCCTGCCACCGCGGGCCTCAGCGACAGCACGGGCACCGAGTTGGTCAGCTGTCGCATCAACGAGGTTAACCTTCATGCCGGGAAACCGTTTTTCAAAGAGGGGAAGAATTATCGGCGCGTTGACCTGTGCCAAGGTACTATAGAACGTAAGCGAGCCACCTTCTTTCAATGCCTTCGCGTGAAGCTCGTCAAGAGTCTCGCCCTTAGCATTTGTAAAAACCGATAAGCAAAGCATTAATACAGTTACCGATAAACGCATGACTCCTCCCGCGATGCAAATAAACTTTGAGGGATTGACGGTAGTACACCCGCGCTCTTTCCGTCAAGCTTTGTATTCAGGCTTGTGGTAGGTCTGGTTTTGCGCCTCTCTCATCTCGGTTTCTCCTCTCCTACTGGACTTGGCAGGCCCAGAGAAGAGGAGAAATCTTTGACATGTGTCAAATTAATTCCTGCACACGGCAGGGCGTTTGTTTTTCTCACCGCTATAGGCGGTGGCTTAGCTGTTCGAGTGATCCAAAGCTTCACTCTTTTACAGGAAAATTGGGACTTGACCTGAGAAGCGGTACTGCCCCCTTTCCCTTGAAACACCGATTCATCAAAACTGCCCCCAATTTTTATTAAACTCGATAACTTCTAAAATGCGAAAACCATAATCACGGTCACTTGCTATACAATTTGTCGACAAAACCACTTTGATCGAGCTCTTTGACAAATCGCATATCGACAAAATCTTCAGGCTTGGCTGTTTTTGCCTTAGCGTCGGTCTCACCCAGGTCTTCTAAGATAGTCTTGATGCCCTGCAAAGTGGGATACTGCTTCCGAGGCAGTTTATCATCGGCGACAGCGCGATCATACGCTTTCTCTAAAATCTCTCGGTCTTTTATTTGACCGACGTATTTTCCGAGAACCTTAGTTCCACTTTCCCTGTCGGTCTTGAGGCGATGAACTGCTTCGACCTGAGATTTTACGTATCGCCTGACAATGTCTGAATTTTCGCGGATGAACTTCCGGGTCGTCGCGACCGACGTATGCTGGTAATGCATCCCAAGGGCGGCCACGTCGGCGAGGACGTTAAAGCCCCTTTTCTGGGCAATGAGACTCGCTGGAGGGCTCAGAACGGTCGCTTGAATTTGCCCCGCTTCCAGTGCCGCCAATCGTTCTGACAACCCGCCAATCTGTCTTATGGCTACGTCCTTGCCTGATACCAATCCAAGCTTAGGCAGCACAAAACGCAGGATGCTGTCGTTAACGCCCCCAAACCTGGCTATACCTATCGTCCCCCCTCTGAGCTGTTGCGGAGATTTAATCTCGGGGCGACTCATCAGCCAGAAATCCAGCGTGACGGTCCCCCCCCGCTATCAGCACCGCGTCGCTACCCCGGAGATTGCTAGCCACGGCTGCTGGACCCGAGCCCTGCGTTATCGGCGCATCTCCGGAAATGAGAGCCATTATACGGGTGGCTCCTCCAGTAAAATAAACGAGCGCAACGTCGAGCCCGTTGTTTCGGAAAATGCCCGTTTCTTTGGCAAACCATAACGGCAGCTGGTCAGCATCTACGGCACCGTAGCTCACATAAAGCGATCTACTTCCCTGAGCATTTGCGACTTGAGAAACAAGTATCAGCAACAAGAGCGCAACCAACTGAAAAACATTTCTTACATTTGGCATAGTGGGCTCGCGTGATCATCCAAGTGACCGTGGCGTTCACGTCGCCCGGCAATATTCGGTTTCATTCAGTCAATGGCAGCGATAGCCGAAATTTCTATCAACGAATGAGTCATCATCAATCCCGCTACAAAGACTGTAGCGCCAGGGGGTTCCGCCCCTCCAAGGACTTCCCGCTTTATTTTTCGTCCGATCGATTTGTATTCGTTCATCGTCGACGCCACGACGTACGTGTCCAACCTGACAATATCGTTCATTGTCGCCCCGGCTTTCTCCAGCACCGCCTTCACATTTAACATCGTCTGGCGAACTTGCGCTTCTAGATTAATCGGGTTGCGACGCGGGTCGCTCGGGTCCACCCCGACAAAATTTCCCTTCTCGTCTACCGGAATCTGGCCTGCGACGAAGATGAGGTTTTTGCACGAAACCTTCATCCCATGGCTGTACGTTCCCGTAGGCGGTGCAATGTTTTCCAACACAATTTTTTCTTTCATCTTGATTCCCTCCTTTAAAAATAGTCGGTGAAAACGGTTCCACTAAGTTCCCAAAGTACCCCTTTCCCCATTGTCAAGACAGCAACGGTCCATCCTGCTTTGCGCTAAAAGCGCTAGTGCACAGTAGCCACTCGACTATGGCTCGACCAGTGGCGGTTTCCGGGGGTCGGACCAGGCTAAGTACCTTGTATTTCAGCTTTTCCCTCGTAAATACGGGTGTTGTCGAGTCGTAGCGCATCATTTTTGCCGGCAAAAACACTCGTGTAAGCTTCACCTTGTTCCCGCAGCGTAAATATCCCGTCCACCTCCGTCGCCGCGCGATGCATGGCTCTGACTCCGAGTTCTCTCTTTACCTTGTCGACAAAAGCCAAACTGCCCACCGCGAGCGCCTCGGACCATTGATCTTCTCGCCCCGCCAGCTTACGCCTAAGCGCCTCGGTGACCCACTGGCGCTGTGCTTGCTGAAATCGTGAGGTGTCCGCAAAGCCGCACAACGCGCTTAGTGCCCGTAGATCGATGATCGCATAACGCTTCGGCGGCGCTTGAATCTCGCGATATCCACCTTGCGCCCACTCTGCCGGATGCTTTACTACGCCCGTGCGCACCATGTTCAAATCGATGTACACGATACAGCGATACAGATGCTCATCAATCTCGATCGCCGTGGCATGGTAACGGTCTTCCCAGAAGGCTCCCTGGCGGCCTTTGCGCTGGTTGAACTCCTGCGCGCTGCGTCCGGCAATCAACTGCATGCTCTGCGAAATGACGTGACCGCCGGTGTCCTTCACCAGCAGATGAATATGATTAGACGTGATCACATTAGCGTCCGGGTATTAATTGAACAAATTTAGTTGATTAGGTGAAAACGCCTCAATGTCATCGGTGACGATTTTGTTAAGGAGTTGATCTAATGGAATTTTCTCGAACATGGTCAGGCTCAAGATCTGTAACATTTCAT
>JBGPIK010000368.1:0-6936 GCA_041484845.1 Binatia bacterium | reverse complement strand
TCTGGCATCATGCGATAAAATTCATAAACCAGCGAATCGCCGCGTGAAGCTGAGATGTGACCGATTTTGGCTCTCCATCCGTACATGATCTTCTCCTTTTCTACAGCGTCCCTTTGAGCAATCGACCACCCCGTGGCCCTCTAGGATCCGGAAACAGGCCGGCCTTAAATAAACCTATGCCTCTTTTTCGCTGCACGATAATTCGCCCTACGCGATTTTCGCGCGACCAGCCGCCGCAAACCTCACAATAAAGTTCACTGCGTTGGACGTGGCGCCCTTATCCGCAAACTCGTGAGGCTTTGGATTGACGACTGAAATCGGAATTGTGCCCACCTTGAGCAGATGTGTTGGAATGGTGGCCGTCACTGCATTTTGGCTGAGAAATCTTGTCGGAACCGGACTGTCGCCGAAGCGAACCACGGATTCCGGAAAAAAATCCTTTCCACTGAGAGTTAACTCCACATCTCCATCGGTCTCGAACGCGACTTGGCGCGAAATCTGATCCAACCTGGGGATCGGATAGCCGTAAAACTCTTGGCTGTAGGGCCGGGATATGGGGTTGGCAAAATTCGCGTGGAAGGAGGTGTCTAGAATCTCTCCGTCTTTAATGACCAGATCGATCGTCCGGGTTTGGACGACTTCTTTGAGCGGGTCTCCACGAACGATTATCAGATCCGCCAGCTTGCCTTCTTCTACGGTTCCTAACGATTTTTCCTGTCCGAGGTATTGCGCCCCCACCTTTGTCGCTGCCTGAATCGCCTGCATGGGGCTAAGGCCCACCTCCACCAGAAATTCCATCTCGCGGTGAAGGCTGACTCCGGGCACAACCGCAGGCGCATCCGTCCCGGTAACTACATTTCCGCCGGCCTGAACCAGGCGCCGGAGGAACTCTTGCAAGCGCCTGTAGCCCTCCCGGAGTTGGGCTTCCGGGAAAATACCATAAATCGAATAGCGATTGCCTATGACCACATCGTGCTCCGGTGCGGCTCCCGCCCTTGCTCCGAAAGCGACATAATAGTGATCAAGCCATAACAGCCGCAGGTCTTCTGGAACGTACGAGAGACCAGGCATTTTGAGAAGCTCGTAGTCTTCTCTTTCCCACTTCTCTCTCCTCCCCACGGCCGCGCCCCAGAGGACCATGGTCGGCTCAATGTAGGTTCCCTTCTTGGCTAGAACTTCAGTGACCTCCGCATAGTGCTCGCGCTCGGCGAATGTCCAACACGCAAGAAATTTTGCCAGCCAGAGTTTGACGGAAGCTAAGTTTATCAATCCCTCGGCGCTTCTGATCGTTGCTTCCGCGCAGCCCGAAGCATGCTCGACGCCATCGACACCAACGTCGGCATACGGCACGAGGCTGGTGTCGAGATGAGCTGTCAGCTTGAAACCCACGGCGTGGGCTTCTTCGGCGACCGCCCTCGCGATGTCGAGCGGCACGCCGAGATGGACCTTCGCATAGTCCACGCCCTGGTTGATGAGATCCCGCATCATTTTTTTGGCCTCGGAGGGATCGCCAGGAACTTGATGGTGCGCGGCCGTCGCTCTGCTGTAAAATCCGCCGCCCGTGCAAAAAATCCTCGGCCCGGCTACCTTACCTTGATCGGCTGCATCCCTTTGGGCCAAGATCCAATCGAGAGGGTTACCGAGATCGCGAACAGAAGTAACGCCGTGGGCAAGAAATAACTCGCCGAGCAAGTTGCGATAGTGCACGTGGTTATCGATAAGACCTGGGAGGACTGTCTTACCGCTCGCCTCAATGACACGGGCCTCCTTGGGAAAATCTGCCTTTCCCGCAGCGACCCGAGAGAAGCGGTTTCCTTCGATTACGATCGTGGCATCATCGATCGGTCTGCCGCCGTTTCCGTCTATAAGGCGCGCTCCCCGAATAACGATTGGACTCTTCTTTCCCGCCATGAGATTTCGCTTCTCCCCTACCAAACGATCAGCGGGATTCCGCATAAAGACTGTCGATAAAGCCGCTTTGGTCGAACTCCCTGACAAAGCGCATATCGACGAAATCCTCAGGTCGGGCCTTTGCGGCGCGCGAATCTTTCGGCGCCATGGAGTCTAAAATCGTTTTGATGCCCTCAAGGGTCGGGTACTGTTTGCGTGGCAGCATGTTATCGGCAACGGCAAGATCGTAACTTTTCTCCAAGATATCCCGATCCTTTATTCCGCCCATATATTTTGCCAGGACCCTGATGCCGCCCTCGCGATCGCTCTTTAGACGATGGACGGCCTCCAGCTGTGATTTAACGTAAGCCTTAACGATATCGGGATTCTCTTTGATGAACCTTTGTGTCGTCGCGACCCCCGTATGCTGATACGCCAAGCCCAGGGCTGCCACATCCGCCAAGACGTTGAAGCCCTTCTTCTGGGCGATAAAGGTACTGGGGTGAACATGAACCGTCGCCTGCACCCGGTCCGCTTCCAGAGCGGCCTGGCGGGTCACCGGACTGCCGAGTGCCACGAGGATGACATCCTTCTCAGGATCGAGGCCGAGCTTACGCAGGGCGAAGCGAGCGACAAAATCACTGGAAGAACCAAAGGCGCTTACCGCTACGGACCCGCCCTTAAGCTGTGCCGGGCTTTTGATCCCGGGCCGGCTCAACAACCACCAGTCGAGCGACACCGTTCCTCCTACGATAAGCACCGCATCGGAACCCCCCAGGCGGCTGTTGACAATGCCCGAGCCCGCAGTGTGGCTGATGGGACTGTTACCCGAGAGCAGGGCCATGACCGCGGTGGTTCCTGAGTTGAAAAAAACCATCTGCACGTCAAGCCCGTTCCTGGTGAAGATCTTCGTCTCCTTTGCCATCCACAGAGGGAGAAATGAAGCGCTGACCGAGCTATAGCCGACAATTAAATTGTGAGATTGTTGAGCGGATAGAGATGCGGGCGAAAAGAAGAGCAGGTATAAGCTCGCGCATATCAATCCTATAGCTTTGAACGAGGTCACGTCCACACACTCCGGATCTTTTGGATTTGAGCCTTTACATCTGCAGCAGAATATAACATCGCGCGCAATCGACATGCCAGAACTATAACGTAGAAATTTCAACTTAAGACCGCCGTATTTCATTTCAGTAAAGAGAACAACGGCGAGACTATTCCTATTTTTAGGTATATGCCTGATATCTTTCCTCACCGAGCTAATCCATCGCAGAAAATACGCCCCCAAAATAATCCAAACAGGCAGGTCGAGGACTGGCGTGCTGTTCCGAACAAACGATTAGCGTCGCGTCTTTACTTTTGCTCTATTGGAAAGCTCCGGTACTGATGGCGTGTACGAAATTGAAGGTCAATATTCGTCACTATTTCAAAACCCCGAATGGTACAAAGCGGTGAAAGCATTCGTGATGGTAAAGGAAACACCAAGCTGCGAGCGGAGTCATTGATCAAATTTCCCAACTGCATGATCCAGGACGGCGCGGACATATGCAATGAAAATGCGCCCCGAACGAGCCCGGGTGACTCCGGGTTCTACTATTCGATACCTCTTCTCAACTGAGCAAACCGTTTCCTCATCAAGTCCACCTGAATGAGATACCGCCGCAGGCTGTGAGTCCCGCAAAGCTCGCCCGGCGTTACCCGGAAACCGCGCGTGACCAAGGTCTCCCCTCTCTTCAATCCGCAGAGGTGAATCACGGCGGCCAGTCTTTGTTGTTGAGCGACGCTGACTTTCGTAGCGCGCCGAGCAGCCAGCGTATTGAGGACGCTGCGGTGGAGGTACGCGGCAGTCATTTCGCTCGCATGGCTCGCTAGGGTCCGAGTATAGAAGCTGTTGAACCAGCAGGAACGTAGGTCGTACCACGGACCGTCGGTCGCAATCTCATGATCTCGGATGCAATACTTTCTCGCCTCCGCAAAGGTTCCGTCGGTGATTTGAAACATACCGAGCGCGCTCGAGGCCGGGCGGTAAATTTCTAAAGGGTTCCATGACCATTGCCAGCGCCAGTAAGTGTGAGCGATAGGATTTCCGCTACCCTCCACTTGGGCCAGCGCGGCAAGAAACTCAGGTGAAATAATGTTTGTAGAATACTTCTCAAAAAGTGACCCGTAACTCCGCCATGTGGACTCCGGACTCTTTGCCAACGAGGCGCTGACAGGGGCCAAAATCTCGCCTGGCTTCCGAATAGCCTGATAAATCCAATTGAGCACGAAGAATCCGCCGATCGAAAGAACGCAATACCAGACCATGGCTCGCTTCCAGTGGGACCTGGCGAACCTTCTGGATTTTTCCCTGAAGTATCGAATGCCGCTATGGACTGTCGCCGTCACGGCTGCACTTTCGTAACTAGAATGTCAACCAAGGTCATTTCCGTTTGCGTCGCGATTATCGCTGGAACCGTGATTCACCTCGATTATGCCAGCAACGACGTGCGAAGAACAAGCGGATGCTAGGCCTTCGGTTGGTGAGAGACTCGGAATCTGCACATGTCTCGGCAATCTGTCAACAGGAACGGTGAGAACGCGGTCTTGACTTTACGGGGTCCAAGTGTTGAGAATCCGCTTGAGCGGTGGCCACGGGTCCAAAAACTGGGTTAGAGATCTTCGTCCCAGGGCGTCAGGACAAGTCCGAAAGGACCACAAATCCTGGAATCAGGAGCGCCGATCTCATTGTGGCACCGCTCTTTTATGCTCGGATGTCGCCAAAGATCTAATGCCGACATGAAAACAACTAACACGCGGTTGAACCTGCCGGCCGGTGAGTTGGATCAACCTCGTGCCGCCCTTGGGCCCCACGGCATCCGCGGCCGAAGCCGCAGTTTACCGGAACCTTAAAATCGCAAAAGACACCCCTTTTACACTGCTTCCCATCAGCTAGGAAAACTCTCTTGCCACTCTGAGAACAGGAAAGAAAACAGTAAGGCTCCTTGGGAACCGATTTGTTAGCCCGCATTGTTCATAATCCAACCGCGGCTTTGGACCAAGCCTTCCCGGTCGATGGCAATGGGCCTCTGCCTCCCAGCAGCCCGCAAACTGTCGTCTTAAGCACGGCGCAAGAATAAAATGCGAACCTATTGCCAAGCACCACAAAACTCATCGCTGCTTTTCTCGCCATCGCTCATCCTGGCTAACCCTTAAGCTTATGGTGTGATGTAATCTTTCTCCACCGTGAATAATGCGCGCTAGTCCCGTGAACGAATACAAATCCTTGACACGATCTCTAGAGCTGTGATTTATGTCGCTCACGGTAAAGAACATTTGACGATAGGAGGTACTATTCATGATCGCGAGAATGCTTTCGGCCAAGATAAAACCTGGGATGTGGGATGACTACGAACGGTATTACAACGAAATGGTCGTGCCGCCTACACAGAAGATGAAGGGATTTCGGGAAAGACGGCTACTGCGCAGTCTTGATAGCCCCGACGAAGCGGTCTCCATATGCGTATGGGAAACTAGGGAAGATCTAGAGAACTACGTCAGGAGCATCGAGCGCCAGACCATCGTCCGGGAGGCCGAGAAACTCTTTGCGGGCCAGTATTCGGTAAGTGATTTTGAAATCAAGATTTCGGCCGTTCACGTAGGTCTATTCTAGTCCCGCAAAACGGGCCCACAAAAATTTGTTTCGTTTTACGAAGCAGGAGATTTGCGTCCGTTGGCATAGCGAATCTAACAGGGGTGTTCAAATCTCGAGTTGATTAGTTTCACACCGTCCCGCTGAATGGTCGCAGAGACCAAAAGGAGAGATAACCATTTAACTCCAAACTTGACTCCGTTTTTCGTTTTAAAGAGTCGTAAGAGTTAAATAAAGCAATGCCTGGGAGATGCGCACAGTGTGGATCGAAGACCTACCTGGGCCGGACAACGATACACACCGACCTGCTTGAGATCCGTAACGTCCCCTGCACAATTTGCCAGGAATGCGACCATGAGCAGATCGGATATCAGGCCCAAAGCAGAATCGACAAGCTAGTGGAACGCGCAGCCAAAGGGAAACTAAAGGATCGAGTGGTGACAATGTAAGGCTGTCACAGCGCAAACCCTTTTTTAAGACGTCTATCCCACAGGAGAAGTGGAGGGTGAAGGGGGCAAATCTTTGGTTGACGGATTTCACCCAGCGAAGTTGAACCAACTGTCATCAAAAAACTTGACCCGTTCCCCGCGGACGCTACCCACGCCAACGAGAATATCCCCAGCCCCCGCCACCGAGCACAAACAACACTAAAAGAACGATCAATAAAGTATCCATAGTCTCTCCTTTATTTGGATTATTTATTCTAAACTCTGTTAGAGCACGTTGTGTGCCAAAACTTATAGTGATGGAAACGGTGGATTCCTATGGAGGTTTCTTAGCCTGTCAGTACGGAAAGGAGAAGAGACTGGTTAAAAGAGTCGGCAGTTTCGACCAAATGGTCGAACGAGACGAGTTAACTCTTACTGGAGAAGCGCTATTTTCTTTCTGAAGCTTACGCCATGAAACAGCCACCGCGATGAAAGCAACGACCTTGAAGCAAATGCCTTGCGCTCAGTTCTTTCCTTTGCGCGCTGAAGCCGGAATACGCATCTGAGGGCTTCGTGCGCTACCTAGCCGTGCGTATCGCCGGCCAACAGCAGGTCATCGCTAACTTAGTGACGGTCGATAGCGGGCAGTGGCTGGGCAAGGTGACCCAATGACTCCCCTCCACCCTCTGAGATCCACGCTTGTAGAATCCAGATTTAGCCCTGACCCCGTGCTTGACCCTGACTCGAGGAGCCAACGGGCCGATTAGCGTGGGAGCGCTAACTGTAGCAGCACTCCGAATTCCGCTACAGCATCACTGTAGGACTCCGGAGATTCCTCATCCGCATCTTTGGTGTATTGCCAGTTGAAGCTAAGCGCCTCGGGTGCTTTCCATCCGAACCATTCGAAGTTCTGTTTCTGAGTCTTCAGAACTTGTTCGTCGTTCCAGTTGTGACCGAACAGGACGATGCCGGCTTCGAGCTTCTTTA
>JBGPIK010000367.1:0-6988 GCA_041484845.1 Binatia bacterium | reverse complement strand
GCTGCCCGCCCGAGCGCCCAAGCTGCCCCTGACTGCTTCATCCTAAAAACCTACGCCGCAACTCCTTCCGAAAATCCTGCCGCAGCCACTGGGTCCCTTTTCGTTAGCGAGAACGGGTCAGTTTTCGTTAGCGGCGACACTCCGTTCTGACTGCAGCGCGTGGGAGCGTTTCGCTAGAATATCGTCCATAGGCAGGAGCCCCTTTTCCACTGCCTCAAGTAGCCGCTCACTGGCGAGCCTGTTCTTTTCCAATTCCTGCCGTAGCCTTTTGGTCTGTTCCGAAGAGCCAATGTGACTATTCTTCAGGTTCGCTCGCAGGAGCTCGACCATTTTACGAACTCTTTCCGGTGTAAATACCCGTTCGGCCAGAGCCTGCCGCACCAGAACGTCTAATTTACCCATTGGAACGTTACGACCATCACAACCGTGACCTTTTCGGATTTGCCGGTTGCATTTATAGTATCGGTATCGGCCTCCTTTGCCGGTAGCCAATGTCATTCGCGATCCGCAACGGGCGCACCTTAAAACTCCCGCCAGGAAAATGGGCGAGGAGAGCAGCCGCGGCGCTATCTGCGAGGGATGCTGAGCCTCCCTTCGCAGCTGCGCCTCGTTGAATAGAGATTCGTCAATAATTTGCGGTACAGCACACAGGACCCACTTCTCTTTCGGCTTAACTTTTCCGGTCTTGGTATTTTTTTTGTTGAAGTAGTGCTCACCGATATAACTTCGGTCACGCAAGATTGAATCAATTTTACCCTTGCTCCAAGGTTTTCCCCTGAAAGTGAGTCCCGTTCTGTTCAAGAGCCGAGCCACCCCTAGCATTCCCAAGGCTTGCCCATTATGTCCGTTCAGATAGAAATCAAAGATCTTTCGGACCACACTGCCTTCCGGCTCATCCAGAGCAAGGCGTTTCTTTTTACCTTTATTGCCTGCGGCCTCCACTTCTTCCAGTTTGTAGCCGAATGGAGGCATGGACCCGTTGAAGAAACCGCGACGGGCGTTTTCTTTCATGGCGCGGAGTGTGTGCTTACTGTTCTCTTTACTCTGGTATTCATCGAACAGGCTAATCATCCGGCGCATCATCTCCCCCGAGATCTCTTCCCCGGTGGGCTGAGTAATGGAGATGACTTTCAGGCCAGCCTTATTAAGACGGCGCTCGTAAAGCGCGAAATCCACCATGCTCCGGAAAAACCGCGACTGCGAATGAACTACAATGGCATCAAACGGCCTTGTCTTATCCTTTGTAGTTGCTTCCGTAATCATCCGTTGAAACTCGGGCCGGCGGTCATCGGTGGCAGAAGCTCCGGCCTCAACATATTCTGCGGCGACGGAATGGCTATGCTATTGACACCAGTGGCGCATCTGGTGCACCTGATCCGGAATTGAAAGATCCTTTTCCGCCTGTTTCGTTGTGGATACCCGAGCGTAAAGCGCAACAATCACAAAATCACTCCCCTTCTACATTCACCAACAAAATAGCAAGTCTCTTCAGCACATCGCCAAGATGTCTCTCCAGCAGTGCTATTTCTTCTTTGGAAATGTTCTCCGCCTCAATCCCTACACCCTGATCGATTATCTCGAACGGGTTTTCCTCTCTAGTCACTCATAACACACCATCTCTCTTGCGTGGTATGGACCCGCCCGTTCGTTCCCGTTCCTGTCCTTTGTAGTCCACGAAAACAGCGTCCAAATCCTTGCCCAAGTTGTCCCTTCCGAATTCGTCTAAAATGAGCTTTCGACATATCGGAAACTTATCTGCGGGTGCAACCAATTCCACAATCGACAAAATCCGATTGAGGCGGAGGTTGAGCAACGCGAGGATGTTCTCTTTTGTTACCATGCGCCGCTCTCAATCGCCGCGATACGTTTTGCAACTTCACAACGCCAGCTCATGGAGTCGTGCAGCTCTAACATCCGTTGCCGGAGATGAACGAGCGCTGTTTCCGAATCGATCGTTTCAATATCATTCTGGACGCAGTAGACCGCCGCGACCGCTTTCAGATATCCGTATACGCTGATCGCGTACTGCAACATCCGCTCATCCAGTGCGGCGATTTTGCCATCAATGCGACTGATTCCAAGGTGATCAAGCTCGGCGATCTGCTTTTGCAAATCCTGCCACAGCGGGTGAATGGGCCACCGTGAACGGTTCGCATCTTCATTAGGCGACCGCAAAGTTGTGTGTTCCGTGCACAGGTATCGTAGAAGATCGCCCTGGCGCTGCAGCAGATGTTCGAACGTAGAAATCCTAAATTGCCGTAAAATCTCTTTTCGGAGTTGCCATTCGATTCGCCAAACGCCCTGATTCTGTCCCCACAACAGGAAAAACCAGACCTTATCGCTCTGCTGCTCGATCTCGGCGACTTTGTCGTAAACCCTGAGTACAATTCCCCCGTGCCCCAGGGTGAAAGTTTGAACTTTGCCGTGTTCCCGATGCTGGCTGTCTTTATGCGTGCGGCTCACAAAGCAATCTGCGTCAAAATCAATTAACGGCAAGTTATAATCAAAGCAGAAGTCCACCCGCGACAAGCGTTCAGGACTGTGCGAAACAAAACCCACGGAATGAGCCCATTTAAGAAAATTTTCGTGAAGTAGGGGAGCCGACTCGCTCCAAAGGGCTTGACTCGGAAATGTCACGAAGAAGGAGGGGTCGTTAAATTCCCCGCATTCAATCTTAAACTTTTCGCTGGTCAGCAAAAAGGGATATCCAGAACCCGTCCCACGTGGATGCAGCATGAACTCGACACCGCCCAAATTAACGCTTCCACCCTCGCGCCTGCCGAGCTGCCTTAGATCCTCGCGTCTTTGGAGTAGCTGCGCGAAATCGAGATCTCCTTTTCGCTCTTGGTGCAGATAATAGGCGCACTGCAGAGTGTCGACACCGTGGAGCAGTAGCTTATAAAAACCGGTTTCCATCCCAAATCACCGCCTCGGCTCAAGGCCCGACTATTTACTGCGCCGGCTCCGCGCGCTCGTTCCTGTAGCCGCCCGTTTTCCACGAGCCCCTACTTGTAGTTTTTTACCGAGCGGCCCTCTTTGTTTAGGTCCTGGTTTCGTTTCTTCCGGTTCGTCCCCGGGGTGCTCTTCACTCTCCATCTCCTGAAGGTACTTGCTAACTAATTGCTCGTATCGCTTCCTATCGCCCCAGTACAAATCAGGGTCAGCATGCCCCTCTTCCTCGGGATAAGGCTCTACAGACAATCCTTCGACCACATCATTCAAAGCCGTCGCAAGTAAATCTCCGATAATCTCAGTCTTTGTCTTTTTGGGGAACATTTCACAAAGAGCAGAGAGCTTCGCCGCCACATGCAGCGGCAGCCGAATCGACATTTGCTTCGGTGTGAGTCGACTATTGTCGGGTGCGTTCCACACATTAATGAGATCTTTTGTTTTCATGCCTTTCGACCCTCGGCGTAAATGTTATAACGACATTTATACTACATTTTATTAAATGTCAAATGTCACGCCGCCTACCGTATGAAAAGGGGCCGGATCTTTATCCTTTTCAAAATCCGCGTCACGCGATATACTTCGCGCATGACAGACGACCCCACGGCCCCACCGACCGATTCTGACGCTACGACAGTCGACGACTTTCAAGTTCTTCAGCGTGTCATAACTGCATTGACCCCTCTTTCGCCTGAGGCTCGGCGGCGAGTATTCGAAGCTGCTGCACTTTTCTTGCAGATCGACTTGCGCGGGCGAGACAACGCAACGGCGTTGACGACAGGTGAATTACCTCCAAGTAGTCCAACATCCCGTTCTCCGTTTTCTGAAGACACATCAATGTCGGTGAAAGAATTCTTACTAGACAAACAGCCGAAAACCGATGTCGAGCGGATCGCTTGTTTAGCGTACTATCTCACTCACTATCGTGGTACCCCACACTTCAAAACTGTAGATCTAAGCATGTTGAACACCGAAGCCGCCCAGCCCAAATTTTCAAACGCCACCGTCGCCGCCATTAATGCAACAGCAACGGGTTATCTAGCACCGTCCACAAAAGGACAGCGACAACTCAGCGCCGCCGGCGAACGCTTCGTCCGAGCACTTCCCGACCGCGATGCAGCTAGGGCTGCGCTGGAATCCATTCGCCGGAAGCCCCGTACCAGACGTTCCCGGAAAAATTCCACGCCTCAGGAAACATAGTTTCAACCGTCATGTCTACGCCGAAGAATCCTGAGCCGACCAAGATTAGCGTCTACAATCATAAAGGTGGAGTGGGCAAAACCACCTTGATCATGAACCTTGCCGCTACATTGGCCGACCAAGGTAAGTGTGTGCTGCTCGTCGATTCAGACCCACAATGCAATTTGACGTCATATCTCATAGCCGACGAGGTAGTCGATGATCTCCTCGATAAGTCCGATACAGATAAGGGTAGGACGATTTGGTCGGCCCTTCGCCCGGTCTCCGAAGCGATCGGTGGGTTCAAGCCGGTAAAACCACTCAAGACCGGCATCGAAAACTTGTTTCTTATTCCTGGAGATATTCGCCTGGCGGATTTTGAAACTGATCTCGCAGAATTTTGGGCTCAGTGCCTACAGAGGAAACCGAAGGGGTTCCGTGGAACAACTGCGATAAGCGAGTTAGTCGGACAAATCGCGCGCGATCTGCAAGCCGATTATGTATTCTACGACTCCGGACCAAACATAGGGCCCTTGAATCGCGCAATCCTTTTGGACTCTAATTGCTTCATTATTCCGGTTTCTTGTGATCTCTTCTCTCTGCGGGCCTTAAAAACGCTCGGTCGTAGCCTTAGCTCGTGGATTACCGATTGGTCCACAATTGCGGACCTTGCACCTGAAGGCACCTTATTGCTCAATGGTATGCCTCGGTTCCTCGGATACGTGCCAGGAGCTTTCCGTGTTTATGGCGAAGGAGTCGCCCGAGAGCATTCCCGTTACCTCTCAATGATCGAGAAAGAAATCCATGCTCAAATCGTTGCTCTGCTCCGCAAGATCAATCCCAACCTGGCACACGGCACTCTATCGCAGTTTAAGCTTGGGGAATTAAAGCATTTCGGTAGTCTCATACCGGCATCGCAGCGCGAAGGCGTTCCATTGTATAGAGTTAGCACTGGAACCAGCATTCAAAAAGTACAAGCCGAGCGGGCACTCACCGCGCTTGCAAATAAGGTGGAAACTCGCATTCGGGACGCCGTATGACAAACCACACGATCCGCCATGCTCCGAATGAACGGAAGAGCATCGATTCTCTTATCGAGACATACGCCGGTTACAAGTCACAGCTTGAGTTATTTCGTGATCAGCTGATGCCCGCTCTCTCGAATTCCTCCAGGCTGAAACCCCATATCCATTCGATGAGATCGAGATTGAAGGAGCCTGATCACTTGCGAGACAAGTTGCTTCGTAAGTTAAAAGAGACGCGAGACGAAGGAAAACCATTCGGCATCACACCGGACAATCTCATCCGAAAGATCAATGATTTGCTCGGGGTAAGGATTCTACATCTTTATACGAGACAAATTCGAGAAATAGATACAGCGTTGCGAGAAGTATTTGCCGAGAGCAAATTTGCACTACTCGAAGGCCCTTCCGCACGGACCTGGGATGACGAGTCGCGTGAATTCTTCAAAGCATGTGGTATCAGCACCCTTAAAAGCCCTTCGATGTACACAAGCGTGCATTACGTAATTGGATCGGCATCTCGAACCAAAATGACGGCGGAAATCCAGGTGCGCACGTTAATGGAGGAGGTTTGGGGTGAAGTCGATCACAGCATGAATTACCCACACCAATGCGACAGCCTGCCTTGTCGTGAGCAACTTAAGGTCCTCGCAAGAGTGACTTCGAGCGCCACTCGATTGGTTGACTCAATCTATACCACTTTAGCGGACCATTCCCGCATCTCTAACTTGGCGAATCAGCGCCGATCCCCATCGCGACAGCGACGCACGACACCCAGCGCTTCATAAACACCCATAGGAGCACTTAGTGGCCCCGCTTTAGGCCAATCGTTTCTAGAGTCCCTGTCTAGTTATTTAGATTAGAATACTCGAAACCATTCTCTTATTGTATCCGTGTATTTTGTACCCCCCGTGTTACTGAACACGGGGGTGCTTTCCAAACCGTCGAGTCAGTGGCAATTACTTCACGTCAGATGGTTGTTTAGGGAAGCTATCGGCGAAGGGCCGGCGGCACCCCGCCGTTGTTTATGCCCGCTGTGCGGGCATGCCCCACCAGGGGGTTAAGGAAACCTTAGTCTGTGCTGTAGCGGTAAGTCGAAGCCGCTTTCCGGATCACAAGTCTCGCAAAAGATGAGAAGCCCATTGCCCTCCGGGTGTAGGCACATAGTGATCTCATGACCGTAGCCGATGTGCCGTTTAACAAATCCCCCGAACGATCCCAAGACGAAATCTAAGTTGAGTTCTCGCTTGCCTTCCTTAAGTTTGAGGCGACTCATTGGAATTCTCCTTCGATTTTGCGGGCTTCACGAACGATTTTGTTATGAACGGCAAATGTTCCTCCCAGTGCTCTGTATCGGTGCCAGTAGGGAGCCAGATTTCAGAAAGGCCACTTTTCACCCGAAAAGTGGCCTTTGCTTTTTTTGACGCGCCCGGTGCTTTCCCAACTAAGTCAAAAGGTTTTTTGCCTCACAGTGGTTATCCTTTGCTGGCGTTGTCTTTTTATTGCGCTCGACACCTGCTATATTGCATCATTATGATGCATTGTTGATGCACGGAGGAATTTCGATGAAAGCGATTACCTTACGAAGTGTTCCGCCGCGCGTTGCTAAAGCCATTCGCAGAGAAGCTGCAGGAAAGGGGCTGAGTATCAACAAGACAGTCATTAGCCTCTTGGAGGGTCGGGCGACGGTTAAAGAAAGGTAACGATTCAGCACATTTCAGTCCTGTGAGAAGCAGTTCAGCAGGATATCTATAAATTTACTGGACACAATGTTGGTGAACTGTCATACTCGGCCGCGTGTACAGGTACTGCGGGAAAGAGTGGTCGGGTGAAGACAT
>JBGPIK010000366.1:0-7008 GCA_041484845.1 Binatia bacterium | reverse complement strand
TGTCTTCACCCGACCACTCTTTCCCGCAGTACCTGTACACGCGGCCGAGTATGACAGTTCACCAACATTGTGTCCAGTAAATTTATAGATATCCTGCTGAACTGCTTCTCACAGGACTGAAATGTGCTGAATCGTTACAAAATAATTAGCTGAAAAGTTTTCGCATAGCATTGGCAACCTGTTCGCATTCCGCAACAAAGCTCACTTCTCGGCGACCGTGTGTCGCGCCTTTTCCTGGGTGCGCCAATAGTCGGGGCCAAAGTCTTGATTAATTTTCTCAGCAACTTTATAAATCGGCGAACGTGATTGGATTTGCGCCGAGTGACTAATCCACCGAAAACTTTAGAAACCCAACGCCTGCGACTAAGAAAACCAAGACTGGCCGATGCCGAGGTAATCTTCCGCGAGTATGCGTCGGACGCGGATGTCACTAAGTACGTGAGCTGGCGGGCGCATCGAAACAGCGCCGAGACGCGGGAATATGTTCGGACCTGTCTCGCCGGTTGGGAGGCGCGAAAGGTTTTCCATTGGCTAATCGAACGCAAAACGGATAAGCAGCTCATGGGCATGATCACCGCCCGCGTGGACGATCATAAATGGGAGCTGGGCTATGTGCTGTCGCGCTCCAATTGGGGCAAGGGAGTTATGACGGAGGCGGTTAAAGGCGTGATCGACTGGGCGCTGAAACAACCGGAGATCTTTCGAGTCTGGGCGGTCTGCGACGTGGACAATCTGGCATCCGCGCGCGTGATGGAAAAAGCCGGTCTGCAGCGCGAGGGGATTTTGCATCGCTGGAGCGTGCATCCGAATCTCAGCGCGCAGCCGCGCGATTCCTTTTGTTACGCGATAACAAAATAAGCCGGTCATTCAAGCAGGCAGGGCGCTTGCCGCACTTCGAACGGTTCCAGCGCCGTTTCAAAAGCTCAAAACTAAAGAATAGGGGAGCTTATGTCTAGAACGATTGCCGCGGTGACCTTCCACGTTTGTCTGATCTATGCGTTGGCAGCCTCCGCTCAAGAGCGCGCGCGCATCGGTTGGGCGGCGATGACGGTTTCCCACGTGCCGCTGTGGGTTGCGCAGGAAAAAGGCTTGCTGGTGAAAAACGGTCTCGCTCCGGAGCTCATCTTCTTTGGCAACGGTACGACCGCAACGCAATCGCTTGTCGCAGGTGACCTCGACGTCCTTTTAACCTCGATACCGAACGTTGTGAATTCGCGGTTCGGCGGAGGGGATACGGTCATGATCATGACGATCATCCCCACATTCATCGACCACATCATCTCGGCGGCGAATATCACCAGCCCCGAGCAACTAAAAGGCAAGATCGGTGGGGTTAACCGGCAGGGAACCGTTTCCGAAATGGGACTCCGCCTTGCGCTGCGCAGGCTCGGCATCGATCCGGAAAAAGAGACCAAAATCATTTCCTCGGGCGGCAATCCCGAGCGCCTCGCGGCTATTTCCAACGGAATCGTTCATTTCACCATCATGAACGAGCCGTTTCTCAAAGAGGCCGAAAAACTCGGGTTTCGCGATCTGGTGAATATCGCGACACTCAAGATTCCGTTGCACTGGGACGGCGTCGTCACGCGAGAGGCCACTGTCAAGGCGCGCCGCCCGATGTTGATGCGGCTGGTACGCGCTCTGACCGAAGCGATTCATTACATAAAAGTTGATAAGGAAGCGACTAAAGCGGTCATCGGAAAATACACCCGGCTCAGCGATCCCGATGGCCTAGAGCGAACCTACAAAAACTATACGGCGGTTCTTCGGGAGACGCCTTACCCGGAGCCCGCCGGGGTTAAAACCTTGCTCGACGACATGGCGCCGCGCAATCCCAAAGCGGCCGCAGCTGATCCGAAGATATTCGTGGACCAGAGCTTCGTCCAGGAAATGGAGTCGTCCGGATTCATTAAGCAGCTGTACAGAAGATGAGGCTCCAGCGATCAGAAGTCAGAGATCAGAGATCAGCAAATGCCGTTTCGGGTTAGAATCTGCCGTCCTTTGCTTGCCGATTTGAAGCTGAAATAGTCTTAAGGATTCAGCCCCACAACTTTCGCCGGATTGCGCGTGCAAACGGTGTAGAGTTCTTCCTGGTTCAAGCCGAACGCTTCCATGTAGCCCCGAACCAAACGCATCGCCTCCACGGAATCGGGGAACAATGGCTCGCCGGCGTCGCTCGAAAGCGTGAAATGTTCCGGCCCAACGGAGCGGATGGTGTTGTACATGATCTGCGGGTCGACGCCTAGAAGAGGAGAGAGCTCGTCCCAGGTAAAATTGAAAAGAATGCCGGCCTTAGAAAGCTCCTTCATTTGCTGCGGGGAGACATTGAGAAACGGACTGAAAGGATGATCGATCACCGCGCGCTTGAGCCTGACTTTCTCCACTTCCTCAGCGAGTTTATAGATTTCTTTGTGCGTCGCGTGACCGAAGAAGAGCGCCACCCCTTCATCAGCACAGATGCGCACGATCTCGCGCACGTCGGCTTTAAGCTCGCCGTTGTCGTCGAGGCTGTAATGACCGAGTGTTAAAGCCTTTTCCCAGGGTACTGGTCCGACCCATCCTGTGGCGTTACCGCCATCCACGAAGCGGCGATACGTTCCCACGGTTCTGATCGTATTGGCGTGGGTAAATACCGGAAGCCAAATCGCGATAACGCCGCTGTCAATCATCGCGCGCGCCGTTTTGGCCGACACCGGCTCCATCTGGCGCCCGCACACATATCCGGCCCAACACCGGACGGGCTCGACCCGCTCCTTTTCGGCCCAGCGGTTGACGTCGTCCTGCACCGAGCGCACCGCGGCCGCCGGGTCATCACCCACGATGCTCTTGAAAAGAATCCCTTTCATCTCCGCCAGCGACGCGCGCCGCGCGAGGTCATAGGGATTCTGCTGACCCTCGTGCGCGTGGCAATGGATATCGATGGCGTCCTTGACCTTGATATGGGGCGGGTGAATCTCGCCTGGTTTGTACTGGGTGCGCGCGGCGTAAGAGGTCACGCACCGTTCACGGGTCGGAGTCGAGACGACATTTTCGCTCATAAACACCTCCGTGTGATAGGATTGGGACTCTAAGTAAAGCTTTATCATGAGCGGGAGCATTTTAAAGCCTATTCTAAGAGCCTGGAAATCTTAACGCTTGACACCCGCCGTTTCCGATCCTCGGATCGAAAGGATAAGGTCATCTGGCGATTTTGCGAAAACAGAAGCCGAGTTTCTCGTTCTATATAAATTGACAATCGTAACTGGCGTATTCACGACGAGAAAACATTGGTACGCCGCTTGCGTGTTTCCTTACGGCAAGGTCTTCCAGAGATAGCTTTCATTTAGAGCATTAAACACGAAGCAGAGAATCAACAGGAGGGATCAGCGACATGAAGAAAATCATCTTGGGGCTGCTATTTTCATTTGCATGGAGCGTGGCCGTTCACGCCCAGGCGCCGTTCTATCAGGGTAAAACTGTTCGCATCATCGTGGGATATCCTGCAGGTGATACCAACGACCAGTGGCCGCGGCTATTCGCGCAATTTATGCCCAAATTTATTCCGGGAAACCCGGTGATCATCGTGCAAAACATGACCGGCGGAGGTTCGCTGATTGCCGCCAATTACGTCTATGCCGTGGGAAAAAATGACGGCCTGACGCTCGGCTGGATCTCGCCGGCGCTTTATTTCGACCAACTTTCGGGACGCAAGGAAGTGCAGTTCGATTGGCCGAAATTCACCTGGGTCGGCACGCCGGTGGAAAGCGAGCACGTGATGTATATGCGCACCGACGCGCCGTACAAGAATGTTGAGGATATTCGCAACGCCAAAGAGCCTCCTCGCTGCGGTGCCACGGGAGTCTCATCGACAGGTCACTATGTGCCGAAATTGATGGAAGAGACCATCGGAACAAAGTTCAACATCGTCTCCGGTTATCAGGGCGGCGGTCCTGTCGATCTTGCGGTCGAGAAAGGCGAGCTGCAATGCCGGGCCTTGACGATAGAGTCCTATTTTAATCGCGAGCCTTTCCATACCTGGCGTAAGACGGGGTTCGCTCGTACCATTGTGCAGACCGGCCGCAAACGAGACTCACGGTTGGCCGATACCCCGCTGTTCGCCGAGCTGATGGACAAGTACAAAACACCTGAGGCGGGCAGACGCCTAGCCAAGGTTATTTTGGCGGCGGGTGCTTTTGGTAGGCCGATGGTGGCTACGCCCGGAATTGCCGCCGACCGAGTAAAAATTCTACGTGACGCCTTCAACAAGACAACCAAGGATCCGGAGTTTGTTGCCGAGACACAAAAAAGAAAGTTCGACCTCGATCCAGTCTCCGGCGAAGACATGGAAAGCCTAGCGAAAGAGGTTGTTAATCAGCCCGCGGACATCGTCGAACGCATGAAGAAGCTGTTGGCGATGTAAGTTTCAACTGTAAAGAAGGCAGCGCATAACCGGGTGCGCTGCTTTCTTTTTTCCCTGTACGGCTGGTGTTATCCCTGCTGCACCGCAGACAGTTTCCAGGAATTGGGTCCTACCGGCCGTGAAAACGTCCAGTACTCCTCAAAGTCGATCGGCTCCGAGTTGCTGCCGTTAACCACGGCTCCCTTTTTTTCGTCGATAGTGTAGTCCAAGAGATTGGCTTTCAGGCGAACCGTAATAAAA
Organism: Binatia bacterium; assembly: GCA_041484845.1. Lineage (GTDB taxonomy): Bacteria > Desulfobacterota > Binatia > UBA9968 > UBA9968 > JBGPIK01. The sequence goes on along the minus strand of JBGPIK010000366.1, from coordinate 2,369 downwards.
TCCTCACCGCTCTCGGTCCATGCCTCGGTAATGTCGCTTTCACGCAAGGCAATATTTTCCATCCGGTTCTGTTGACCGCGGGCGCGCTGGCTGCTCAACTCCTCCTGCCATGTTTGCATTAGCTCGGCACGGCAGAGGGAGCTGAGCGCTCCTATATCTTGTTTATTCCAAGCGCCTTGGATTTTAAAAAACATATCCTGAGTTGTTTTGAGGAACTGACTCGGGTCGAAGTTCCGATCCATCATCGTCAAAGTCCGATAGTCAATATCGCTGGAGGCCGGTGCCTCTCGGACTCCGACGCCCGCGGCACTGTCGGCTTGGTCAGTTCGATCCTGCGTGGTGCCGTAATCGGTCGCTGCCGCGGAACGGCGAAACTTTTGCCAAATGAAATATGCTAATCCGGCGAGCAGAAGAATTTCGATCAGACCGAAGCCGCTGCCGCCAAATCCGCCCCAGCCCGCGTTGGCTAATCCGGAAAAAAGCATCGATCCTAAAAATCCCCCCAGCAGTGCCGTACCAAGACCGCGCATGAAGCCGCCGGGCTGCGGCCCAATTGGACTGGGTTGCTGTGTTGGGGGAGCTGCTTCTCTTTGTGGTTGAGATGGAGACGGTTGCGAGGGTTGAGTTGGAGACTGGTAAGTCCTGGAACCCCGAAAACCGCCGGTTCGTCCCCCGCCGGCGCGAGCTTCAACGTAGTTCTCCAGCACAACTTGCGTCACTCCTATTAGAGCGAAAACGCTCACGGCAACTACCATTAGCCCACGCACGGGTTTAGACATTAGATTCTCTCTCTCGTTTTCTGACGATCTGCTACCAAACACATTAGTGCAAATAAAGCGATCAATCTAGTTGGCCATTAAGAACGGCTTATTGGGGGAATGCTCCTTCGTAAGCAAGGTTATGAGGATGTACTACTTTTCGGCTCGGCAACGGGCACGCCGCTCATAGAGCTTTTATTCCACTCCCACAAGACGAGCGCGATGCCGAGTGCAAAACCGAGAGCGTCAACAATGAGCCAAGTCCCGCTCCACTTAGGGATGAGCAAGAGAATAGCCGCGAGCCAGAGCCATCCGCGCTTCCACCACGTTAACGGGCGATATAGATAACCCGCACAGCCCGCGGCAAGCAGGAATACGCCGAGCGACGTGGTAATCACGGCGGAAATGATTTCCCAGACTGTGCCGACCAGGATGAGAGCGGGGTGGAAAGCAAACACGAAGGGAACCACGTAAGCGGCGATAGCCAGCCTCATTCCGATCCATCCGGTTTTCCAGAAGTTTGCCTTTGCGATAGCCGCCGCGACATAGACCGGCAAACAGTCGGGCGGCGTGATCAAGGAAATCATGCCGAAGTAGAATAAAAAAAGATGCGCGGCGAGCGGAAGTATGCCAACCTGGACAAGCGCCGGGCCAGCCAACACCGCAAGCATGATATAGACGACGGTGGTGGGCAACGGTAGCCCGAGGAAGAGACAGCCGAGCGCGGTGAGAACCAGTAGAGGCAACGGATGGCCGCCGGAAATCGTTACCAGCATGAGGGAGAGTTTGAAAGCGATGCCTGAAAGCTGCAGCGTGCCGATCGCCAGCCCGGCCAGAGCGGTGATCGCCGCAATGTCGAGCATCGTACGGCCGGTTTCATGTATGCTTTGAAGTATTCGCTGGAGTGTCGGGCGCGTCTCTTTTTGCAGTGCGCCGACAACGAAGACACCGATGACCGCCGCCATGCCCGACTTTCCCGCATCCCAATCTTCGATCATTAGCGCATAGATCAGGATGGCGAGAGGAATCAAGAAAATCCAGCCGCGCCGCATCACGTCGCGCAATTTTGGAATTTCGTCGACTGGCAGCCCGGCGAGACCGTGCTTGGCCGCTTCTAGATCGACCTGAACGAACAGCGCGAGGTAGTACAGGCAAGCCGGGATCGCAGCGGCGAGCGCCACTTGGCCGTAGGTGATGTTTAAAAACTCGGCAATCAAAAAAGCCGCCGCGCCCATCACCGGCGGCATGATCTGGCCGCCGGTCGAAGCCACGGCCTCGATGGCCGCAGCCATGTGGGCAGCATAGCCCGTGCGCTTCATCATAGGGATACTGATCGCGCCGTTCACCGCTACATTGGCGACGGCGCTTCCCGAGACCATGCCGAAGAGGGCCGAGGAGACGATGGAAACTTTTGCTGACCCACCTCGGTATCGGCCCATTGCGACCAGCGCAAGATCGATGAGAAACTTGTCGCCGCTCACGGCATAGAGGGCTTGGCCGAAGAAAATGAAGGCGACGAGGACGCTCGCGGCGACATCAAGCGGAACGCCGAAGATGCCACCCGAGTCGAGGTAGAGGTAAGTTGCGATCCGCGCCCATGACGAGCCCTTG
>JBGPIK010000365.1:0-7031 GCA_041484845.1 Binatia bacterium | reverse complement strand
GGCTGATCATTTTTTTCTCGGCTTCCCTTCCTACTGGAATCTCGTCGCGTTTTACCTCTATGTACTGCAGACGCCACGTTGGATGAACGGCTTTGCGATTATTGTACTTTCGCTCCTGGTGTTTGTTCCGATCAAATATATTTATCCAAGCCGGAGTCCGCACTTCCAAATTTTGACAAACAGCCTCGGCGTGCTCTGGGCGAGCGCGATCTTTCTAATCATCTACTGGCTGCCCGAAGCGCCGCGCGTGCTTATCCTTGCGTCTCTCGCGTTTCCTGCTTACTATACACTCCTGTCCTTCTGGCTCGAGTTTCGCCGTCTCTGCTCCTAAATTGCTCCTCGAGATTGATAGAATGCCCATCCGTTCGGATGAGATTCCCAGCTTTCGTATTCGATTTTTTAGTTAAGCGCAGGGCTGGGGCGTTTGGTCGGAAGGGTCCGACACGTAGGCTGACCTTCGAATAAGACTTGAACTAAATTAACTGCGCGTTTCGAAAACAGTCTGCTACAAACTAAACGGGCGCTACAAAAACTCAATGTAGCGCCCGCGGAGTTTACGGTTAACTGTCTGAGCTACTTCGCCAGCGAGCGAACATAGCCCACGGCGGCCTTCTGCTCGTCCTTGCTCAACTTGGACTGAGCAGGCATTTTCCCCTGCCCTTCGGCAATGGCCTTTAACAATTGAGCATCGGACTTCGAGGTGACTTCCTTAGCCGTTAAGTTCAACCCCTTTTCGCCTAATACCTTGGCCATTCCGGGATTGCCCTTGCCATCGGCCCCGTGACATCCAACGCAGGATTTATCAAATACGGCTTTACCGGCCGCAGCATCCGCCGCCAGCACCCCGGAGGCCGATGCCCCCATCATTCCAAGCCCAGCCAATATTGCAATGACTTTACTCCTCATATCTCTCTCCTTTCTAATCAAACTCTAATTCATAACGGCCTTAACTTCCCAATCGGCACGTGTACGCTCACGGGCGTAACCCTGCAAAAATTACCCGATCAGAAGTACGCGATTTCGTTAAAACAGCCAATGAGTTCTGCATCCATCATCGGCGCAGATGCTTCGCGCCTGCAGGGCAATACAGACCGCGAAGCATCTGCGCGCGCCGAGATTTAATATACCGTGCGGATTTACTTCGCTAGGGACCGCACGTGGGCGAGGACATCAGCCTGTTCTTGCTTGCTCAGGTTTTTACCTGAAGCCGGCATTTTGCCTTGGCCTTCTACGATGACCTTCAAAAGCTGGTCATCCTTCTTGGCTTGGGTATCTTTGCCGACGATGTCCAGGCCTTTCATAGCTTTAGCCATACCGGGGTTGCCCTTGCCGTCCGCGGCGTGACAAGACGAGCAAAGCTTATCGTAAGTTGCTTTGCCCGCTTTCGCGTCGGCGGACCAAGCTGCGGTACCACCCGCAATTGTCAACACGCCGGCGGTGACCAGTACGCCCAGCCGTTTGCTGCCCTTTTTCATTTGACACCTCCTCCTCGTTTTATTCTCTAATTTAAACGCGATCCCTTCATGTAATTTGACGACCTACCGTATAATTCCTTCATGCCTTCTTTGCCGGTGGCCGAAACATACGACATCTGAAATCGCTCGTCGATAGGGATTTCATTCATCGAAGAACGAACATTCTCCTTTTGGTCAGTATGCGGATACACCGCGCAGTCCAACAGGGAAAATTTGCCCGTAAAACCGCAGGCGTCGTTAGGAGGCTGCTTCGTGGGCACTTTCCGTCTCCCAAGCGGGAAAGATCTTCAGGAACACGGTCAGGATTATAAAGGGAGCGATGAGCAAAGCTATCGCGACAAACAAGCCTTCAATGCCCACCACCTCCATTTTGTAGGTCGTCAAACCGCGGAAGCTTTTCGAAAACAACTGCCCTCCAATCACGACGTTCCAGCGAGTGGCAAATATTCCCAATTGTATCAATATGACGGAAGCAAAATAGAAGAGTCGTCTGAGTTCTTCTGTGAATTTTAACGATTTGACCGCAACCATAACCGCCAGGGGCACAAGCATCCCGAGCAAAACCTGAATAATCCATAAGCTGACGAACAATTTATCCATGACAAGCCGGGAAAGGATCTTGATGGACTCCTCACTCTGGTAGAGGCGGTGGATAAAATCCAGGACCTCAAGCGTAAAATCCACGATAACGGCATAAAACAGATAAGAAGTTATTTTGTCGAGACATCGCATGTCGACCGCCTCTCCTTTAAGGGGAGCAACGACCATGTAAAGAAAGATAACCAGTGCGATTCCAGACACGATGGCCGACATTAGAAAAACGAGCGGCATAAGGACGCTGCCCCACCAGGGGTTCGCTTTTACCGAGCCGAAAATAAACCCCACATATCCATGAAGCAAGAACGCGGATGGAACGCCGATCAACGTGATTACCCTTATCGCCCTGTGATCGAATGCAACGGCACTCTCGCTGACGTCGGTAGAAAAAAAAGACAGTATTCTGTAGATCAACCTCATTGGAAAAACCGCGTCTTTGGACCACAAAACCAGGTCTTTGCGGTACTCAAACCATAACTCCAACAAAAGTACGGCCATCAAATACCACAGGTACACAAAACCAAACATGGCCATCGCGGATTTCAGCTGAGGGGTGAGGAAAATCTCATACGACCGCAGCGGATGACCGAGATGAAGGAGGAGAGGCAAGGGAGCAATAAGAAGAAAGGCGAGAGCGGTTAACAAGGCTAGCCTATAGGTCGGCTGAACTTCTTTAATATTAAAAAGCTGAACCAATGAGGCCAGAATGAACGCGCCAGCGACTAGTCCTGTGACGTATGGATATACGACGACAAGAATCCCCCATTGGATTTCCACCTCATTGGGATAAATGAAACCCGTCACTTCACTTAAATGTTCCATTAGTCTTTGAGTCAATTCCGGGCTCATCGGACCTCCCCATCAAGGTTTCCATAAACCACCTTGGGCTCTGTATTAAGGTGGGCTTTCAGCACGGTAATCCGTTTCATTCGCTTAAAGCGAACCAGCCGGCTCGCCATGCTTTTCAAATCGCCGAAAACCCGCGCTTGCGTCGGGCACACTTCGACACACGCGGGAAGCAGCCCTTTGACAACCCGGTGATAACAGAAAGTACATTTGTCCGCAGTCTTCGTCTCGGGATTAAGATAGCGCGCTCCGTAAGGACAGGCTTGAATGCAATAGCGACAACCTATGCAGCGATTGGAATCAACTAGAACCACGCCGTCTTCGGTGGAAAATGTAGCGCCCACGGGGCAAACCTGCACGCAAGGCGGGTTTTGGCACTGATTGCAGAGTTTCGGGACAAAGAAGCTTCTCAGAACATCGGCTTCGGCCGTCCTCTCCCCTCCCTTTCTCAATCGAGGATCAATGTTTTCAACTTCCACGCTGTCATCTTTTTTAATCGTGTAGCGTTCCACCCAGGTGCGAAAAAAGAACGGCTCTTTGGGGACGTTATTTTCCGTTTTGCACGCTTCCACGCACCGGCCGCACCCGATACATTTGTCGATATCGATCCCCATTCCATAGAGGTGATTCGACGGGTCATATCCCGCGACGGGAGTCTTTGCCTGCGCATCGCTGGCCAGGCGGCGAAACAGTCCCACCGCAGGGATGAACATAACGGCTCTTTTAAGAAACTTTCTTCTATCGATCATCTTTTAACGGTCCTTTCAGGCAAGTGCGGATAGTGACAATCCCAGCACAGAAACCTTTCTCCATGCGAGCTGAAATCTATCTTCGGCGCGTCTTTTTGCGCCGCTCCTTTGGCGTGACATTTTGCGCAAAATTCCCGCGTTTCGGGTTTCGTCGGTGCGACGGTCCTCGGGCTTATCTTGTGTTGCGCCGGAACCGTGTGACACGACGCGCAGCCGATCAGAGCATGGGGAGAGGCGCTTTTGATGTTTGCGATTTGCGCATGACAGGCAGAACACTCTCGCGGAGCTTGCGATGGCACCGGGTCATGGGGATTGTGACAGGTAATACAGGGCTTCAGTGGATTATGAACGACCGGATTGATTTGCGGAAATCCCGTCGGCCTGGATTGATCATACGCGTGGCAGAAGACGCAGAACTCTCTTCCCCTTGGCGCGGTAGGCTTCTGTGCCGGATTTTCGATGTGCGAAAACGCGGCCCCGTGACAGGTCTCACAAGAGACGGTCTTGTGATAGCCTTTCGATTTCTTCGTCATCTGGTCGACGTGGCAGGTGCCGCAAACCGTCGCGCCCGCGAATGCGATCTTCTTCGCCACTTCTCTCTCAACCGTGGATTCTCGATGAAAGCGAGTGTCGGTCAAAGCCGTCGGGAGGATGACATACCTTATTGTGACCACCAGTGCGATAATGATCGTTATCACAACGGCGAGTCTTCTTATCTGTTCAGGAATCTTTCTTAACACGAATACCTCCAAGGCCAGCGCATTTGGCGGCGGCCCTTGGCTTGAATGTGGAGTAATCAGAACGTCTTAAGGACCCGATCATTTCGAGTCCTCATGCAACTGCGTTCTTTCCTGTTCCGAAGCTTTAAAGAGAATGCTTAGGATGACCGAACGAGAGGACGCTGAATTCGAAATCCGATATTTTTCATCCGCCCGCAAGCTAATACTGTCTCCCGGCATCAGATCACCCGATTGGTTTCCAACGACGAACACCGGGCTGCCCTCCACAATGAAATGAATCACAGGAAAGATGCCGATTTCGTGATCTTCCAAAGCACTCTTGCTATCCATTTCCGTGCGGAGAATCTCCAAAGAATCTCCTTCGTAGATGACCCGGACAAAAACCCCGCGATATTGCCGCGAACGTAAAGACTCTTCACGTCGTAGTATCTTTAGCTTGGCGTCAAAGTTTACGTTTTTAACCTTGCTTTGCATCGCTGTTATGAATACAAACGCAAAGTCGGTGCCATGGACACCGATAACTGGACCGTCGCTAAGCTATCGATTATAGGGGGAAAAATTCGCGGCGGATCTGGCAAATCGGAACGCCAGCGAATGTATAATTTCAATTTGCAATCGCTTGCGCTAAGAATGTGAGATTACAAGACTTTTGGGGATTTCAATTTGCAACGCTGTTGCAAATTGCACTATCGTTAGAGGTTAACCGTCGGCGTCCGACTGCAGCTTGCGCCAGATGGTTGATGGGGAAATCCCCAGAATTTCTGCGGCTCTAAGCCGGTTACCTTCACATGCCATCAGAACTTCTCTGATGTAGTCTAGCTCAACTTCGTCTAAGGTCCTAAAAACCCTGGGCGCTGGAATCGCCCGCTGCGTCATCTCAACGCGCAACTGGGGTGGAAAATGGCCCGTTCGAATCATCTCGCCGGGGTTCGCGAAGATCACGGCCCTCTCTACGGTATTCTTGAGTTCTCTCACGTTTCCCGGCCAGTCGTAATCCATCATGAGCTTGAGCGCTTCCTCTGAAAAGTCCGCCACCGATTTTTTCATCTCGGTGCCGAATACCTTGAGGAAATGTCGGGCGAGTATCGGAATATCGATCTTGTGATCCCGCAGCGGCGGGATCGCAATTTGAACGATGTTAAGCCGGTAGAACAGATCTTCGCGAAAACGTCCTTCTTCAATCTCGGTGCTGAGATCCTTATTGGTTGCGGCGATCACCCTAACGTCGACGAAAAGCTCCTCCTCAGAACCTACTTTTTTGACCATTCTCTCTTCAAGCACCCTGAGAATTTTTGCTTGCATTTCAACTTTCATATCGCCAATCTCGTCAAGAAAGAACGTTCCCCCATTGGCCAGCTCGAAGCTGCCGCGCTTGTTGTAAAGCGCTCCGGTGAACGCACCTTTCTTATGCCCGAACAGTTCGCTTTCCAGCAAATTCTCAGGAATCGCCGAGCAGTTCACCGTAACGAAAGGCGCGTTGCCGCGGAGACTACGAAAATGAATTAGCCGCGCTACGACTTCTTTACCGGTTCCGCTCTCGCCGGTAATAAGCACGGAAGAGTCCGTCTCGGCCATCTTTGCGGCAAGATCAAAAACCTGCCGCATCGTTTGGCTCTTGCCGATCACGACACCCTTGCCATTGAGTTGTTTCAACTCGCCCTTGAGATACACATTTTCATCCGCGAGTCGTCTTCTCTCAAATGCGCGCTCCACAAGAAACCGGATATGACTCGGCGTAAAGGGCTTCGCGAGATACTCGACGGCTCCACGCTTGAGCGACTCCACTGCGGATTCGATAGACGCAAAGCCAGTGATCATCAGCACCAGTTTGGTGGGATCGTATTCCTTAATTCTGTCGAGTAGCGCAATGCCATCCATCCCCGGCATCTTGATGTCGCAGATCACCATATCGAAGGAGCTGGTGTGAAGCTTGGCCAAGGCCTGGTTTGCATCCAGACTAGTCTCAACAACGTAACCGGTTCGTTCCAGCGCCTTTTTCACTGCATGGCAGATCCGCTCTTCGTCATCGACGACCAGGATTCTGTTATTGAGTTTTTTTTCTTCTAACCCATTCATGGAATTAAGCTCTCGCTCGCCCGCCGGTCAGATTGGGCTCGTATCTTCGTCCACGGTGGCGTTGGAAACCATTCCGGCTATAGGTACCAGGAGGCGCACCGTGGTTCCCGAAGTCTCGCCAACTGCGCCGATTTCTTCCTGGGTAAAACTTTCGATCTCAACCTTTCCGCCATGTTCCTCCATGATCCGGTAAACGATTGACAACCCCAAACCGGTGCCGTCCGGCTTAGTCGTAAAAAAAGGATCGAAGATTTTCCCTCTCGCCTCGCTGGAAATCCCATTGCCTGTATCTTCTATGGTAATCTCAGCAAACTTTTCCCGGAGACCCGTTCGAATGGTCAAACTTCCGCCCTTTGGCATGGCCTGAATCGCGTTAACAAACACGTTCATAAGCACCTGCTGCAACCGGCCGGGATCGCACGAAATCAAGGGCAGCTGGCCATAATGGGGCTCCTCCATCGTGATGGCGGAATGTTTCACCTGGTGCAATATCAACCCAACGGCCTTTCTCACGATTTCGTTCAGATCACATGAGTGGATTTCCAACT
>JBGPIK010000364.1:0-7034 GCA_041484845.1 Binatia bacterium | reverse complement strand
GAAAGGATCCGGGTCGGCGGCGGTGGGGTGACCCCGATGCATTCCGTGATTTGGGTAGCCCAGCGCGAGGGACTGTTTAGAAAATATGGCCTGGAGGTCGAGTATGTGGCGCTCAATAGCGGTACCCTCGGCGTGCAAATGCTGCTGTCGAACGAAAGCCAATTTCTGTTTTCTACCGGCGCCCTGGCGATTACGGCCAACTTGCAGGGCGCGGATATCTCCATGATCACCGGCGGATTTAATTTGTATGCCTTTAAGGTGGTTGCGCGCCCGGAAATAAAAACTTTCCAGCAGCTGCGCGGCAAAAAGATTTCCATCAGCCAGTTCGGCTCCGCAACCGATTTTGCAGTTCAAGCAAGTTTGGAAAAATTCGCTATCGACCCGAAGCAAGTGACGGTCCTTCAATTAGGCAATAGTTCGAACCGCATCACGGCCTTGGCTAACGGCGCCACGGAAGCGTCGCTATTCACCGAACCGTACGCAAGCATGGCGATAAAAAAATACCGTTTAAACCTGCTTTTGGACATGGCCGAAGCGGGCATGTCGTATCCGCAAAGCACGCTCATGATCAAACGGAGCTACCTCGAAGCCAATCGCGACAAGGCGGTGAATTTCGTCAAAGCGATCATCGAGGGCCTGTTTATCGCCAAGAAAGACAAAGCGTTAACGGTACAGACAATGAAAAAATATATCCGCGCGGACGACGAAGTCTACGGCATCGGTTACGATTATTTCTTGGGGAAACATTCCGAGGGACTGCTGAGCATGCCCGACCGTAAAGGGGTTGAATTCGTCATTGCCCAATTGGCTACAACCAACCCAAAGGCGAAGGGGCAGACGCCGGAAACGCTAAAAGTTCTTGAACCAAGCATTCTCGACGAGATCAGGAAGAGTGGGTTCATCGATAAACTGAGACATTAGGACTGGCCACGGTATAAAGAGCCAAAAAATAATGTGAAGCAAATCATTATCGTCAATGAATCGCTCAAACTGCCCAGAGGGAAACTGGCAGCTCAGGTAGCGCACGCAGCGGTAGCCGCTTTTCTTGAAGCATGCGACGAAGCGCAGCGCCTCTGGCTGGCGCAGGGGATGCCCAAAGTGGTTCTGAAAAGCGAAACGGCCGACGAGATTATGCAATTCGAGGAGGCAGCCAAGAAACGCGGTATTCCGGCTTACCTCGTCAGCGACGCAGGCCGAACCGTAGTGCCTGCGGGGACCATCACCTGTCTAGGGCTTGGGCCGGCATCTGAAAAAGAGCTGGACGAATTAACCGGCGAGCTAAAGCTCGTGAGGTGAAGCGCTGCCCGGTAAATTCTGCGGACGCAGTCATGTAGGATGGGTTGAGCCCTTCGACCTCTCAGGGTAGACTCCGCGAAACCCATCGCTCTTGATCCGGTGGGTTCGTCGCTGCGCTCCTTAACCCACCGTCCGGGATAGTTTAGAAATACCGGCCAAAAACTATTTCCTGATTTCATCGATCCAGCCGCTGTTGACGAGCTTCTCCAGCGGTCCGTTCTCGCGAAAATATTCGGGACGGTTGATGAGATCTTTCGGTACCGGAGTGGAAAGGGCGAGGTCCTCTAACACCGCCTGGATTCCTTTATCGGAGACGCGCGGAATCGGTTTAAATAAGTTTACGTAGGCTTCGACCGCTCTTTCCGGAACGTCTTCACGCTTCACATGCAGTGGCATAAGGGGTCTCCATTTCCTGTTCCAGGTATGTTTGGCCGCCCAACGCGGCCCAGGCTTGTTCCGGTCTGCAGGCGGGCAGTGGTCAGGTGCAGCAGTTCAGTTAGCCTTTCCGAGTCCGGCGTTCTCTTTTCGTGAGATGTCTCTCTCGCAAACGCATCTCTCCCCGCATGACGTACAGAATAAAGACTCGTTTGCCGTCATAACGATAAAACACTCGACAGGGTCCCTCGACGATCTGCCGATACCATGAGCCGCGCAGCTCTCGGGGACGCGATCCGCTCTCTGGATACTTGGCAAGCTGCTCGACATGCTGAAACACCCTCTGAACCAGACCGCGCGCTGCCTCTGGGTTATCCAGCTCTATGTAATCGGCGATGGTGTCGAGGTCGCTGAGCGCGGGCTCGGTCCAAATCAGCTCAGCCATCGGGCCATACGTTTTTTGGCTTCGGCGTGGGATAAAATGCGGCCCTGGTCGACCGCGCGCTCTCCGCGTGCAATACCTTCAAGAATAGCGAGTCGCTGATGGAGTTTCTCATAGGTTTCTACGTCCACCAGGTAAGCAGCGGGGCGTCCATGTTGAGTAATGAGCACCGGGGCGCCCTCGCGCTCCAGTTCTGAAATGATTTTAGATGCCTTCCGTTTCAATGTGGTGACGAGTTCAGTACGCATAAGAATGATACTAAAGTAGCACTTCTAAAAGAGCAAGGGCGAAAGAGGTTGGGCGCGCAATAGTCATTGCTCTTGGTAGGGTGGGTTCGTCGCCATGCTCCTGAACCCACCCTACCAAGCCCTATTTAGGACGTGTGTATTAGTCGATCCGACGGGGTATGCCAAGAGCTAAAAGCGGATTTGAACCCTTTCGCCCCCCGTAAGATGAGTTAACCAATAAACAGAAGAGACCGGGACAGTGTTTCGGAAGCGTTGGTCCTGCGGTATGGTGACGAGTAGATTAGTGGTTAGCCGAAGTAGGTGCCAGCATGCGTCTGAATGTCCTGTTACTCTCAAACCAAGTTCGTGGAATCGATGGCGTCGGTGGCCTGGGTGACGTTGCGATCGGACTCGCGAAAGCTCTGCTCTCCCGTGGCGACGTTAATATTCGCCTCGCAATGCCAGGTTATAACGATATAACCGAGAACCAAAAGCTACGAAACCGGTTTAATCGTACTCGCCTACTGAGAGGTCTCGATGGTCTTCCTGTGCCGTTTGGGTCGGATACAGAGCGTGTCGACGTTTTCGAGATCCAAGTTCCCGAGTGCCACCCGGCGGCCACCTGCTACATCTTCCGTTGCCCACCCGTTTTTGATGCGCGTGATCCAGAGACAGGTAGGATCAACAAGAACAGTCCTGACAAAGCCATACTTTTCGCGAGGACGGCTCTCGAGTTTCTGCGCGTCTATGATGGCTTCCACGTCGACGTTATACATTGCAATGACTGGCACACCGGCCTTGTCCCGGTGTTCCTAAAGACAGTCTATCCAGTTGACCCATACCTTGGCAGAGTGGCGACGCTCTACACAACCCACAACGCCGGAGGCGATGCTTATCAGGGCGGTTTTCCCGAGGAGGGTCGCCTTTTACCCCTTTCCGGCCTTTCGGCTGAACAGGTATTCCGAGGAGGTGAAACCGAGTCGCTCTTCCATAACGACAAATTCAACTTTTGCAAGGGCGGCTTCGGCTTTGCTGACCTTATCAACGCCGTCAGTCGTCAGTACCGTGAGGACTTGTTCTTGCCCGCGTTTGGCGGCGGACTCGAAGGAGTGCTTAAGGCACGCTCGGCTGACTTTACCGGGGTGATCAACGGGATCGACACTGCGGAGTGGGACCCCGCAACTGACAAACACCTCAACGGGCACACGTTTTCAAAAACTGAGTCCGCCAAGGATATCCGAAACAGAAAGAGGAAAATCCGTCATCTTCTACGCGATTGGATTATTACCGACGATCAGCATCCGTGTAAAGGGGAGAAGCCGTTTGCCGCCCTCAAAGACGGTTCCGTCTTGATCGGGGTCGTGAGTCGAATCGATTTCCAAAAGGTTCCGATCCTTCTGCAAGCGATTGAGCGAATCTGTAGCGTGGAAGATGTCCAAGTCGCGATACTCGGAAACGCGGATCGAAACGATTTGCTGGGCATGAGCTATGAAGAGACGCTCCGCGGAATGGCTCAATCCTATTCGGAAAGGCTGCTGTTCTTTGACGGGTTCGACATTCCCCTGTCTCATCTGATCTACGCCGCTGCGGAGATGTTTCTTGTCCCCAGTGTGTTCGAGCCATGTGGCCTCACCCAACTGGTGGCGATGAGATATGGCGCAGTTCCGATCGTTCGTTCAACCGGTGGACTCGTGGATACGGTAATCGACGACGGGGATCAAGCCCGCCATGGCAGCGCGACGGGTTTTCGCTTCCGAGAACCCGTAAGCGAATCCGCCATGATGGACGAGCAAACAGCCGGAGACGCGCTCGTTTCCCGACTGGAGGAGGCTTTGAAAGTTTATCGGACAAATCCGGCGCGGTGGAATCAATTGGTGCTGAACGGTATGTCTCGTGACTCGTCATGGTCGGTTCCTAGCATGCAGTATGTGAAGTTGTACCACGAAGCCGTCCGGCGCAGCATCGAGCGCACGTTCTTCGGGCAACCAAGCGAGGCGACGGAGTTGGCGCCTTAGTCATTCGATTTTCAAGCGTCTGATCTGCGCGCGGCCTGCTCGGCTTCTTCGTGGGTCTATCGGCTTACGTTCGGGGCCAATCCGCTGCTGACGTATCCCCTTTTTACTTTCCGAATTCCAGTATGCGGTGAATGGAATGTGGAGCCTACGCACAATAGCACGTTGCTGCGTGCGCGTTCTCTTTCATTCCATTTTCCTTGGACCTGGGTCTATGTTACCGGGCGGGCAAGAATAGGTAAGTATCACGGAACTGGAAATAAGGTCCGGTCTAGTAAAGAGCATATGCGCTATACCGCATGGAGAAATGGGGTCGGAGAACTATTTTGTGCACGGCATTAAATGAAACAGTCATGTAGAATGGGCCTCGCAAAGCGCGCGTTTCCTGGCGTACACTACGGCCTGATGAACCACGGCCTAGCAAACGATATCTAGAACCGATAGAGATTGCGGCGCTTTCTTGGATTTGCCAGAGGGGAGGCTTCTTATGTGGACGAAGAAATCGAGAATAAATCGGCGAGTATTCTTACGACAAAGCGCCACACTAGGCCTGGGCGCTTTAGTTGGCCCGTGTCTCGCGCGGATGGGGTGGGCAGCGACGAAAGATCGGGTGATTGTTATTCAAGCAGTCGGCATGGATTCGTTGCATCCCTACGCCTATAGCGCGGCCCCGCAGTATGGCATCTGGCAGCACTTGATGGAGCCGCTGGTGGAGATGGACTTTGCCCGTAGGGAATACGTCGGGGTTTTGGCCGAATCTTGGGAGTTTCAGGGGACGAAGTGGGTGTTCCGCTTGAGGAAAGGGATACGTTTCCACGACGGGTCTCCTTTCACGTCTAAGGACGTCGTTTTTTCGCTCAACCGAATCAGAAACGACAAGAGGAGTTTGCAGGGATCGAACTTTGAGGATGTGACGGAAACGGAAGCGCCGGACGACCACACGGTCGTCATAACGACGAAGAGCCCGAACGCTGTCTTCTTGGACCGGCTGGCGGATCGTTTCATGATGAGCAAGACCGCCGCTGACAAATACGGAGACCAGGTGGACAATCATGCCATAGGGACCGGGCCATATAAATTTGTCAGCTGGCAACGAGATGGAAATTTGGTGTTAACGCGGAATAACGATTATTGGGGTGCGAAGGCGGAAATTAGAGAAGTGGTCTTTAGAACGGTGAAGGAAGACGCGGCGCGCGTCGCAGGCCTGCTCGCAGGTCAGGGAGACGCTATCAACAATGTTCCGATCGAAGAAATCGCGCACATCAAGAGTCACGCGCGCACACGCGTTGAAAAGACCGAAGGCTTGAGGATGTACTTTTTGGCCATGAACCCAACCTTTAAACCCTTCGATAATAAACTCGTACGCCATGCCATCAACCATGCCGTCGATCCGCTGGCGATTATGAAAAACCTCTATGATGGAAACGGCCACGTTCTCAATGGTCCTTTGAACTCTAATGTGATCGGTTACGATCCCAGCGTCAAGCGCTATCCTTATGATCCGAAAAAGGCGCGTGAACTTCTGACCAAGGCTGGCTTTCCCAACGGAGTGGAAGTCAAACTCCATTTTGCGCCCGACCGCTATCCCAAGGCTAAAGAGGTTTGCGAAGTGATCGGGAATCAACTCGCCAAGATAGGGATTAAGGTCGAACTCGTCTCACAGGAGTTCGCGGATTTTTGGGGTAATGCGGGAGTCGCAGGCGGGAAAATTCCCTTTTACTACGTTGGCAGGACCCCTGTCGATGCCGATACGCTCTACGATCAGTACTTCCGTACAGGCGTCACCAAACGAGTGAGCTACAGCAATCCGGAGTTTGATAAGCTCATCGATGAGGAGCAGAGAACCGGTGATCACAAAAAACGGGTCGCTCTGCTCCAACAAGCAGGGCGGATTCTTATGGAGGATGTTCCCTTTGTTCCGCTCTACACGCTCGACGAGGTGTACGGCGTGGCGAGAAATATCCTGTGGAAGGCCAAGCCGGATCAAAGGATCCACGTGGCTGAGATGAAGATCAAATCTTAGGAAATCCGCACGGGGCTACCAGCGGAATTTAGCATGGAGAAATGGGAGCGAAAGCATCAGTCAAGCATTATTTAGGACGTGTGTATTCGTCGATCTGTTGGGCTATGCCAAGAGCTAAGAGCGGACCTCTTTTGCCTTTCCTAGGGCTACTTGACCGGCCTTCTAATGGGTGATTGTGAGGAAATAGAAAATCTTTTTTGTGAATAGCATGAGCCAGCGGAGGTGCTTTCGTGAATGCGCAATATGCCGCGATGATCATGGGGTTTCCGCTATTTCAGGGGTTTACCGTGGATGGCGCTCATATGCTGCTGGAAAGCGGTGAAGTCAAGGAGTACTCCCCAGGAGAAGTGTTGTTCAAGGAAGGAGATAACCCGACATTCGTCCTGCTCGTTCTTACTGGCAAAATGCAGGCCTTTGTCGAACGCCAGGGACGTGACGTGGTGTTGACCGACGCGGGGGCGGGTACGATCGTGGGTGAATTAGCTGTGCTCTGCGGTATCCCGCGATCGGCTTCGGTGCGCGCGAGCGAGAAAGCGGCGGCCCTGCGATGGAGCAGCGCAACTTTTCGCAACCTCCTCCTCCGTGACGCGTTCTTGTCGGAGCGGATATTTCGAGAATCGCTGCGCACCCTCATCGAGAAAGAGCGGTCGCTGATCGAT
>JBGPIK010000363.1:0-7036 GCA_041484845.1 Binatia bacterium | reverse complement strand
TCCGAGATATGAAGATCATTGAAGGGCCGAACGGGCTGAAAATATTCCAGGTCGATGCTCCGGAGCTCCGGTTCGTCTTGGAGTTCAAGGAAATCGAAGTCGTTTTCCGCAAGGCACACCTGCAGCGAATGGTTGGTCATTTCCGTATTGACTGCTGAGGAGAAGGATTGTCTCCGCCGCTTCCATACGGTCTTTCGCCTGAATCAATGCGCACGGCATTTAAAGCGTTAGGATTGTCTATTGCTTACGCTTTATTGGTGAGCCAATCACCGAACCCGCATAGCAACTCCTCAGCGGGACGCGGATGGCTTATGTAATAACCTTGAGCCATATCACAACCCATAGTTACAAGCATGCGCAAGGTTTCCCGATTCTCGACCCCCTCGGCAACCACCTTAAGACCTAAATTGTGGGCCAGTTGTATTGTGGATCGCACGATGACAGCGTCCCGTGATTCGGTGGCGAGCTTCCGGACAAAAGATTTGTCGATTTTGATCGTGTCGATGGGTAGCCGATGAAGATGCGCTAGAGAGGAATAACCCGTGCCAAAGTCATCAACAGATAAATGCAACCCGATCTGCTTTATGGCGGTGAGAATCTGCATGGCCTGTGTTGGGTTTGTCATGAGTGCGCTTTCGGTGATCTCAAGTTCAAGCTGAGGAGCTGAGACTCCAGACGAAGCAAGCAAACCCCTAATCTGCTCGGGTAACACGCTAGACTGTAGATTCCAGGGCGAGAGATTTACCGCCACAGTCAGCTGCCGGGATTCCTGATTCCAGACACGACATTGCCGAAGCGCTTCGTTTAGAACCCACAAAGTAAGGGGCATGATCAGGCCGGTTTGTTCAGCTAACGGTATGAAGTGGTCAGGAGTGAGGATGCCAAGGCTGGGATGTTTCCATCGCACAAGGGCCTCGGCTCCTGTCACCTGCAATGTTGGAAGATCCACCTTGAGTTGATAAACGAGAAATAGCTCATTTTCGATGATCGCCCGGCGTAGGTCTGTCACCAGCGAAAGCTGATTGTGCGTGCTTTCATATTGTTCCCCGGAATAGAAATTATATTGGCGACGGTTCGTTATAGCTGTTCCCAGTGCGGCACGTGCCCGTTTGAGAAGCAGGTCAGGAGCAGTCGCGTGTTCTGGGAAAAGTGCGATCCCAAAGCTGGCTTGTATCTCCACCTTGAGACCCTCTCGGAGAATAAAGGGAGGCTCCAGAGCTTTGATGATGCTATGCACAATTTGCACCGCATGGTCGGAACTGCTCGTCACGGGTACCAGGACGCCAAACTCATTACTCCGCAGGCACGCAAAAGTAAGCGACTGATCCAAAGCTCCACGCACACGCCGCGCAAGCTGTATTAACAAAAGATCAAACAGCTGGTCGCCCAGAGTCTCATTCATCAACCGAAATCGATTTATTTTCATGGACACAAGAGCGACTTGGTTCTTTTCACGCTTCGCGTTGGCGAGCGCGTAATCGATTTTTTCGTGGAGGAATAAATAGTTCGGAAGGTCGCTCGTCACATCGTGATACGCGATATATTGAAGTTTCTCGTTCGCCTTATTCCACTGACGGCGCACCTCTGCTTGTCTCAATTCTCGGTCCACAACGGGAACTAACCGTTCTAAATTGTCTTTCGTTAGATAGTCATCGGCACCCGCCGCGGTCACGGCTACGCCGCTTTCATCGAGAGTAGTCCCAGACACAATGATGAACGGACAATCAAGACCCGAGCGCTTAAAAACCTTCAAGGCATCATGTCCGTTAAAGTTGGACATGTAATAGTCCGAGATAACGATATCCCAGTTCTTCTCAACCAGCGCGTTGGACATCCGCATGGGTGTATTTACCCGTTCACATTCCACGGTGTAACCGCCCCTGCGCATTTCCCGAACTATTAGGTCTGTGTGCGCTTCTGAATGTTCAACCAACAAGACTTTAACAAGGTTCGCCATAAGAAAAGCGGTGCAAATTCCTTGAGAGGCAACTTAGAGGTGTTGTTCAGTTGCTGCTCAAAACTATTTTTCGGTATCCTATGTATTGTATTGTTTTTGAGCCAGTCGTTGCCAGTTAAATCTTGGCTAATCACGAGCCGTAAGATTCCCCACAGTTTGGCAATTCTGGCAGTTTCTGGACAACAGTGGAGAGTCTTGCAGCCGCTTTGACACGACAATCCATAATCTCTTTTCGGTGTGTTTAGGCCCTGATAGTGGTTTTTGACCTCGATTTCTGCTCATAGCGTAGGGCGTTGCCTGTCTTGGCGCACGGCCAGCGATGGCGTTATAGGTTCCGCCTTCTCCGTGAGACCGCTATGAGTTCTCGCCGTTCGCTTCTCTGGGCCATGGAGGTGGACTGCTGCGTGACGATTCACTTTTTAGCTTCGGCAATCAGATAATCGCTAGCGGCCTTCTCAGTGGTGAAGCAGGCATCGGCAAAAATGGGATGGACTCTCTCGATACCGAAGGCATCGGCTGGTTGCACGACCGCTGCTTTCCCAATCCAAATTCGCGTGCCCGGCACCTCGCGTACATCAGATACGATCCGATAACCATAGTACGTCAAATCGTTTGACATTGCTGCGCCTCCCAATTGAGTCCGCTTCTCCCACGGATTAGAGACTAGCGGGGGAACGAAAAACTGTTTAATGAGAGACATTGCTTGTCCGCTGAACCTGACTGGCGGTGACCAAATCTCCTGCGTGGATGCCTCCAGCTCCGATGGGCAGGTGCTTACTCAGAATCTCCTGGATTTTTAGAACGCTAACCGGCTTCTGCAGAATCCCCGCAGCACTTGATTCGAGAGCGCGTTTTATATCAGGACACATGTGGAGAGCGCTCAGGATTACTATGGGTATATGTTTAGTCGCGGGGTCTCCCTTGATTCGTACGATTGCCTCGGCTCCATTCAATTTTGGAAGACCGATATCCATTAGGATTAAATCAGGCTGGATTGCAGAGGCGCGTTCTACGGCTTCTTCTCCGGTAGTGGCTACAACGACCTCATACCCTAAATGTCTGATGGCTACCGTGAGCAACTCGCGCAAGTCGGCGTTATCTTCGACGAGGAGAATTGTTTTTGGCGCACGTGTCACCGGAAGGAAAGACAAGCATAGGGAATGCCATCAGATAGCAGCGCTTCATTTTGTAGGCATTTTTTCAAAGTCTAAGGATATTTTCCCCGTTAAGGGAACGATTGTGGTATCTCGCAAACACATGGAGTAGGGTCGGTAGCGTACACTTTTAGTTGGAAGAGACACGTCGTTGTTCAAGCGGTAAACATCTAGTAAACGGCTGGTACGGCGCTACCCTGGGTTGTTCGGGATGAGCAGCCTCGGTTCGACTGGATCTTGGTTCGTTCTTCGCAAAATTGACACGCTAAAACGACAACGCTTCTCAAGGTTGCGCCTCCTGCTCCCGCTGCCTTGGATCATCGAGACTTTCGAGCAGCTTTTCAGCAAGCTTCGGCCTGGATTTCGGTGGCAAGGATAAAGCGTCATTGACAACCTTAGCGCTGCTTCTGATCATGAAATCGCCCTCCGATTGAAATCGATAAAAAATTGTATCTCAACCCATTCATCCTTAGCAAATGCGTTAACGGGGTTCGCGGTTAACCCGTTGGTTGCTGGCGAGTCCTTGAAAAAACTTCGCCCCGAACAGAAGGCGGCAGAGTCGATTGATGCGCTGAAGCTGGCGAAGACCCGGTACGCCGGACGCGGCGACGTAAACTCGTGCAGCGACTGGTTGGCACTCGCGTTGAACCACGCGAATGCACCGAGTTTTGCCCCCGCTCTATTGGCCACAGTTGCCTAAGAGCTAAAAGTGGATTTGACCCCTTTATCCAACTAATAGTGATTGTTAACCTTAACAAGGAGGAATTTATGTATCAAAACAATGGTCGTGCGAAGCGCAGCGAAAAGGGACTTCTGACGCCGGACAACTGTGTCGTCGCGATTATCGATCTTCAACCGCAGATGCTCTTTGGCGTTGCCAATTTTGACCGCCAAACGATCATCAACAACAACGTTGCGCTTTTGAAAGCGGCGAAGGTTTTCGATGTGCCCGTTGTTCTCAGCACGGTGGAAACCAAGAGCTTCAGTGGCAATATGTGGCCGCAGATCCAGGCGATCTTTCCGAATCAGACGCCCATCGAACGTTCTTCGATGAATTCCTGGGACGACAAGAATTTCGTCGCCGCCATCGAAAAGAGCGGCAAGAAAAAAATCGTCCTGTCCGGGCTGTGGACAGAAACCTGCGTCGCGCTGCCAACGGTGCAGGCAATCCACGACAACTATGAAGTTTACGTCGTCGAGGACTGCTGCGGCGACGTGAGCCAGCTCTCTCACGACAACGCGATGAAGCGCGTCATTCAGGCTGGCGCCAAGCCGGTTACCGCGCTTTCCGTGATGCTCGAGTGGCAGCGCGACTGGGCGCAGCGCGACACGTATGATGCAATCATGGACATCGTGAAAAGCCATTTTGGCGCGTACGGCGTGGGCGTGGAGTATGCCTACACGATGGTGCACGGCGCGCCGGCGACGAAGTTCCCTGAATACGTCGTCCCGGCGCCCGCGGCTGCACACAAGTAATGGTTTGAGTAGGGATAGCCTCTGCCGTTGACCGCGATGGAACAAACGCAAGAGACATTCTGAAACTAGCCGCACTGATGGGATCGTCCCATCTGTTTGGAGGATGCGTTATGGCGACAAAAGATATCCAGCCGGACGCTCTCTACAAGAATTCTTCGGATAAGCAGTGAATGGATTGGCGGCGTATTGCCGCAGCATCGGAGAAATTGATGCTGCGAATTTTCTGCTATGATGAAACGCGGGTAGACAATCAGGAAGGCGCTTCACAATCGACCCTAATATATCCCCCGATAAAGGAGACTGCGATGGAACTATTTCAATGGCTGTTGCAGACTGATGATGGCCCGGCGGCGGTGATCCTGAGGATCACTCTTGCGGTGGTGATCTTTACTCATGGCGCGCAGAAAGTGCTCGGTTGGTTTGGTGGCCATGGCTTCAAAGGAACCATGAAGTACTTCACCGAATCCGGAATTCCCGCGCCGTTGGCGGTGCTCGCGATGGCCGCCGAGTTCCTTGGCCCCCTCGGCCTTGCCGTCGGCTTTTTAACACGTGTCGCCGCGTTCGGGATAGCCTGCGTCATGGTCGTGGCTATGGTTAAAGTTCACTGGCAATACGGCTTTTTCATGAACTGGTTCGGTAATCAAAAAGGCGAGGGAATCGAATACCACTTGCTTATGCTCGGCGTCGCCATCGCTTTGATGATCAACGGCGGCGGCGCCTGGTCGCTCGACGGCATCCTGACGGCTACACTCTAGGCTGCCAGAGAACTCCATCGCGCTGTTTTTGATCGCGACGTCTCTCAGAGTTGCGTAATTTCGCACTCAAAGGTCAATGATGAACGAAATCGTGCAATTTCTAATTCAGCACGGCTACGCTCTGCTTTTTTCCTGGATGTTGGTCGAGCAGATGGGCTTACCGATACCGGCTATCCCGTTGCTGCTTGCCGCCGGCGGGTTGGCGGGTTCAGGACGAATGAACTTGGCGATTGCCATTGGCTTGGCGATCATCGCTGTCTTCGCGGGAGATATGTTCTGGTATTATCTCGGTCGCAACCGCGGCGGCCGAATATTGAAATTTCTCTGTCGCATATCCTTCGAGCCTGACTCGTGTGTGCGACGGACTGAAGATGTGTTCGTTCGCCATGGTGCACATTCTTTACTGATCGCAAAGTTTGTCCCGGGTTTGAACACCGCGGCGTCGACGCTCGCAGGAAGTTTTCGGATGCCGGTGCTGCATTTTATGGTGTTCGATGGCTTGGGAGCAGTTTTCTGGGTCGCGACCTACGCGGGCCTGGGTTACCTGTTCGGTGATCAACTCGAGCGGATAGTCTCTTACGTCTCGCGCTGGGGCAGTTCGTTAGTGCTAGTGCTGGCGGGCAGTTTGGTGGCGTACATCCTGTGGAAATATTTCCAACGCCAGCGCTTTTTACATCGTCTGCGAATTTCTCGAATCTCTCCGCAAAAGTTAATGGACAGGCTACGCGTTGGGGACGATGTCATGATTGTTGATCTTCGCCAGCCGCTCGATATCAAAACGCAGCCTTATATGATACCCGGCGCTTTGCGCATGGGTGTGGAGGAGCTTGAACAACGTCACCAGGAAATACCGCGCGATCGGGACATTGTCCTCTATTGCTCGTGACCCAATGAAGCGACAAGTGCCCGGGTGGCACTCATGCTGCAAAGGAAAGGAATTACGAGGATTCAACCCCTTGCCGGCGGGATCGACGCTTGGCTCGCGAACAAATTTCCAATCGAGGGCCCAGATCCCGTCGAGGAACCTACCGTTGGTTTGCCAAGCGTGTCATAAGTAAAAGCCGGTATTTTGACTCTCAGAAATCCGATTAGACCATGGCGAATATTTTCCGATAACCGCGCGATGAAGGCGTCATTCACTCTTGTCCCATAAAAGTTCGATGTGCGGCTGGGTCCGAGCCGTGGGGGTGAGAAAGGGGCGTTTTCGCGATCTTCTGCCGCAGTTTCTCATTCATCCCGCTCTTCAGCTCATTGTAGAAGAATTGCCCTCTTGGCGCAGGCTTTTCGTCGAGAGAATCTACGTTCTCCGATCCAGACTCCGATACTGAATCGCTTCGGCGATGTGCGATGCTTCGATGTTTTCTGCGCCGGCGAGATCGGCGATCGTTCTTGCGACTTTCAGAACTCGGCTGTAAGCTCGTGCGCTCAAGCCCAATTTGTTGATCGCCGTCTCAAGCAACTTCTCCGCATCATCGTTCACTGAGCAGTGGCGTTTGATTTCTCTTGCGCCCATTTGCGCGTTCGCGTGTATTTTCGTTTTCTCAAAACGTTTCAACTGAATCGCTCGCGCGGCGTTAACTCGCTGCCGAATGATCCTCGTCGATTCCCCGGCGTCCTTGCTGGCGAGATCGTGATAGCGAAGCGCTGGTACCTCTAGTGGAATATCGATGCGATCGAGCAGAGGACCGGAAACT
>JBGPIK010000362.1:0-7064 GCA_041484845.1 Binatia bacterium | reverse complement strand
TTACGCGGGTTATTTACGTATGGCAAGCAACGGTTTCCGCTTCGCCGTATGAATCGATTTTTTGGCCGAGAACGTCGGCATCGAGGAGATTGTCAAATTCTTCGAGGCTGTCGTCTCGGACCCAGAAGATATCGAGGCTGGCTTTCGTCGCGGTTGTTAAACAAACCAGAAATTGGACTTATCCCCTTTTCTCTTCCGTTATCCATGAATTACTACACACAGTAAGTACACCTGCCTGCTTCTTCACGGTGTGGAGAATTGGGGTTGTTTCATGATAGCATTTGATCATGGCTGTTAAATCTCTAAAAGAAACCAATCCTCACCTACGCGATGCAGACAAATATGAAGAATTGCTCAGTGCCAATGTGATTAGCTCCACCGCAATTGAGCTGGGGACTATTCCGCGATCCATAACCCGATCTTTGAAAATTCAGCTGCCCGCGAGCTGCATCAGATCAAAGCGCCGGAAGAAGTCCGGTTGAGTATGAGCTTAAAAATGTCCTCCATCGGCTTATAGTTCCTGTCCAGGCCCGCTCGCACTGCCGCAAAGTAATCGCCTTTCTTTCGCCCTTGAATTGGGCGAAAGTCCAAAAGCGGTAGGTTCGCCTGTAGAGCCATGAGGGTGCTGAGAATACGGCCTACCCTCCCGTTCCCTTCGCGGAAAGGATGGATAAGAATAAATTCCACGTGCACTTCCGCCAACGCCACAATCACACGGTCAAAGGTCTGAAAGTCACACGGGGTGTGGCGGAGCAGCGGTCCCTCTTGGAATGCCTGCATGAGTTGAGGAATCTGAGCCGCGGCCGCAAACGGGAGATCATCCTTTATCAAGTTCACCTGTCGATAACGGCCGGCCCACGGGTAAATTCCGCCCAGCCAAATCTTATGCATTTGACAAACGTTATTCGCGGTGAATCGGTGACCAACATCATAACTCTCTACCAGAGCATCTGTAGCTCGTTTTAGCGCTTCCGCTTCGGCCAAATCCATTTCGCGCTTACTTTTGATTCCGAGCAGATTTCTGAGCACCCGCCCGCGTGACCCGGGCTGGTATTGGCTTTCGATCAAGTCAGAAACGTCGTAGCGCCCGCCCCTTTCCTGCGCCATACTTCACGTACGCTCATCCGCCATCTTGAGAAACAGCAAGCACGTCAACTGCTCGACATTATCGCCGTAACTCATCCCGTCATCGCGAAGAACATTACAGTAGCTCCAAAGTTTTTGGACAATTGCGGAAGAAGTCATGCGCTCTCCCCCTTCATACTTTGTCATCTCCTTTGCGCAAAACGTCAAGCTCTCGACGAATCTCCGCTTTCAATTCCGCTTCCGTCGGCAAATGCAGCTTGTAACGGCTGGCGAAAATCTTCTTTTCCTGATCCGGCCCCAGCGTGTATCTCACTACCGCATCATTCTTATCGGCGCAGAGAATTAGCCCCAACGTCGGATTGTCACCTTCGGTCCTCCGCTCGCGGTCGTAATAATTCACGTAAAGCTGAAGCTGGCCGAGGTCCTGGTGCGTTAGCTTTCCGGTCTTGAGATCTATGATCACATAGCACTTGAGAATAGTGTGGTAGAATACCAGATCGATGTAGAAGTGATCGCCGTCCATGGTCAGCCGCTCCTGCCGGGCCACGAAGGCAAAACCTTTGCCCAACTCCAGCAGAAATGCTTGAAGGTCGTTGATGAGCGCCTGTTCAAGATCGGTTTCCACGAGCCTGGGCGATTCCGGCAGTCCAAGGAATTCGATAACAACCGGATCTTTGAAGACATCCACGGGCCGTTGGACATGGTGCCCTTTCGTTGCCAATTGCATGAGTCCCTTCTTGTCTTTGCTCAAAGCCAGCCGCTCGTACAGCAGGCTGTTTTTCTGTCGTTCCAGCTCCCGTGCGGACCAGTTATTTTTGATCGCTTCGATTTCGTAGAAGGCTCGCGCCTTGGGTTTATCCACGCGGAGCAGGATTCGGTAGTGGGTCCATGAGAAGTTTGGATTGAGCTGGCCGGGCTTCCAAGATTCTCTACGCACCGCGTAGAGAATTCCAGTATCCGCTAAATTGTTGTGACTTGAAGATTCTCCACGCAGTGCGTGGGGAATCTTCGCTGGACTAAGAAGCCGGGGGTAGTTCAAGTAGAACTGGCGTATGAGCTATAGATTCTGGACGGAATATCCCGAACCATAATCCGAGAGCAGCCGTTGGGACAATTCCTCAATCACCTGTTTCCCATAGTCCGCTCGATGTTTACCATTTTGCTCCTCCTCCACGATCTCGCGCCCAACCAACCAGTAAGCCATTACCTGGGTTGTGTTAACCGACCGCGCGACGCCAGCGCGGGCGGATTCGAGAATTTCCCTGACTCGCTGGTAGAGTGGGCTTTGTCGCTTTTTCGGCATCCGTTCGATTCTCATCTGTCCCGTAGTCGCACTGCGCAGTTAGTGAATCCGCTCGGCAGCTATCTTGAGAAACGGCAAGTACATCAACTGCTCCGAGCCCGTCCTGAGCCCTTCGGCAGCGCTCAGGATAGACACCCAGCGAAGGATCATCGCCATAACTCATCCCCCCAAAACCCTATTTCAGAAAGAGTGACTTCCAACCCTTTTTTCTTTCACATCGGACAGGCTCATTTGAAGTGGGACCAGAAAAACTCATTGATAGAAACACGCTCCTCTGGCGTTAGAGGCGTCGCATTGGGCAAGGTTTCTTTGGCCAACCGCCTCAAATCGAGTGGAGTACTTTGATGCGCGAATCGCCGACCGTAGATTGACTCACGCTGCGCCCGCAGATCTTTAAGGATTCTACTCAGCTTTGATTTCATTTACTCCTCACGGCTTAGCTTAAAAGACTCCCGACCCCTTTTCCCTCCGCAGATCTCTTTCAGCCAGCCAGGGTTAGGCGTAATCTCACCCAACTCGAAGTCTTCGAGCGAAAAAGCTGGTTCAGTAGGCCGTGTTGATTCTTCATTTCTTACCAACAGTCACCTCACAACTATTTTGGGTATTCTGCTCCCTTCCGCCCCGTTTTCCAAGTTGGCGAGCTATGGTCCGCATCGACGGATGGTCAACGTACGACAAGCCTCCATCGTGGTGCATTAGTCGATAATCGAAGACCGGACTTCAAGATTGATAAGATTGTAATGCCAGGCCCCAGACCTTTTTGAACAAGTTGTTGGGGGTTGGTCAGCCACTCGGACGTGAGGCTCCCAGATATTGAGAAAATTGGATTACTGAGGAATCCAGGCTTGACCAGTCAAGCGTTGGTACGCCAGGCGAATGTGCTCGCACCTAAACATGTCGCGCTTACGGTCATTCCAGGATTGTACGGCGCTGATACCTGCCTCCGCAGTGGTCGCTTTCGGATCACCATGCGCACACACCCAGTGAACTGTAGCCAGCAGCTCCATGCCGTAAGGCGTTTCGAATCCTTCAATCAATTCAGCGACGCGCGCGAGCCGAGCCATCGACTCACGATGACTCGTTAAGAATGCATCGGCGTCCTCGACAGCGCCCGGCAGCAACTCAATCTCCGCGTCGGGCTTCTGACTATCTCCATACCCACGGATGTAGTGTCCTTCGAGTAACTCTAAGACCTTGTTCAAGTTCGCCGCGTAGGGACCGTAGATACCTGCTTCGAATCGCAGCCTCAGCGGCTCGCCTGATTCCTGAAGGAAATATCCCAGCTTCTGGATTTCGAGCAAAGTACGGCGATAACTCAAAGTCCCGTATTGATGCATTAGCTTTATAAACAGAGCACGACTCGCCGTCATGTCTGGCCTCGCGGTATTGACTGGCATAGCTTTCGCGGCAGGAGCGCCCTGCGGGCTATAGAGTAAAACTTCAACGTCCGGCAGCTCAGCAAACGCTGCTTCGATTAATGGCAGAACGTCTTTCCAATTCAGACCGCCGTTCCCACACCCCAGCGGCGGTACGGCAACCGAACGGATGCCAAGCCGGCGGACTTCACCTATCAACGCTCGCAGCCCGCTCTTGATGTCCTCGATTCTAGACTTGCCTCTCCAGTGCCGCTTGGTCGGGAAGTTGATGATGAACTTCGGATTGATCATCCGACCCGTTTCCCAAATAAACATGCGACCCGGTCGAATTTCTCCCGCCTTGCTAGCTTTTGCGTAGGCCTCGAAATTATCCGGCCAAGCCTGCTTAAACTGCAAAGCGATACCCTTGCCCATGAAGCCTACACAGTTAACCGTGTTAACTAGGGCCTCGGCGTCGGCTTCTAGCAGATTGCCTGTCGCGTCATGAATCATTGTCAGTTTGGGTGTATCAGTAGTACCAACTCCGTTCAACTCGAATCGGCTTTCTCAACGTACGCGGAAACCCGTCCTGAATCACCTGCACTCGTTTCTCCATTGCGCTATCGATCACAACGATCTCATCAATGAGCTCCCACGGACAGCTTTTGTGAATAAGAAACTCTGCTTGTTTCCGTCGTTGCCGATCCATATCGCTAATATTATCAGACCAATAACGTTGATTAATCATACTCCAGTCCACAGCATCCAGCTGCTTCAGATCATCAAACCATGCTGTAAATCTAGCGAGCCCGTGACCGTCGGAAAATACAAAATCGACTCCGGCAATCTCGACAGCTTGCGCCGTCAACACCAGATAAATCAAAGGCTCCTGACCTTCATCGTAATCGGCGACTTGTCCAGTTTTGAGCTTCAACATCATCGGCGACAGATAGCCGAAATAAAAAGGCAGATAATCATGAATGACGCCGCGCGGTCCGCAAGGGATCTGCACTGTGGAACGTGCGCCCTGCACCTCAACGTCGAGGCATGCGCGATATGGCAGGCTGTCTGCAGGGACGTGGTTCGGTGCGTGCAGAGCGCGGCGTTCCATAATGGTAGTCAAATTTTCTACGTGAACAAAGCGCAAGATTGGTGTGGGATTGGGTGCCACGGTCTTGTTCAGCTAATGAATTTACCCTTAATCATCCGCAACGAGATTGATTATCCGAAGCAGGCATTGCGGTTTAGCAGAGTCAGCCAATCGGCGTTTTTCGGAATCCGCGACGGCTTGTCAAACGGCGGCCGGCTCTGCTCATCCGCCATCTTAAGAAAGAGCAGAAACGTCAACTGTTCGACGTAGTCACCGTAAGATAACCCGTCGTCGCGCAGGATGTTGCAATAGTTCCAGAGTTTCTGGACGAGTTGGGTTGATTGGTCAGCCATGTAGGAATGACGTTCTGAAAACACTCCTTGCTCGTTCGTTATGTTACACGTGTCTCGCCTTGACTTCCCGCTCGGATGCGGACTCGATGGTCCTCCACGATCCAGAGGTGGCCTTCAAGTGGTTCTCGCTCTAACAAGATCAGCAAACGAGTAGTCAGGCGCACGAGTATGGTAATACTCTGTATAGCGGGCCGAAAAACGACAATGCCGTGATAATCTTCCGGAGGGTAAGCCCGTATATCGGAGAAATCGAGGTCAAGTGTAAGCAGAGCACGAGCTTCCTTCCGGCAGACCTGAGCCACGTCAGGATCAATGCTACCGGCCATGCCCTCCTCCGCAACCGTCACCGGATCGTGTCGATGCTGTACAAGCAGGTCCTTAATTTCGAGGGGTAGATGCTCGTCAAGCTTAAACCGCATTAGCTTGCCGCTGGTAAAGGGACCACCCGCTCACGGGCCAGTTCAGCGGCGTACTGCAGAGCCGCCTGAACGTCCTCCGGCTTGAGCGTTGGATAATTCTTCAAAATCCGTTCCACCGGCTCACCTGCGGCCAGATTATCCAGGACGACCGAAACCATAATCCGCGTGCCTTTTATACACGCCTTGCCGTGGCACACATTCGGATCCACACTGATTCGCTCTCGCCAGTTCATAGCGCCACCCTTTCTAGTCGGCGTGCCTGACCTTTCAACCCACCCCTAGCCCCTTTAACGCCGCAAGTAATTTCTCTATACACTCGTCACCCGGCCACTTGCCCCAGATTTCTTTCAGCCAACGAGGGTTAGGCGTAATTTCACACGACTCGAAGTCTTCGAGCGAAAAAACTGGTTCAGTAGGCCGTGTTGATTCTTCATTTCTTACCAACAATCACCTCACAACTATTTTGGGTATTCTGCTCCCTTCCGCCCCGTTTTCCAAGTTGGCGAGCTATGGTCCGCATCGATGGATGGTCACCGTCCGACAAGTCTCCATCGTGATGCATAAGTCGATAATCGAAGACCGGATTTCGAGATTGAAAAGATTGTTATGTCAGGCCCCATACCCGTTCTAACGTGCCAACGGGATGCGCAAAGATCCCTTTTCCCTCTTCGTTCAAAGGTCTCAAAAACAAATTGCGGCGTGCTTTCCATAATTCGCACTTACGCCACGGCTTTTTTCCGCACGGCATCCAATATTGACACAAGTTCATCAACTTCTTTGGATTCAAAGACCCCATCGACACCGCGCGGGCTGAAATCCGTATAAGGTGAATCGTAAAGCAAACGGGCGTCCATCGAGCCGTGCTCGGTTAGGTGATCGACGATCAAGTTAGCGAATTCTATCTGGTTCGCTCGAAACGTTTTTCCGTCCAAGAAGTTTCCAAGCGCCTTCTTTGCGGCTTCACGGTCGAGCCCAATCAGCGAGCGCACGAATAATCCCAAACCATGGCTATCCTCTTTGGCCTTCTTCACGTCGTCAGCACTGCCGATCCCGCTTTCGGATAATATGCGTTCGAGCACGGTCAGATCTGTTGGGGTCAAAGGCTCATTCATGCGCAGTTTGTATATTGCGATGTGGTTCTCGTGCGTTTTTAGGAATTGACGCGCTTTCGCACGGAATCGTTCAAACGTATTTGGTGGAGTAAACCCGGGCAGAGCTACGTCCCGCTCATCGCCCATCAAGTCCTCGAAGTCTGTATAGATTGGCTTTCGTTGTTGCTTTTCAATGAGCTTTACAAGTGAGCGCAGCCGTTTTCTCACGTTTTCTAGTATTGGAACCGTAACGCCCTGCCACCATTCATCGGTCTGGATTTCAAGAATTAACGGCAGCTCGGCCTGGATCATCGGTATGCTGGCTTTATCCTGGAGCAGACCTGCAATACCCTTTACCTGATCGCGC
>JBGPIK010000361.1:0-7082 GCA_041484845.1 Binatia bacterium | reverse complement strand
GAGCTCGTCGCTCGTTCCGCGATAGGATTCAACTTTGACGCCGGGATACTTCGCCTCGAAAGCCGAAGCCAGCTCTTTGTATGAGCCGCCGGCGAGGGAGGTATACCAGGTAACCTTCCCTTCGGCCTTCGCGCCTGAGTAGAGGACCTGTTCGCGATCCGGCTTGTTATAGGCGGCGAGTTGCGCCAAAGGCATGGGTTTGGCGCTTTGTGCGCCTGCCGTTGAGCATAGACTCAGGGCAATGGCGAAAACGCTGGCAAAAAACTTCATTGATTCCTCCTCGATGTGGGTCCTCTTTGAAAAACTTTTTAGTATCCTGTCTCCAATAACTGATTATAGAATAGCTTGTAAAATAACTTGAGGCGTTCCGGCCTCTTATAATGGGCGAATTCCTGGGGCACTTTGAATTCCTTTTCGATTTGCTCAAGCGTTTTCCCGGCGCTGATCATCTTGGCGACTTCATCCCTCATCACGACGAAATAACGTTTCTGCTCTTCGAGATCCTTGACGCCCCGGCCGATATGCGGTGGCCCGTGGCCGGGCACATAAGTGTCCACGGGGAGATTTCGCGCCATGATGTTATCGAGAATCTGGAGCCAGCCCTTTACGTTGGAATAAAATATTTCCCCAGATTCGCCTTGGCCAGGGTGAATCTCGGTGTCGAGCAGGTCACCCGTGAGAAACACGCGTTTTTGAGGAATATAGACCGTGAGATCCCCAGTGCTGTGGCCTCTACCTTCCGCGGTAATCTGAAACGTCACGCCGCCGAAATAGAGTGTCATGCTACCGTCAAAACCAAGGTCCGGATGGCCGAGCTCTCGTCCTTTGTAGCCCGCGTAGCGGGGATCGTTGGAGTTTTTCCTTTCGTTGAATTCCTTTAGCTCTTGTGTTTGCAGATCGTGGATCTGATTTTTGGTTGCGATCCAAATCGGTTTATCTTCGCGGAAGTGCCATGAGCCTGAGGCATGGTCGCTGGCGCTGTGGGAGGAGATCAAATATCTTACTTTCTTGTCGGTTAGCTTGCGGATCCCCGCCAACGTTTGATCGGCATTGTCGATATGAAAATCCAAAACCAAAACGCCGTCGTCGGTCAAAACGACGGTGGAGTTGCCTGAGCCCTGGGAGTGTTGGAACATATACACGCCGTCGGTGATATTAACCGGAGTCATGCGAACGGGCGCCGCGGCCCCGGCGGTCAAGAGCCAAGTACACGCCACAATCACCAAAAGTCTTGTTTTCATTTTGTCTTCCTCCGTTAGCAAAAGGAGTATTGGAGTGGTGGAGTAATGGAGTAATGTTTAAACCAATACTCCAGCACTCCATCACTCCAGTATTCGGAGGTTTCGCGCCATTTCGAGGGTCCGGCGCGCGCGTTCGATGATCGGCCGGTCGATCAATTGACCGCCGAAAGCAATGGACCCATCGCCGCGGGCGTTGGCTTCCTCAAAAGCTTGCAGCACCCTCTGACAATAATCGATTTCTTCGGCCGTGGGGCTGAAAACTTTGTTGATGGGATCGATCTGCGACGGATGAATGAGCGACATGCCGGAGAAGCCCAGCTGCCGCGACTGCTTGGCGAATCCCAAAAGCCCTTGACCGTCGTTCAGATCGACCCAGACGCCATCCACAGCTTGCACATGGGCCGCCGCTGCCGCCACGACGATCGCGGATCGGGCGTAGATCAGATCGCGGGCTTCGCCTTCCCGTACCGCAGGCAAGCCGATCTCACGGCCGAAGTCCTCGGCGCCGAAAATTAAACCCATCACACGAGGACAACACGTGGCGATGGCGGGCGCGTTGAGCAGCCCGTGCGGGCTTTCAATGGCGATCAGCAATTTGATGCTGCCCAGTCCGATTTTCATCTTCGGCTCGCGATTGTTGAGAATCGCATCCACCTTGCGAACTTCCTCCGGCGTGTCCACCTTCGGACAGACGAGTCCTTCCAAGCCGGGCCGGACTACCGCTTCCAGATCGGCGTCCATGCGCGGATGGCCAATGGCGTTGATGCGCACAAAGCGGGCAGGGGCTCCGGGCGATTTTTCTCGTCCAAGAGAGTCCGCGATGTTCTTTCGCGCGGTGTCCTTTTCGTTCGGAGCTACGCCATCCTCAATGTCCAGCATGATGGCATCCGTGTTCAGCCCCAGGGCTTTATCGATCATTTTTTGCCGGTGACCGGGGACGAACATCCATGAACGTTTTAGTTCCATCGATCCATTCTCCTTGGCCGTTTTCATTACCTGAAGGCGGGAAAAATGTCTATGGCGATGTTGTCTCGTGATCCAGTCGTTTGCAACCCCGGCAATTTTTGGCTATTCAGGGTTTCCTGTGAAGAAGGATTCACCACAGAGGCCCAGCGCGGCTGAGCCGCAACCAAAAAGAAAAGACAATATTTTACCACGAAGGTCCCGAAGATCACGAAGTTTCAAGAGAGTTTTATTAGAAAAATGATCCGAAACCTTCGTGTCCTTCGCGCCTTCGTGGTGAAAAAGGGTCTGTCCATAAAGTATCTCGAACGAACAGCCGCCAAAAAATTTGCGCAAGCCGCGAAAATCTTGAACCATAGTATTACGGAGTTCGCAGAGTTCGGAGTATGTTTTTAATCAAAGACTTTTTGCCCCGCGCCTCGGCGGTGCAATCTCCGAGCCCTGCCTCGCACGGAAGCCTGAAGACCCCGATTTTTAGACAATAACTGAATAGCTATAACTCCGATTTCCGAAAGTCAGTCCATCGGCGCAATGAATTTAAACACACTGAAGCTGCTGTTGCCCGTAATCGCGGTTACGATTCAGAACAACTCCGCTTCGACGCTGATTCCGCCGTTCCTTCAGGATCTCCATATGCCGGTAGCCGCCATTGGGACGCTGATTTCGTTAAACCCGATCTTCGCGCTCCTGTCGCGCTTGCCGGTGGGCATGGTTTACCATCGGAGTCGCGCGCGTTTGCTGATCTCGATCGGCGTAGTGGTGATGGGAATCACCAATTTTTTTTACAGCTTTGTCACCGACAGCGTGAGCTTTGCGATCGTTCATTCCGTGAACGGTTTCGCCTACGGAGCGGTGACTACCCTTTACATGGCATTCTATGTGGACTCCCTGTCGCCGGATGACAATCGCAATCACGCCATGGGTTACTACGTCGGAACCTTGGCGGTGGGTTATTCGACCGGAAATTTTTTCGGCGGTCTGATTGCGGATCATTTGGGGTACGGCATCACTTTCCAGCTTGCGGCTTATCTTTCGCTAATTCCTTGCCTGCTCCTCTGGCTATTTCGCGGCGAGGATAGGCGTAGCGGAGCCAAAGTTAAAGAAAAAAAACAAACAAAGTTAACTGTGAGAGAATCGTGGAAAGCTATCCTCGAGCCGGAGCTTGCGGTTGTTGTCATCACCGCAATGTTTCTCAACGTGATCCATCAGATGGGCGGAGTTTTCATTTCCCTGTATGGCCTCGCCGTGGGCATGAACTTAACGCAGATCGGCACGATCCGCGCGGCTTATGCGGGATGCAATGCCGTCACTCGTCCGATCAGTGGCCACGTGGTTAACAAATTCGGCCACCGCCGCCTGTCCTATGCGGGTATTCCGCTGCAATCGGCGATTTTAATGCTCGTGCCGCTGTTTACGGGATTTGGCGCCATCATCACGGTTTATGTTTTTTCCGGGTTCATGCGTGCGGTTGTCGTTGTAGCTAACGCCGTCGGTTTGGTTCAGGATGTGGATGAGAATAAAGTGCGCCGCGGGTTGGCGTCGGCGATTTACAATGCCGCCGGCGATGTGGGAAATATTTTGGGACCGGCGGCTGGCGGGCTCATTGCGCACGCCACCAGCATCGGCGGGGTATTCGTCGTCGGATCACTGGGAACGACGGTGCTGTTTCTTGTTGGAATTTTCGCCGCGCGTCGCTTGCGCGGAGCACCGGCCGCGGTATTGCAGGTCCGGTAGAAGCGAAATTTCAAAAGAGTCTAACCTTCAGGAACCGAGCGAACTCTATTTGCCGTCCGTCTCGAGTGAGCAAAGGGCAGCCGGCGTCACCTGCCAAAGTAACAATTAGCGTGTCTAGGGTTGGAATGGTGATCCCCGATCGCTTCATTTTCACGTGCCCCTCGGCCGCTCGTAAATGAAGGGAATAGTCGGGCAAAGGAAGCCGTTCGAAAGATTCAAGGTCCGCTTGAGCGAGGGCGAATTCTACAGGATCAACCAAACCTTGTAGATACTCTTGAATGATGATCGCGGCGGTTGCCGGAGCGGGGCCCTGTTCCAGCAACTTATCGAGAAGGCCGGTTTCGCGGGTCTCAAGACCGTTGAAGTAGTCAATGAGAACGCTTGTGTCTACCAGCGGTACTTCGCCATTCATGCGTTTCTTGTTCTCTCATCCGTTCCAGATTACCGTGCCAGTGGAACTTGCCTCTATGTTCTCTGACTCGACTAAGGCGGGCCAGACGAATCAGCTCTCGGAGGCCAAGGTGAATCACTT
This sequence comes from Binatia bacterium, assembly GCA_041484845.1. Taxonomy (GTDB): domain Bacteria; phylum Desulfobacterota; class Binatia; order UBA9968; family UBA9968; genus JBGPIK01. The sequence continues at coordinate 2,612 of JBGPIK010000361.1, read as the reverse complement.
CTTTTTTGGTTCGTGTGCCAGTGACCGCCATAGCCTCGGCCACGAGGTTCTCATCCAGGTCGATATTGGTATGGGCCATAGGGTTTCCTCAATGCACAAGTATTGGTTGATTCGTGTGCATTGTCAAACTAGCAGGTATTGTGTGGGCTACGGCGATGGGTATCGCTGCGCTCAACCCATCCTACGAACGAATTAATACGATTTCGGCATTCCTAAAACGTGCTGCCCGAGAAAAGCCAGAACCAGGTTGTTACTCACTGGCGCGAGGGTGAGTAGCCGCGTTTCACGGAACTTACGTTCGACATCGTACTCCGCGGCGAAGCCGTAGCCGCCGTGAGTCGTGAGGCACGCGTTGGCGGCTTCCCATGCCGCTTCCGAGGCGAGATATTTCGCCAGATTGGCTTCGGCGCCGCATTTTTCATTGCGATCGAACTTGGATGCCGCCTGGTAGCGCACGAGGTCTGCCGCCTCTATGTTGGCGTAGGCTTTGGCGATGGGGAATTGAATGCCCTGATTGGAGCCAATCGGGCGGCCGAAAACGATCCGCTCCGAGGCGTATTTCGCCGCGCGCTCGACAAACCAGCGACCGTCGCCGATGGCTTCAGCGGCAACGAGGATTCGCTCCGCATTCCAGCCATCAATGATATAGCGGAAGCCCATGCCTTCCTCGCCAATCAAGTTTTCCACCTGCACTTCGACATTGTCGAGGAAGAGCGCGTTGGTGTGGTGGTTGATCATGAGATCCAACGGTTTCACTTCGATCCTGTCTTTGTTTTCTTTCAGATCCACCAGGAAAACCGACAGCCCGCGGGTCTTATCTTTCAACTCATCGTAGGGTGTGGTGCGCGCCAAGAGCAGCATGAGATCGGATTGAAGCACGCGGGAAATGAAAATCTTCTGGCCATTGATAATGTATTTATCGCCTTTGCGCGTGGCGTTGGTTTGAATGCGCGTCGTTTCGGAGCCGGCATTGGCTTCCGTCACACCGAAGGCTTGCAGGCGCAACTCGCCGGTGGCGATCTTCGGCAGATAGCGCCGCTTCTGTTCTTCATTGCCGTGGCGAAGCAGCGTGCCCATCGTGTACATCTGCGCGTGACAAGCGGTAGCGACGCCGCCGGAATGGTTGATCTCTTCGAGAATGATGCTTGCTTCGGTGATGCCCAGGCCGGTGCCGCCGTACTCCTCGGGAATCAACGCCGCGAGCCAGCCGAGATCGGACAGTTTGCGCACGAAAGCATCCGGATAGTCCTTTTTGGCGTCGATCTCGCGCCAATAGGCATCGGGAAATTCCTTGCACACTTTGCGGATCTCGTCGCGAATCTGTATTTGCTCGGTGGTCAGGTTGAAATCCATGGTCTGCTCCTATATTTAGCGCGTAGCAGGATGCTGAAAAAGCCTCATATGCCGATTGCCCTGAGCATTGTCGAAGGGTGCGCTCGATCGCCAGCGTGGTAGCGATGGAGTACTGGAGTTATGGAGTGATGTATTTTAGCCCAATACTCCGATACTCCAACACTCCAAGTCGCTTTGCGCGCCTGTGAGACTTTTCGAGCGGCCTGCAGAGAGACTTTCGGTAACCTGGTACTATATAGCGGAAAGCATGTGGCGCAGAAAGGGGTGCTCTTATGGCTGTAAAGCCCGGCTGGGAAGGCCGTTTCTTCGAAGATTTCGAGGTCGGCGATGTTTATCGCTGCCGCCTCGGGCGAACGGTCACCGAGGCCGATAACATCTGGTTCACGTTGTTGACGAACAACACGAATCAAATTCATTTCAATAACGAATACGGCAAGCGCACGGAGTTCGGCAAATGTCTGATCAACAGCGCGTTGACGTTGGCTATCGTTGCGGGGATGGGCGTTGCCGATGTCAGCGAAAACGGTTTTGCGCTCGGATGGGATGAAATCAAATTGCCCAATCCACTGTTTGCCGGCGATACGCTCTATTCGGAATCCGAAGTGCTGGAGAAGCGCGAGTCCAAATCCAAGCCGCAGTGGGGCATCGTCAAAGTGCGCACCCGCGGCGTCAAGCAAGACGGCAGCATCGTCATTGATTATTCGCGCAGCGTGATGGTTTGGAAAAAGGCGCACGCGCCCAAACAGGATCTTTTCCCGGAAATAAAAGAAGAACGCAAATCATGAGGCGGTGAGCCCCCTCTTTCATTCTCCCCCGTGACGGGAGAGATACAGAGGGGGCAAGCGCGCCGTTCAAATCGGTCAAGACGTTCAACACGTGGGAGAATAATGGCGACAAATCAAAAAACCATGGGCGCGTTGGCCGGCATCAAGATCGCGGCCTTCGAGCAAGTTTTATCCGGCCCGTTCGCGACCTGCACACTGGCGGACATGGGCGCCGAGGTGATCAAGATAGAGCGTCCGGGCGTGGGCGATCTGATCCGCCATTGGGACTCGGTGGTCAAAGGGCTTTCCTCGGGTTACGTCTGGCTCAATCGCAACAAACAAAGTCTCACGGTGGACGTGAAAAAAGAGCAGGGCAAAGAAATCATCCATCGCCTGGCGCGCGAGAGCGATGTGTTCTTTGAGAATTACGCGCCGGGTGTCGCCGAGCGTTTGGGTTTTGGTTACGCAGCGCTTTCCGAGATCAATCCGCGGCTC
>JBGPIK010000360.1:0-7084 GCA_041484845.1 Binatia bacterium | reverse complement strand
TGGAAAGCTGGGGCTACGATGCTTCCTCTGCAGCGGACGGATCGGCCGCGCTGAAAATCTGTGACAAGCAATTGCCATCCGCCATTATTACCGACCTGATGATGCCCGGGATGAGCGGACTTGAATTTATACGCGCTTTGGCGGAGCGCGTCCAACAGGTTGCGATAATTTTTCTGACCGGCCAAGCCACCCTTGAAACGGCGGTGCAAGCGATCAAGCTCGGCGCCTACGATTATTTACCTAAACCGCTTGAGCCCCAGCGACTCCGCGCGGTGCTTGAAAAGGGACTCAAGCAGGTGTCACTGGCGCGTGAAGCCGGCGCGTTGCGCCAGCGCTTGGAATCTCCTTTAGGCTCTTATGGGGCTTTGATTGGCAAATCCGCCCCCATGCGCCAGCTCTATCAGCGGCTCACCCAGGTGGCGGCGACTGAGGCGCCGGTCCTGGTAAGCGGCGAGAGCGGAACGGGTAAAGAGTTGGTCGCGCGCACACTCCATGACCTATCGCCGCGACGCGAGGGCGAATTTTTGCCGATTAACTGTTCGGCCATTTCTCCGACCTTGATTGAAAGTGAGCTTTTCGGGCATGAAAAGGGCGCTTTCACCAGTGCTATTGAACGCCACCCCGGCTGCTTCGAGCAAGCTGATGGAGGAACCTTGTTCCTCGACGAAATCACTGAAATGGCGCCGGAAGTCCAGCCAAAATTGCTGCGCGTCTTAGAGGAAAATCAGGTGCGCCGCATCGGTGGAAACGTCAACATACCGATTTCCGTAAGAGTTGTGGCCGCGACCAACCGCCTTCCCACCCTCGCTGTTAAAGAAGGAAAGCTGCGCCAGGATCTCTTTTATCGCTTGAGTGTCTTTCATCTTGAACTGCCGCCTTTGCGCGAGCGCGGCGAGGATGTACCGCTGATGGCGCATTTTTTTCTCGAGTCGTTCACACAAAAATATCGACGCCCGCAGCTTTCTTGGGCGGGCGATTTCGAGAACGCTCTAAAATCCCATTCTTGGCCGGGCAACGTCCGCGAGCTGCGCAATGCGATGGAGCGCTTAGCCGTAATGGCGCCGGGGCCAAGCGTCACCACTGGTGATTTTCAACAACTGTGTCTCAATCCCGTGGTGGAAGAAATGACCGGGATTGAGCCGCTCTCGTTAGCCGAAGCCGAGCGCCAAGCAATTGAGCGCGCCATGGGCGCCACCGACGGCAACAAAACTCAAGCTGCCCGCCTGCTAGGTATCACCCCCAAGACACTAAACGCAAAATTAGCGCTTTACAATAAAGAGTAGTTTTTCCACTCACCATTACCTTTTTACCCGCTCGAACGTTTCCTCTTTACTTCAACTAGGCGCTTTCGCAAGCAATTGCGCCGTGGCATCGGCGTTGCTCTACACATCGGCAGACTGCGGCGACAAGAAAACAATCACCGCCAAGGATCCATGAAAGTGAAAATTCGAACAACTGAAGCAAAAGACGGTCACAGCATGCGACATACACCCGACGATCGCAAAGAGCACGGCGTGAGTTCACCGAATTACATCGCGGTATTCGGGATTCTGAATGCGATACTGGAGCGCGTATCAAATTCCTTGCCCCAGATTAAGAAAGCGACGCGGACGTTACCCGATGATGCCGGGGTCGTAAATACTGGCGACGAAGTGGGTCAATCTACCGTTTGTGAGGTAAATCAATGAAGCCAATTCAGTACGTCGCTATTTTCGGAGTGTTCAATGCATTGGCGCTTTCTTCGATCAATTATTCCGCCCACGCAGCGCAGGGAAAAGAACGAACCTCTCAGCGTGGCGGCAAGGCCGATACCCACATGAGCGCCAATGGTCAGGAAAACACGAATGCACAATGGTCTGCTGATCCCGACCGTGGCTGGGTACGCGCCGAAGAACGGCACGATCTCCATCAACAAGGACAAAGTACCGTTAGGGACAAGAAAACACGCGCTAAGCAGGCCAACGGACGCAAAGTCGGAAAATTTTAACTTCGCTAGACAACAAAGGAGAACGCAGATGAAAATCACCAAACAGATTATGAGTAAGGGGCCAATACTCGTGTTTATAGGCGCTCTATTTACCGCTGGTTGTGCGGGTGGACCGCTAACGACACGTGAAAAAGGGGCCGGAATCGGCGCGTTGGGCGGCGCCGCTGCGGGCGGAATAATCGGCGCCGCTGTCGGCCATCCGGGGGCGGGAGCAGCGATCGGTGGAGGATTGGGCCTGGGTGCGGGTGCACTCATCGGCGATCAATTGCAGGGACATGAATATCAAAATTACAGGCAAGATCAGCAGATTCAAAGAAACCAGGCCGAAATCAACCGCAACCGGCAGGACATTGAGCGACTGCGACGCCAGACCGAGTATTAGATTCATTTTTGCCGGCGGATGCGCGCAATCCGCCGGCAAAATCCCCGGTGACCCGTAACCGTTTTCTTCGATCAATAAACACTATCGGCCCATTACAACATCGGACAAGATAAACGTATTTCTGATCATGAGGTCCGCAGACAAGTGTACACCGCTAAGCCTGCAGTGTAGGAAATCGCCTCCAACCAGGTCCAATTCTGACCACACGGAATAATGCGTTTTCGCTTTGATCGCGAGAAGTAAAATCCTCAACGGGTGTGGTACGTCTATTGCGTAGATTAGCTGAAACCGCGTACGATTGTCGTCGACGCCGAAAATGAGTCGGCGAAGCTTCGACGTAAAGAGCATCAGTAGGAGGGTCACCCTAATGAGATCCAAATCGATGATTGTTTTAATTCTGTTCGGTATGTTTGCGGCAAGCTCAGGTTGTAGTGAACCCCTCTCGCGCCGGGAGCAAGGTGGACTGATCGGCGGTGGCGTGGGCGCCGGAGCGGGTGCAATTATCGGGAGCACTGTGGGACATGCCGCTGTCGGTGCTCTCATTGGCGGCCCGGTTGGGCTTATCGCCGGCGCATTGATCGGCGATCAACTCATGGGACAAGACCGAAGACAAGATGACCAACAACGACAAATCGATCAGAACCAGCAAGAATTGCAGAGGCTGCGACGCGAGAATGAACGTTTAAGGGATAATCCGGGAGAACGATAAAAAGCCGCTAAGGTTCGAAGTCTTCGGGGGCTGCTAATAACTCGGCTGCGGCGCAACGGTTGTTGTATAAGTCGTCGCGGCAAGGAAAGGAGTGTTCTGACAAATGCGGATATCAGCCATAATGAATAAATTGCTGTCGGTAATTTTTGGCATCGCCCTTATTTGCGGGTCATCCACGGCTCTTGCCCAAGGAAACTCCAACACGCAAGTTTCCGATCAGGAGCTGACGGCATTCGCCAAAGCATACGCGGCAGTTCAACAGATTCGCTCCCAGTACGAACCTTCGCTGCAAAAAACGAAAGACGCAAAAGAGAGTGAGCGGCTTCAGCAAGAAGCCAACGCAAAACTCAAAAAGACACTTGATAAGCAGGGCCTTTCCATCGATCGCTACAACAAGATCTATGCCGCCGTTAATGCCAATGAAGAATTACGGCGCAAAGCCTTGAAGATGGTCGAACAGGAGCGGAAAAAATCATAGCCGGTTTTGCGCCGATTTAACCGATCCCGTAAACCTGCCAAACAAAAAAACGCCAGGACTGATTGACGGGTGGCCCGCGATTTAGTAGCGTCATCGAGAGATCCCCGTAATTTCTACACGTCGGGTTACGCTTAGCCCGCTGGGGCTGGGTCAGGCGAGTGCCGATGACTTTCCCAAACGCCGAGGCACAAAGAATTATTGTGGTTTCCAACCGGCTTCCGTTCACGGTAACGCACGGAAGCGACGGAGTCCATTTCGAGGAAAGCGCCGGCGGCGTCGCCAGCGGTTTGCGAGCCCTGCTTTTTTCCTCTCACAGCTCTCTTTCGGCAATCTCCGAGTATATCTGGGTCGGCTGGCCGGGAAGCACGATCGATAATGAACTCCAGGCAGGTGTCCGGGTTAAGGCGCTCTCGGAGTTCGGCTGTTATCCGGTTTTTCTCTCGGGCGAGGACTTTGAAAAGTTCTACGAGGGATTCTGCAACAAGACCCTATGGCCGCTCTTTCACTATTTTACTTCAAACGCCCAATATGACGAGAACTACTGGATTCAATACAAGAAGGTCAACGAAGCGTTTTGCGCGGCGCTGTTGGAAATGGTCCGCCCAAACGACGTCCTGTGGATTCACGATTACCATTTGATGTTGCTGCCGGAGCTCTTGCGCAAAGCGTTTCCAAAAATTCGCATCGGATTTTTCCTCCACATACCGTTTCCGCAGTTTGAGATCTTTAGAATGCTGCCAGGGAAGTGGCGGCGGGAGATTCTGCAAGGGCTGCTCGGGGCGGATTTCATCGGTTTTCACACCCACGATTACGCCGAGTATTTCCTGCGCTGCGTGCACCGCATTTTGGGCCATGAGCACCGCCTGGGGCAGCTGACGCTGGGCCATCGCTCGGTCAGAGTCGGTACGGCTCCCATGGGGATCGATTTCAAGAGATTTCACGACGCCGCCGGTACGGCGAACGTTCAAGACGCGCAAAAAAAACTGCAGCAAATGCTCGGCGATTCGAAAATTGTTTTTTCGGTTGACCGGCAGGACTATTCGAAAGGCATTCTGCAGCGCTTGCAGGGATTTGAAGCGATGCTCGAGTTGTATCCGCAGTGGCGCGGCCAGGTGACCTTGGTCATGGTTGTGGTCCCCTCCCGCATCGGCATTGCCGATTACGAGGGCATGAAAAAACAGATCGAGGAACTGGTCGGCAGAATCAACGGCAAGTTCGGCACCATCGGGTGGAATCCGATTATCTATCAGTATCGAGCACTGGCCTTCGACAGCTTGGTCGCGTTGTACGCCATGAGCCACGTTGCCTTGGTCACGCCCCTCCGCGATGGAATGAATCTGGTGGCGAAAGAATATGTCGCCACCCGGCGTGACAAGACGGGCGTGCTGGTCCTGAGCGAAATGGCAGGAGCGGCAAAAGAGTTACCCGAAGCGATCATCATCAATCCAAATAACCGCGAGGAGGTCGCGGGCGCATTGAAAATGGCGCTGGAGATGGATCGTGAAGAACAGGTGCGCCGCAACACGATCATGCAGAACCGATTGCGGCGTAATGATGTCACGCGTTGGGCCATGGATTTCTTGACCGAATTGGTGTCAACCAAGCACGCAGAGGATCCAGCGCCAGTGAATAGTTTCAGCTTCTCCGCGCGGTCCAAACTGATGCGGCACTATCGCCAAAGCACGCGGCGCCTTCTGGTATTGGACTATGACGGCACGCTGGTTCCGTTTGCCGCGGCTCCGGATCTTGCCAAACCAAGCCAAGCGCTGCTCTGCATCCTCTCCTCCCTCGCGGATGATTCTAGAAATGATGTCGTGCTGGCCACCGGTCGCGACCGAGCAACGCTTGATCAATGGTTTAACGGCGTCGGGCTGGGCTTCGCCGCGGAACACGGCGCCTGGATCAAGCCATGGGACGGCGCCTGGACACTCTTGAAACCTTTGGAGGTCGACTGGAAGGAAAGGATTTCCCCGATTCTAAAAATGTACGCCGACCGGCTTCCCGGTGCGTTCGTTGAGGAAAAAGAATTTTCCCTCGCATGGCATTACCGCGCCGCCGATCTCGAGCAGGGCAGGGCCGCCGCCCGGGAATTAACCGACCACTTGCTCGCCTTCACGGCCAACATTGACGTGCAAGTGCTACGAGGAAGCAAGGTCATTGAAATCAAGAATCCCGGCGTCAATAAAGGCGTCGCGATCCAACAGTGGCTTGCGATGAATAACTTCGATTTTATCCTGGCCATCGGCGATGACTCGACCGATGAGGACACATTTACTACTTTGCCGCCGCAGGCCTATTCGTTTCGGCTCGGCGAAACGTCTCGCACTCATGCCCGATTCAGTCTGCGCGACCCGAGCGAGGTCGCACAGTTTTTGGAAGAACTGGCGGGCATCAACAATGCTGCCGCGGCGACAGAAAAGCTCAACGTTACAGTGCCGAATTACTGAATTGGAGATCAACCGCGTGCCCGATTTCGGTCAGGCGCCGGACTACGTCTCAATACCTAAAGCTCGAGCGCGAAACATGCGGGTTCACCGCGGCGCACTGGGTTTGACACCGGCGCCTTCAGCGATTAAGCTTCGTTCCCTAAGTTGCTTGTAAACTTTTCATGCGGAGCGAAGCCATGGCGGCGGGTAGAGTCAACATCAACAAAATAACCTCCGTCTTTCTGAGTGTAATTTTTCTTCTTCTTGTAGGCGCGCGGAGTTTTTCTCGGGCCGCGGACTCCCCGCCGTTACGCAAAGTGCGTATGGCTTTCACTTCTCTCTCCGGTTCAATGTCGCCGCCGTGGTACGCGCAGATGGGCGGCATTTTCAAAAAGAACGGTTTGGAAGTGGAAGTGATCGCCATGCCGAGCGGCGTGGAGGGAATGAATGCCTTGATCGCCGGCGAAGTCGAGTTCCTGCAAATATCCGGCGGCACCACCGTAAGCGGCGCTTTGGGCGGCGCGGACGTAATGATCATCGGCACGACCATCGATACGCTCATCCAAAACCTGATGGCCCGTCCGGAGATCGAAAGGCCTGAGCAGCTGCGCGGCAAAGCCGTAGGCATCACGCGCTACGGGACTTCCATCGATACCGGTGCGCGCATCGCACTGCGTCATTTTGGACTTGTGCCGGAAAAAGAAGTCGCCATTGTCCAAGTTGGCGGCATGGAATCCATCGTTCCCGCCATGCAGGCCAATCGTATCCAGGCCGGAATTCTTTCGTATCCTTCTATCACCCAGGCAAAAAAACTCGGCCACCATACGTTGCTCGATATCTCCTCCCTCGGTATTCCCTACGCGTCCACGGGTATCAGCACGCGGGGCAGACTAATTCGCGAAGAGCCGGATCTGGTCCGTCGATACATGGCCTCTCAGGTCGAAGCGATTGCGCGCGCCAAAAAAGATAGGAGTTTCGCCTTGTCGGTTATGGGGAAGTATTTACGGATCACGGATACGGCGACGCTGTCCGAAGCCTACGATATATACGTACAAAAATATCTCCTCAAAGTTCCACTCCCAACCGTCGACGCGCTCAAAGC
>JBGPIK010000359.1:0-7091 GCA_041484845.1 Binatia bacterium | reverse complement strand
CGCTACAACGTACTGGCTAAGTACGCCTCCGCTCGTCGATTTTTCGCGCGCCTCGCCTCTGAGATCTTTTTGAGCAGCCTGCAAACAGAGTTTTTCAGCACCCTGCTAGAATTTGTCCTTCTTGAATGACTTCAGCGAGGAAGGGCGGCTACGGAGCGCGTCGTCTTTGGTCACGCGGTCGAAAACATGGATGCCACGATTGTGCAGCAAGGTGGGTTGCGAAATCGCACGCCGGGCCGTGGACGCGCAGACCGTACATTTCTTGAGCGGCTTTTCTTGGACCTTCTGAATCGCCTCGAAGCGGTGGCCTTTAGCGCATTCGTACTCGTAAAGCGGCATAGACGATCATGGTAGCTATCACATTGATATGGCGGTCACAATACGGACCGCGACCTTGTCACCCAAAATGTTTCCTGGTATAAGATTTTATGTTTGCGCTGCAGTTCACAGGCGTGCACCAAAACCCGGGCCTTGGTCTGGGTTTTTTTTTGCGGCGCTTGGAGGTGACAGATGTTAGATTTAGAAGGTTTGCCCGTCGGCTTGACCTTTGATGACGTTTTACTGCTCCCGGCCGAGTCTGCGATTCTGCCCCGGGACATCGACGTCAGCACGCGCCTTACCGCGAAAATTACGCTCAACATTCCGCTCGTCAGCGCGGCGATGGACACCGTTACCGAGTCGCGCACGGCGATCGCCATGGCGCAGGAGGGTGGCATTGGCATTATCCACCGTAACCTGTCGCCGGCGGCTCAAGCCGCGGAATTAGAAAAGGTCAAAAAGTTTGAAAGCGGGATGATTTCCGATCCGATCACCGTCGAGCCGGAACAAAAAATTTCCGAGGCTCAGGCGATTATGCACAAATACGGGATTTCGGGTTTGCCCGTGACCAAGCGGGGGAAATTGGTCGGGATCTTAACCAATCGTGACTTGCGCTTCGAAAAAAATATGGATCGGCTCGTTGCCGAGGTCATGACCAAAGAAAATCTCGTTACGGTGAAACCCGGCGTCGATCTTGATGACGCCAAAGAACTCCTGCACCACCATCGCATTGAAAAGCTTCTAGTTGTGGACGAGGATTTCCAGCTTAAAGGGCTGATTACAGTCAAAGATATTGAGAAGAAAATTCAGTATCCGTTTGCCTGCAAGGATGAGAGGGGACGACTGCGAGTCGGCGCAGCCATAGGGGTGGGACCCGATTGGGAAGAGCGAGTCGAGGCGCTGGTGCGCGCGGGCGCGGATCTGATTAGTGTGGATACCGCACATGGCCATTCGAAGAATGTCATGGATGTAGTTAGACAGATTCGCAGACGATACCCGAATCTAGACGTAGCGGGCGGCAACGTGGCGACCGAAGAGGGAGCGCAGGCTTTGATCGAGGCCGGCGTAAGCGCCGTCAAAGTCGGGGTCGGCCCGGGCTCTATTTGCACGACGCGTGTCATATCGGGCGTTGGAGTGCCGCAACTGACGGCCATCGCCAGCTGCGCCAAAATCGCTGAACGGCGTAATGTGCCGATCATCGCCGACGGCGGGATCAAATATTCCGGCGATATCACCAAGGCACTCGCTGCCGGCGCCGGTTCCGTCATGATCGGCAGCCTTTTCGCGGGCACCGAAGAAAGTCCAGGTGAAACGATTTTGTACCAGGGCCGGACCTATAAGGTCTATAGGGGCATGGGTTCGCTCGGTGCTATGAAACAGGGGAGCCGTGACCGCTACGGACAAGGCGATGTCGAAGACGCGATGAAACTTGTTCCCGAAGGGATCGAAGGACAGGTGCCGTACAAAGGATCGCTCTCTTTTAACATTCACCAACTGGTCGGCGGGCTTCGTTCCGGCATGGGATATTTGGGTTCCGGCGACGTCGCCACATTGCGCGCGCGGGCGCGCTTCATGCAGATTACGTCCGCGGGTCTTAAAGAAGGCCATGTGCATGACGTTTTCATCACCAAAGAAGCGCCCAACTACAGAGTCGAATGATCCTCGTTCTTGATTTTGGTTCCCAGTATACCCAGCTGATCGCGCGGCGCGTCCGCGAATCTCAAGTTTATTGTGAGATTCACCCCTTTAACCTACCGGTAACCAAGATTCAGGCGCTCCAGCCTGAAGGCATCATTCTGTCCGGCGGGCCAGCCAGCGTCTACCAAGAAAATGCGCCGCGCGTCGACGAAAGAATTTTTCAACTGCCGATACCGTTTTTAGGAATTTGTTACGGCATGGGGATGATCGACCTGGCGTTCGGCGGTGAAGTCGCGCGCGCCGATCAACGCGAATACGGACCTGCGGAACTGACCGTTGACGACGATGCCGACCTCTTTCACGGTTTTTCAAAAAGGGACCAGGTGCGCGTATGGATGAGTCACGGCGACCGGATGACCTCTATCCCCAAAGGATGGAAGGTGCTGGCCCATAGCGCGAATTCGCCCATCGCGGCATTCGCCGATCCGGCGCCGCGGTTTTTCGGCGTGCAATTTCATCCTGAGGTCGTGCATACGCCGCGCGGCAAAGAGATCCTCGCCAACTTTGTTTTCCGCATTTGCGGTTGTAAACCTACCTGGACGATGGAGCACTTCATTGAAAGTTCCGTTCGGAAAATTCGCGAGCAGGTAGGGGACGAGCGCGTGCTCTGCGCTCTCAGCGGCGGCGTCGATTCTTCGGTGGTTGCGACCTTGGTCCATCGCGCCATCGGCGATCGGCTCACATGCGTGTTTGTCAATAACGGCCTTCTCCGTTTCAAGGAAGCGGAGCGTGTCTGCGGATTGTTCAGCGAGCGCTTCGGCCGGGGCTTTCGTTACGTGGATGCAAGCGCTCAGTTTCTCTCGGCTCTCACGGATGTAGTGGACCCGGAGGTGAAGCGGAAAACGATCGGCCGGCTTTTTGTCGAAGTATTCGATGAAGAATCGAAGAAGCTCGGAGATATTGCCTTCCTGGCTCAGGGCACATTATACCCCGATGTCATCGAATCGGTGTCCTTTGTCGGTCCCTCCGTGACGATTAAAAGCCATCACAATGTCGGCGGGTTGCCGGAAAAAATGAAAATGAAACTGGTCGAGCCGCTGCGCGAATTATTCAAGGACGAAGTCCGCGAGGTCGGCAGGGAACTCGGGTTGCCCCATGAGCTGATCCAGCGCCAGCCGTTTCCCGGCCCGGGACTGGCCATTCGCGTGCTCGGTGAAGTCACCGAAGAGCGGCTCAAGATTCTGCGCGAAGCCGATGTGATCGTTTTGCACGAGATCAGAGCCGCCGGACTCTACGAAAAAGTCTGGCAATCCTTCGCGGTGTTGCTGCCGATCAAGACCGTCGGAGTCATGGGCGACGAGCGCAGCTATGAAAACGTCATTGCCTTGCGCGTGGTGGACAGCCAAGACGGCATGACCGCTAATTGGGTGCCGCTGGCGCCGGATCTTCTCGCCCGAATTTCCAACCGCATCATCAACGAAGTGCGCGGCGTCAACCGCGTCGTCTACGATATTTCATCCAAACCTCCCGCGACGATCGAGTGGGAGTAAGCTTTAATCGCGCCGAGTCCTTCCATCGCCTTACTGGCAACCGTTGCTCGCCTCCTGCGGTTTGGGGTAAGACATTCAATATTCCTGCAATCGTTATTCGAGGTGGGTGGGGCGTAATCAGCCCGGCCGATCGGCTTTGACCGACGGTACAATATCCCAATACACCGCGGGCTGATATCTTCATACACTGCGGGATTGGCGGCGTTTGAGGAAATCAATTAGCCTTGATAACTTCTCTCTAGGTAAGGGATATTGCGTGCAGTTTTGCTTTTTTGATTTGAGAGGATTCACCCTAATACACTGCCGCGACTGCGGCAGTAGACTCTATGGTTAGCCCATTGCGGTCATGCAAGCTTTAGGTTGGAAGTCTCTTTCTAGTCTTGACGGGTCTGAAAGAACCTTTATGGAACGGGTTCGTACACCGGACGCGAACTTTCCATTTCTTCTCAGGACACTCGCTTTTGTTCTTCCTATCGGATTTTTCTTTCTGACGATTCCATTTGCAGTATTGCCGATTCTGACTGCGGCAGTTTTAGGATCACAGTCTTGGGTCACACACGGGGCAGATGCCCTATCGTCTTATGCATTGAAGTTGATCGCATACGCGTTTGTTCTTACTTTTCTGGGCATGTACGGCTTACGAGGTTACGTGGCGATGAAGCTACGACGCCAAAAAAGGACGGCGAGCGGGAACGGCTAACCCTTGGGTCGAAACAGGCGCGGCAGAAACAAGGCGCCACGCCGTTCACCCGGAACGTTGAGCCGCATAGTTTGGAGTTCCACACTTGATTAGGCCTCCTCAACAGTGTGCTAAAGCAAGGATGCCTTAAGAAGATCTAACCGGGTATGCAATACCTAATCGTCAATTCAGGCACCCGACGAAGTCAGGTCTTGTGACGTTGCCGGGAAGGCCTGGTGTCACCCGTTAGGCTAAGCACAATCCGACCGAATGTCCGCGATGTACAAACGTTCCAGTCCGAGCGCCAAGTTCCTGCCGAGGGGACTCGCGATTCTTTACGAAGACCGCGATATTCTTGTGGTGGATAAACCGCCGGGTCTGTTGACGATGGCAACCGATTCAGAGAAGACTCGGACGGCTTACTTCATTCTAACCGACTACGTCCGCAAGGGTTACAGCAAGTCGCGCAACCGCATTTTTATCGTTCACCGGCTGGACCGGGAAGCTTCGGGGATACTCGTCTTCGCAAAGAGCATTGAAGCCAAGCTCCGTTTGCAGGGACAGTGGAACGAAACGGAGAAGAAGTATCTCGCCGTCGTTCACGGCCGGTGTGAGAAAAAGGCGGAGACGATAACGAGTTATCTAGCCGAGAACAAAGCTCACGTCGTTTATACCACCTCCGACACCACAAAAGGAAAATTATCCCAAACGGCCTATAAAGTGCTCAAGGAGACAAGGGACTTTACCTTGCTGGAAGTCGATCTCGTGACGGGCAGGAAGCATCAGATACGCGTCCATCTCGCCGCTATCGGACATCCGATCGTCGGTGACCCGAAGTATGGCAAAGAAGGTCGCGGCCGCGCCCGTTTAGCGCTCCATGCCAGATCGATTGCTTTCAAACACCCCATCAGCGGCGAGCGGCTTACTTTTGAAACAAAGGTGCCGGCTTATTTCAATCAACTCGTGGGCGGCTTCGATGACCAACAGCGAACCCGGCCCTAGCCTTTCCCGATAATGCAAAAAAGTGATCAAGCGGCGTTAAAGCAGATCGCCATGGTCTTGCTCTTCGACCGGCGAAACCGCTTGCTGATCTACCTGCGCGACAACAAGCCCGATATTCCCTTTCCCGACCACTGGGATTTTTTCGGGGGGCATCTGGAAGAAAGGGAGACGCCTGAGGACGCTCTGATTCGAGAAGTGAAAGAGGAGTTGGGCGTCGAGCTGGCAAATTGGAAGTTTTTCCGCACCTATGTCTGCACGGAGGGAGACGCTTATCCCAACGTAAAATATATTTATTGGGCCAAGATCGAAAAAACTCCGCAAGAGCTCACGCTTTATGAAGGGCAAAGGCTCAAAAGCATTGAGTTTGATGAAAGAAAGAACGTCCGTTTCGCGAATGTGCTCGGCGCGATCCTGGAAGACTTCATCGCCGCAGGATTATGGCCGCGACCTGTGGATAACTTACCGTCGTAAATCGGCGAGAAATAATTGTTGCGCAAAGATCTTTGTGTTAGTGATATCTCAGCACGATGGAACACTCTCGCTTCGTTCACCTGCACTGCCACACTGAATATAGCCTTCTCGACGGTGCGAACAGGATCGACAAGATGTTCGAGCGCATCAAGGCGCTAAAACAGCCTGCGGTCGCGATGACCGATCACGGCAACATGTTCGGCGCGGTCGAATTTTATCGCGAAGCGATGAGCCAGGGCATTAAGCCGATCATCGGTTGTGAGATTTACGTCGCGCCGACCAGCCGTTTCGAAAGAAAAGGCGTCGATAAAGGACCCAGGGAATACAACAACCATCTTATTCTTCTGGCGATGAATAAGGAGGGCTACCGCAATCTCTGTAAATTGGTTTCCCTCGGTTACATGGAAGGTTTTTATTACAAGCCGCGCATCGACAAAGAGCTGCTTAAAGAGCTCAACGGCGGCCTGATCGTGCTCAGCGCTTGTCTGCAAGGGGAAGTGTCTCAAGCGCTGTCGGCGGGGAATTCTGAGAAAGCCAAGGCCGCCGCCGAGGGCTATTTATCGATTTTCGGCGATCGCTACTACATCGAGATCCAGGACAACAAGCTTCCCGAGCAGGAGAAAGTCAATCGGCTGCTGGTCGAGCTGGCCAAGGATCTCTCGGTTCCCGTCGTCGCCACCAACGATTGTCATTACGGCGAACGCGATGATTTCCACGCTCATGATGTGCTTCTTTGCGTTCAGACCGGCAAGACGGTCGAAGAAGAAAATCGCCTCAAGATCGAGACCGACGAACTCTTTCTCAAATCGGCCGACGAAATCAAGCGGGGCTTCGATTACTGCCCCGAAGCCGTCGAGCGGACGCTTGAGATCGCCGACCGCTGCAATGTCGAGATGGAGTTCGGCAAATATCACTTTCCGACATTCACTCCTCCCAAAGAGATCAGCCTGGACGATTACCTGGACGAATTGGCTTACGGCGGCCTGGAGGAGCGGCTGCAAGGCATCACGGATCCCGAAGTCAGAAAGAAATATAAAGAGCGGCTGGAATACGAGCTGGGCGTGATCAAGCGGATGCAGTTTCCCGGCTATTTCCTGGTGGTGGCGGATTTCATCAATTACGCCAAACAGCAGGGCATTCCGGTGGGTCCGGGAAGAGGATCATCGGCGGGAAGCCTGGTCGCGTATGCGCTGAAGATCACCGATCTTGATCCGATTCGTCATGTGCTCCTCTTCGAACGTTTTTTAAATCCCGAGCGGCGCTCCATGCCCGATATCGACGTGGACTTTTGCATCCGCGGCAGGGCCCAGGTGATTCAGTACGTGAAGGATAAATATGGCGCCGACCGGGTCGCGCAAATCGCCACCTTTGGGACGCTTAAGGCCAAAGCCGCCATTAGAGATGTCGGGCGCGCTCTCGGGTTGTCCTTCGCG
>JBGPIK010000358.1:0-7106 GCA_041484845.1 Binatia bacterium | reverse complement strand
TCTCCCTGCCTGGGCCTCCGTCATAATTTTTGTCAGTAACCGTTCGCCGACGGCGCGGAAGATCTTGGGCTGTACGAAGGGATATTTGGCCCTAAAGGCGTCGAGGACTCTTTGCGCTTGGTCGGCGGTCATTGAGGTATAGAAGACGAGACTTCCTTCCTTTTTTGCGCCTTCGATGATCGCTTCATCCTCGAGCGCCAGGGCCGGGACGGGAACCGACAGTGCCAAGGAAGTCAGCAGTAAGCAAGACGTGATCAGCAGACGCATGATTCTCGATCCTAAAACGATTTGGATCTTATCAAGCGCTTAATGAAAGCGTCAAACGGAAGGGCGCTACGATGAAAGCGGCTCAAGTCCCGCCAAGGACTTGGAGTGCTGGCTCTTGTGAGAACGGGAGAAAATATCTCCGTCCTGCTCCCCCCTAAAATTATTAGGATTGATTTGCCGGGCACCTGCCGGTGCCGAGATGCGCTGCGAAATCGTCTGGGAAAAGCTTAATAGCGCTTTCGATGGGCGGACCCGGCATGGTTATAAGGTTGCAAAAGCCTTTGCCTTTGTTAAAAGCGAGAACTTTGCCGAATTGCTCGAGGATCGCCTGGCCGCCTTGTCCCTGCTGAACTTTTTTCAGCAGCGCTGTAAGGGTATTGGTCTCCATGCGGCATGCGGGGCATTGACCGCACGATTCGGCCGTAAAGAATTCTGAAATTCTCAAAACCTCCTCCACCATGCAGCTTCCTTCAGCAATGACACGGACGACCCCGCAACCCAGCGCGGAGCCGGCTTCTCGCATTGCCGTAGGATCAAGAGGAGTGTCGATCTTATCAACAGGCAAGAATGCCGACGACGGAGCAGCGGGCATGATGGCTTTAATTTTTTTATCGCCCTTGATGCCACCGCCGCATTTTTCGATCAAGTACCGTAGCGTCGTGCCATACGGGAGCTCATAGATTCCTGGCTTTTTGACATCGTCGCCCAGCGAGAAAATCATCGTGCCGGGACTTTCCGGCGTACCGAACCGGCGGTACCAATCGGGTCCGTGGAGGATGATCGGAGCAACATTCGCAACCGTTTCAACGTTATTAACCGAGGTAGGTTTACCAAAAAGACCGGCGGTTACGGGAAAGGGAGGTTTCTGTCGCGGTAGAGGAAGCTTGCCCTCAATCACCTCGAGTACGGCCGTGTCTTCGCCGGCGACATAATTATGCGGTGCCGGGAGGAGGTCTATAGCGACGCTGAAGCTGCTACCGAGAATGGTTTCCCCGCAGTAGCCGGCGTTTTGCGCCTCGGCCAGAGCGTCTCTTATATTCTTTGTGGCGGAGTCATAGCGAGCGTTTATGTAAAGGAAAGCCTTGGTAGCGCCGATCGCATACGCCGCGATGAGTACTCCTTCGAGAACCAGGTGAGGGAGATATTCCATCAGCACACGATCTTTTTTGCTGCCCGGTTCATCTTCGCCGCCGTTCATCACAAAGTAACGCGGCTGCTCGGTGCCTTCGCGTGTCAGAGCCCATTTTTTCCCTGTCGGAAAACCTGCGCCCCCACGGCCGCGAAGTCCCGCTTCAGAGATTAATCTGATGACTTCTTCGGGAGTTGTCTTGAGAGCCTTGGCGAGAGCCTTGTAACCACCGCGAGCGCGGTACTCTTCGAGGTTTTCTTGTTTTTCGACCACACCCCTGGGGAAAAGGATGCCTTCCATCGCTCAGAACACCCCCGTATCGAGGAGCTGATAGATTAGGTCTTTGAGCGAAGAGTCGATGGTATCGAGCCGCTGCACGTGCGGGCCGCCAGCGAGATGAGTAGTGATATCATCCAGATCTTCGACTTTGACCTTGGCATACCAGCTCTTTTCGGGATACAGCACGATGTTGGGACCTTCCTGGCAAGCCCCGAAGCACATATAAGGTTTGACCTCGATATCCTCAATACCCTTAGCAGTAATTCGCTTCTGGAGCTCGGCCATAAGCGGCTCCGAGCCGCGCGATTTGCAATCGATGTTCTGACATACAAGACAGGTCCGTTTCACCAAAGTCTCCTCAGCACGACATTAGTAGCGTAGAACAATCCGTGGGACAAGCGTGCGTCGTCGCCTTAGGTCGTTTGCGTTTGAGCGACCCAATCCTTGCGCCTAATAATCTCGCCTAGCAGTTTTTCGTCTTCCACCGTGGGGAGAACGTCAGCGAGATGTTTCTTATAGGCGTCGACGGATAGCAATTCTCCAGTCACACTGTAGGTCTTACCGAAATGTTCGCCTATGGAACGGTTGAATTTTAGATCCGGCGCAGAGAGTTTAGCTCGGCCTTGGGGAACCAAAGCATTGAGCTGATCGATAAGTTTAGCGCATTCCACGATATAATGATCGCGGGCTAAATCGTTTAGTTTATCCTTTGCGGCTGGAAGCTGCGCCTCGTGCTCATCGAATCTTCCCTTCAGTCCCCAAACGTATGCCCAATTGGCGGATGATGAATGGTCTGTTCCGAACAGATCGTAGGCCGTTGACAGCCATTTATTAAAATATTTTTGCACGATCGAAACGGGAATTTTCCCCGCTTTGAGAATTCGCGTCAGGCCGGTATGGCCCGTGAACATGTGAAAAAATTCTTCTTTGAGCATGGCGGTTACACTTTCAGCTAATGGAGCAAAAGCGGAATGGCTGAGCATCGTCAGCTGATACTTGCCGTCGCGATCGACAAATTCAGTATAGGTGAAAAAATCGAGCCAGTTATTTACGGGCGCATTAAAAGAGCCGAGAAGTCTATCGCCTTTGAAGGCTCGTCGTTCCAGTAGCTTTTTAGCTTCGAGCTTCCCTGAATCGCCAAAATAGGTGACCAATAAGTAGCACATTTGCCAACCATGGCGCATCTCTTCACTGTTAACGCGGATGAGGGCTTGGCGGTCGTATTCCGTTGGCGCTGTGTCCAATAGGTTCTTCTGCTGCTCGACTGAGGCAAATTCAGTATCGCCCTGATAGACGATTAAATTCATTAACGCATCACGAATCGATTGATTCGGGATTTGTCCAATCCGCTCCCATTTGTGTTGCCCTTTGAAGTCACCAAATTCGATTTCTGGCGCATGGATCTCGCCTAACTTCGTTTCGAATTTGTAATTGCCTAATAGCGCAGGATCGTAACCGATGTCTTTCTGCCACTGTCGAAAATAATCAATCCAATTCTCAAAAGTCGAGATCTTTGCCATACAAGTCCTTTCGCGTGGGGGGGGTTCGAACGATCGTTCGAACAAGATCAACTTAACCCTTCCCGGCCAGCTAGTCAAGCCTCCTCTATGAGCCCGAGGCAAGTATTTCGACTAATGATACATCTCCAGCAACTCAACCATACCGAGTTGGCGCGTCTGCTCGAAGAGATAGCGCTTGATTTCGCCCACGGTGTCCATTCGTAGAACAATTTGGGCTATAGATTTGGCTGTCTGGTACGTGATCGACCGAATCGCCTTCTTGATAACCGGTATGTACAAGGACCCCATGCTGAACTCTTCCAGTCCCATACCTAACAAAAGCAACGCGCACAGCGGGTCGCCGGCCATCTCACCGCACATGGCGACTCGTTTCCCTTGTCGCCTACCGGCTTCTATCGTTGTCATTAACGCCGCCAGAACCGCAGGATGCAATGGCTCGTACAAATCGGCAACCTTGCGATTGCTTCTGTCGACGGCCAGGATATATTGAATCAAATCATTGGTGCCGATACTCAAGAAATCGACTTCCCGCAAGAACCGATCGGCCAGCTGAACCGCAGACGGAACTTCCACCATAACCCCTAATTCCATTCTTCGATCAAACGGGGTCCCTTCCCGTTCCAGTTCTGCTTTGGCCTCCACCAGCAATTCCTTTACTTTGAGAATCTCTTCGAGGCTCGATACCATCGGCACGAGTAGTCGTACTCGCCCTAGATCGGCGACTCGCAAAATGGCTCGCAATTGCGTTTTAAAAATTTCTTCGACTTCCAGCGAAATACGGATAGAACGCCAGCCCAAAAACGGATTGGGTTCTGTCGCCACACTGCGCATATACGATGGATACTTATCGGCTCCGATATCTAGAGTGCGGATGGTTACGGGCTTGCCTACCATACCCTCAACAACGCGCTTGTAAAGCGCGTATTGTTCCTCTTCACTGGGGAAATCACGGTGGGACAGAAACGAGATCTCCGTTCGATAGAGTCCAATGCCCTGCGCTCCGTGCAGCTGAGCGAACGCGACATCGCTCAGCAAACCGACATTCGCATAGAGAGACACGCGATGGCCATCGAGCGTCTCCGCGGCTGAATCTTTGAGCTCTTCCAGCTCGCGATTGAACGCGACATATTCCCTTTCCAGCCGATCGTATTCCCGAATGATTTCATGACCGGGATTGACGTAGGCGCAGCCGGCGTTGCCGTCAACGATCAACAAGTCGCCTTGACGGACTGTTTCGATCAAATTTTCGATCGCAACGACACTGGGAATCTCGAACGATTTCGCCAGAATCGACGCGTGAGAAGTGACACCGCCCGTCGACAATAGAATGCCTTTGAACTTATCCCCCTCGATCATGCTCAAATCTGCGGGAGACAAATCTTTAGCGACCAATACCGCGTCCTTCGGGATCTCAGCCTCGTGGTCGGGAGCTCCTGATAGAGTTTCAAGCAGCCGTTGCGCTGCGTCTTTGACGTCAGTGGTACGTTCTCGAAGGTAGTTATCGTCTATCTGAGATATCGATTGCAAATAACTTTCGAATACGACTCGCGTGGCGTATTCGGCCGTATCGCTTTCTTGACGAATCTGGCTTTCGATCTGTTGGATGATTGCTGGATCCTCGAGAATCAACCGGTAAACGTCAAAGATGGCGCCTTCTTCCTTCGAGATCAAAGAACTCATCCTATCTTTTACGACATTGATCTGCTCAATGCCTCTTTCCACAGCGCCGCGGAACCGCTCGATCTCCCGTTCCGGATTCTTGGCGCGCTCCTTTTTTATCGCACTTAACTCCATCCGCGGCTGAAGAACAAAGGCTCGGCCACGTCCGAATCCGGGAGAGGCGGAGAGGCCCGTCAGTCGACCGCGCCACTTGTGATGGACTTTGATCGTTCGTTCGCCACGTTTGCGTTCATAGGAACGGAGCTTGCGCATAGCGTCGACCATGCGCTTTCTATACTCCTTCCGTTCTTGTTCTTTGCTACGGAGTGAATCCGCGAGCCGCGCTTGGACAATAATACTGGATGCATGGGCGGAAATTGTTCTCAGCAGGCGAATTTCATCGCGCGAAAATTCACGCCGCCGTGAAGTTTGGACCACCAAAACGCCCAACGGCATTTTCTTTTCAATGAGCGGCACACCGAGAAACGAGTGAAACCGCTCTTCGTGGGTTTCGGGGAAATATTTGTAGCGTGGATGAGCGAGAGCATTGACTACCATAACCGGTTTCATTCTCTCGATGACTAATCCGGTTAGCCCTTCCCCCGTGCCCATCGAGACTTTGCCGACCGATTCCTGGTCCAACCCCATCGTCGCGCAAAGCGTGAGCCGCCTTTTCTGCTGATCAAGAATATAGATCGAGCAGACTTCGGTTCCCATGCGATCCGAAACGACGGCGACAATGCTGTCCAAGGTCTCCTGCAGGTCGTGAGAGTGACTAATGAGAGTGCTGATATCCTCTAATAATGTCAGATGAGGATGAGTCTGTCGGATAATTTTTTTTGTTTTAGCCATAGACGCTGATGCTATTCAGATGAGCACTGTATAAAACACAAATTCGCGCTTTTCGCTAGAGAGACTATGAGGGGCTGATCAAAGAGCCGCCGATCGCCACTTGCCGATTGCGGAAGGAGCAGGGCCGTTGACGAACTTGCCAGGGATAGTTTCTCCGCAGAGACAAGAGTTCCCTTGAAGTCGATATTCGAGAATATCGTGCCATGAACGCCGAATCAGGGCGCTACCGCAACGCGGGCAATACGTCGTTTGGCCATCGTCATCAATGACATTCCCGGTGTAACAAAATTTAATGCCCGCCGAAAACGCGATCTGGCGCGCGCGCGTCAGCGTTGAGACCGGTGTTCTAGGTTTGTCGGTTAACTTGAAGTCAGGATGGAAAGCCGTGAAATGAATCGGCACGGCATCTCCTAGATTCACCACCACCCACTCGCATAACCGCTTCGTTTCGTCCGGATCATCGTTCTCGCCCGGGATCATCAAATTTGTTATCTCGAACCAAATGTCGGTTTCGTTTTTCAGCCACTTGAGTGTATCCAAGATCGGCGCGAGGTGGGAGAATGTAATCTTATGGTAGAATCGCTCCGTAAAGGCCTTCAGGTCCACGTTAGCGGCATCAATGTGGCGAAACACTTGGGGCCTGGCTTGCGGCGTAATGTAGCCGGCCGTGACCATAATGCTGTTAAGGTCGTGTGCGCGGGCGAGGCGCGAGATATCGATCACGAATTCTCCCCAGATGACCGGGTCGTTATAGGTGAAGGCGATACTTGGAACCTTATGCCGGAGGGCCATTCGAACAATTTGCTCCGGCGTAATGTCACGGCTCTTCGCTTCATCAAGTTTCGCCTTGCTGATGCTCCAGTTCTGGCAAAAACGACAGCCGAGATTACAGCCAGCCGTGCCAAAGCTCAAAACGCCCGTGCCGGGCAAGAAATGATTCAGCGGTTTTTTTTCGATGGGATCGATGGCAAACCCCGTCGACATTCCGTAACCAAAGGAGTAAAGCTTCCCACCTACGTTTTTGCGGATATAACAAAAACCTGCCTGACCTTCGCCCATTCGGCAAAGACGCGGACACAAGGTGCAAAGGATTCGCCCGTCATCTTCGGGCTGCCACCAAAGTGCTTCTTTCATGGGAAAAATATCCCGCTTTTGGGGACTTGTAGCAAGGGGAGGCATTTTTGACGGCCTGTGTTAGGCGACGAAGTTCCCACTAGGACGCATTAGTCACGGTTAGAGAAAAAACGATGACACGGTGTCGATCGAGAGGTGAGACGAAAATGCAAAGAGCAAAGAGCAAAGAGCAAAGAGCAAAGAGCAAAGAGCAAAGAGCAAAGAGCAAAGAGCAAAGAGCAAAGAGCAAAGAGCAAAGAGCAAAGAGCAAAGAGCAAAGAGCAAAG
>JBGPIK010000357.1:0-7120 GCA_041484845.1 Binatia bacterium | reverse complement strand
TTGCATCATGACGATTCTGAGATCGATTCCTTCTTCTTTCATGTAACCGCGCTCCTGCGCGATCGGAAAGATCACGTATTGATAAGATCTCGAGGAAAGCGCGAGATGAACCAACTCCGCGCTAAATGAAATCTGCGTCGGCAGAAGTACCGATAGCAGTATCAGCGTTACAATCGTAAGTCCGGGCATTTCGGAGATCCTTTGTAATCGTGTATTTCTCCTGTCAAGGGAGGGCGTCTGATCCATAACTCCGCTCTAAGGCGGTTTCCACGAGGGGAGAGCCCTCGCCCGTTGGGCGAATCATATTACCTATGGTGAGAGGCCCTTAGAGCGGAGTTATGGTCTGATCGCTGACCTCTGATTTCTGATCTCTGTCTTGGTCAGAGTAGGTCAACTCAGCGCCGGGCGTCAAGAGCAATGGCCCAGCCCGGATTATCACGCATAACGGCGATCGATGGGCGAGCCTACAGAAAGGAACAGGGTTCAAGGTTCCAGGTTCAACGTTCAATTGATTTCGGACCTTGAACCTTGAACTTTTGAACCTTGAACTCTACACGTCCGCCTTCGGACCGCGGGCTTGGCAAGCCGGCGATTTATTCCTTCAGAGAATTCTCGGAAAAAGAAAAAGAGGTCGCTCTTAGCTCTTATACAGCTGTGGCCAATGGAGCACCCGCAAAACTGGATTGAATTCGCGTGGAACAGCGCTTCTTTACACATGTAAGTAGCGTCGCCGCTCTTTTAGACTGTCAGCACAGCAAGATAAAAAGGTGATGGGCTAGAAAACCTCATCGGTTAGTTCGGCATGTCTAAGGATGAAAGCCGGGGTAGCGGGTGCAAAGGACGGTCGCTGGGAGGGCGCGGAAAACTGAAGAGGCGCTTGTTATGAGCCAAAAGCGGACCCCTTTTTCTGACGCTATCGGGGGTTCGAGCTTGTGAAACCCTCTGACAATTTTCTATGGCAGGGCTTAACAAGAACAGGAACCGCTTTGCTACCAGAGAGAGCAGTAGCAGCGTTAGCAAGATCGTTTCCGTATTGCTTTTGGACGGACAAATTTAAACTCGCCTGACGAATTGGATGACGGGTCGACACCGGTTGACCATCCTTGGACCAGCAGCTCGTCCTGTGTCGGCACGTACCCGCATCGAATACAGTAGAATCCCTCGGCTATGTGGTTATGACAACGTGGGCAATTCACTGGACCGTCTCAAAAATGGCTACAGCTTTGCGTTATCTCGTTTGGCGGCGGCGCACAGCTCGGCTTAGGTGATCGAGGCTTAACAATAAAGTCTCCCGGATGCTGTCGAATGATAGAAACCGTTTAGTGTTTCTTTTCACTTGGTAGAGCTGTCTTTCCTTACGGTGAGTGCATTTCCACTAAGAGAGCATGGATCGTGCCGAGTGGGGTCGCAGTCACTTGTCAATATTTCTTTCCTTTTTCATCAGAAACGCCATCGACAGTGTGACCCGATAAGGCTGGTATGGGGTTTTAGCAGGCACATTTGCCGCAAGGTGGACAAAGCTCCACCTTCCAGTTGCGGACCTAACTTCTCCAAACTGACTGAATTCCTCTAGTGAGAATCAGGGCACAACGCTTGCTTAAACTTAATTGGGCCGGGGCAAAGAAGAAGTCCATCCCCGATACACAGCATGTTTTCTAGCCCCGGTCCAACAATTAAGGCGGCAGCGCCGCTTTGCAAGTTTAGATTCTTACCTTAGAAATGTTGGACAAAACGACTGCAAGAACATTTATCGCGCCAGGCGCAAAGTGACGCGCCGCGGCTCGTCATCCCGAGCAAAGGCGAGGGATCTGAGAAAGATTTCTCCCTTCGGTCGAAATGACAACGTGAATCCTTTTCATCTTTGCGCGAGCAGTCTCCTTTCCGATTCTGCAATTCAAAAAGCAACTGAAATTTCAAATATCTTTGGCTAGACTTTTCGTGAGTTTATGTACGAGCCTTTCAGCCCCACGAAATAGCGCGGCGAACATTAATCGACAGACTAAGAGTGCGCGTCCGCTGGTATCACATTCCACTCGCACTCAGCGCGTTTATTTTTTGGTTGTATCTCATAACCGTCATAACGTCGCTCCTTATACCGTTAGACAGAACATTCTACGGTGATTCGCAAATCGAGTTCACAGGAGAGACGCCGGGCCGGCGTATCAAAAATTGAAAATTCACTGGGGGGTCAGGGAACATACCCGCATCAAGTCGCGGGGCAATCGTTGATACCGGAACACGTCATCGGGAACTGACGCAGCGGATAAGGGGCGTAGGCAAAGAACTGGCGGCACAAACTGTTGCAAGCGATCATGGCCCGTAGTGACTCGCTAACAGCCCGGCCCTTAACAGGGCTTTGCTCAATGCTTACTTTAACCCGCGCGGTGTTCCGACGCTGTCGGCTCGCGGATAGCTCAATCTGCCGAACCGCCTGTACCGACCCGTGCGTACGGTGGTGTGACAGGGACAGCGGGGAACCGCTTGCCTATGTCGATTTGACATGGGATCGTCATTTACTTTGGCGGTTAGCTGGGGCAAAATCTTTTTGCGGAGCACAGAATGAAGCTTGCGGAACTCCATTGGCCCGAGGTGCGAAGACTAAATCGTGGGAGCATGGTTGCGCTTCTTCCCGTGGGTTCAATGGAGCAGCATGGACCTCATTTGCCCTTTCAGGTGGATACGTTTGTCGCGTCGCGGCTGGCGGAAGACCTTGAAAAGAGCATGCCCGAGGTTCTTCTTGTCCCTCCAGTCTGGACGGGTGTCTCGGCTCATCACATGGATTTTCCCGGCTCGATCACAGTACGGCCCCGAGTTTTTATCGACCTGCTGCATGACATCTGCGCTTCTCTGTACCATCATGGTATTTACCGCATCGTGCTTTTAAACGGGCACGGCGGCAATCGTGCGAGCTTGGAAGTTCTTGGCCAGGAACTGTTCGTGGAACTCGGTCTGACGGTCAACACGCTGGCATATTGGGACCTCGTGCCGGATCTGGTCAAGTCGCTGAAGCAATCCAAGTCTAAAGGAATGGGCCATTCCGGAGAGCTGGAAACCTCGCTGATGCTCCATCTCGCTCCTCAGCTAGTGATCCAATCCGCTATTCCTCAAGGCGTATTAGGGGTTGAAGAAGAAGGGCCGACGGAAGGAATTAAACGCTACGTCAATATGAAAGAGCATTCAAAGCAAGGTGTCATCGGCATGCCGTCGTCGGCACGCGCAGAAATCGGCGCGGAGCTTTATCGGGGTGCATTCAGCGCGCTCCAAAAAGCCGTTCGAGCTCTACAGAGCTAGCGTCGAAAAGCATCAAAGGTTTTCAGTTGCGAAAAATCCTACCGTACTTCTCGCCGAGCTGTTTGTAGTCGTTCGCCGTACGTTCATCTTCTTCTACAAACTTGATTTTGTCCGCATCTTTCAAGGGCGGATAAACCCCTCTCAGATTTACAAACTCGCAATCTTTAGCCAGGGCTTCCGCGCTCTCCCGGCTGTACCAATGATCGATCCATAGCTTGGCCGCATTGGGGTTCTGTGCTTTCGATCCGACCGCGATGTAATTGCCTTCACCTAAATAGGCCGGTAATCGCACGTAGTCGAGCGGCGCGCCAGACTTGCCCAGATCGCAGACGTATTTGATATAGCCGATGCCCAATGGTTTTTCGCCGTTGGCAATCGTCTCGATAGCTGGCGTAAGAGAGGGGTGAAGCAAGGGTCGACTCGCTCCTAATCGCTGAATGTACTCTTGTTCTTTACTCGGGTTGCCCAAAACGAGGTGCAAACTGGAGAGCCATTTGGCGATCGAAGAATGCACCGAGGGGTCGGACATCGTGGTTTTACCGTCCCATTTGGGATCGACATAGTCCCAATAGGATTTCGGCGCGTCGACAGGCTTGATATAGCGCGTGTTGTAGACGAAGCCGATAATCGAGCTACGGTAATTCGGACTGTAAAAGTCGTGATGGTATTGTTTGTCGAAGCTGGCCGCCGCGGGTGTCTGATACTTCGCGAACATTCCCTCTTTACGCATGATCTCCATCGCATCGACGCCGGTAAAGAACACATCCCAACTCACTTTTCCGGCGCGGTATTCGCTCATCGCCCGCTCCATGACTGCTGTGGTCGACGCGCGCCAGTAGACGCTCTTGACCGGAGGATACTTCTTCTCGAAGCTGCTCTGGATCGATCTCATCACGTCATCTTGAATGGAACCAAATATCGTTACTCGGCCTTCCTTCTTTGCTGAATCGAGCAGGTTCTTATCCTGGCCGCCGGCGCGCCCCACGGCGCAACTCAATGCCAAAGATATAACAATCAGACCGACGCCTATTTTCTCAGTTAAGCGCCATGTCAGCATGGTGTCCCGTTGCTCTGCAATTGCAGTCAAAGCGCAATTATGTGGCGAGTCTCGCAGGGCAAGCGATTGGAAAAAGCCGGATCTTTTGTGGTGTAAAGGATTGAAGACGACGGTTGACGGCACGGTAAAGTTTTCGAGATAGCTCGAGTGAAAAAGGTCCGCCGTTATCTTCGGTGCCGCCTGTCGCAAGCGCATAAACACACACTCACCCACAAGCTCGGGGAGCCTAAGAATGAGATGATTTTCTTAACCGCCAAGACTATCGAGTGAGCGATAGTCTTGGCGAGTCAGTCAAACTTGTGTAACGAAAAAAAATTCTTACTTGAGATGCTTGCTGACCAGTTTGGTCATCTCGAACATCGTGACCTGTTTCTTGCCGCCGAAAACCACCTTCAAATTGTCATCGGCGTTGATGTTCGTCTTTTTCTTTTTATCCTGGAGCCCATTCTTTTTGATGTAGGCCCACAGTTTCTTGGTCACCTCAGTCCGAGGGATCGGCTTGCTGCCGACAACAGGTGCGAGAGCGGCATCGGGTTGTACGGGTTTCATAAAAGCTGCATTCGGTTTACGTTTCTTCTTTGTTGCCATTGTACCTCCTAAATGGGTTTAATAATTAGCGCTGGTTATAGCAGAGCTGAACTGTCTTTTCCACTGTTTTTTTGTTTTTCTCCTCGAAGAATTTGCGTCGCTGCCCGGTCTAGGGCGGGCTCGCCGTTGAGCAACCTGATCACGACCCCATAATCGGCTTTGGCTCGCTCCATCGAGACGTAGCCTTGCCGAACGTCCTCCAATACGTTTTCCATGGGTCGCTCCAGTGGGTCGCCGAGCCCGCCGCCCCCCGGACGTTCCAAACGCAGGAGAGTCCCTTGGCCGAGCCTATAGTCACCAAAACGCGAGGGAAGGCGTCTTTCATCTGCCTGGCCCGGATTGACGAGGCAGGAACCTTTGCCCCCCTTCATCCCTCTATCACTGCCAAAAGGAGAGATATCATGCTTATCGGTGCGCATCGAAAAGCGCACCTCGTCGGCTAGAATAAGATAGTCACGAGCAAATCCTAACCCGCCGCGCCACCGTCCCGCGCCGCCGGAGTCCGGGATCATCTCGAAGCGCTCCACGCGGGTGGGAAATTCCGATTCGATGATCTCGATGGGTGCGGTCTTGCAGTTACTCAGGTGGAAGGCAGTGGCCGAGACGCCGTCTTTGCCGGAACGGGCGCCGGTGCCGCCGCTAAGAATCTCGTAATGCACGTAGGGCCGATTACGCTCGGCGTCGTGTCCGCCCAGAACCAGAGCGGCGCTGCCGGAGCCGCCGGCGATCCGTTTGTCCGGCACGAATGGGGCCAAAGCTCTGAGAACCGCTTCCGCGACGGTCAAAGCGGTCGGCATATACGTATTTACCGCCGCGGGAAAACGGGGATCGACGACGCTCCCTTCGCGAAACGTTGCTTCCACCACCCGCGCCAGGCCTTGATTGATGGGGAGAAAGCGGTCGACCAACGTGACCAGGCAATAGGCGCAAGCCGCGCGTACCAGCGGCGGGCGAATGTTCGCGGGACCTTGAGTTTGGTCGCTGCAGCCGCTGAAGTCGAAATGGATACGATCCCCTTTTTTTGCGATCTTGACGTGCACACGAATCGGCCGGGTGAGGTCGATGCCGTCGTGGTCGACGAAACTTTCACCCTCGGATTCTCCGTCGGGCCACGCGGCAATGGTTTGGCGCACGCGGGATTCCGTATAGGAGGACAGCAACGCAGTAGACTCGATCACGGTTTCTTTACCGTATCGTTCCATAAGCTCAATGGTTCTGCGCTCGCCCAGGCGCGCGGCGCCCACCTGTCCTCTGAGATCACCGATGACCAATGCGGGGGTCCGGCTGTTGGCCATGATTATCGCTTCAACTTCTTTAACCGGCTGGAACCGCGCCATGATTCTTATCGGCGGCAGGTGAAGCCCTTCTTGAAAAATCTCCCGCGCATTGCCGGAGCCGCTACCCGGAACGGTTCCGCCGATATCGCTCTTGTGCGCCATATTCGCAGCGAAGCCGACCCATTCGCTGCGGTAGAAGACGGGTGTCAGCACTCCCATATCCGGTGCATGAGGACTGCCGCCCAGGTAGGGATGATTGATGATGAAGGCGTCACCCTCGTGCATCTCCGTAGGCGCCATAGTTTTGAGTATCGCCGCGGCGCAGGCGGGAAAGGCCCCCATGTGAAGCGGCAACACAACATGCTGGGCAACCACTTCGCCCTCGGTGTTGAGGATCGCACAGCTGGCATCTTGAGACTCGCGGATGATTGTCGAGTAGCCGGTGCGAAACAGCGAGTTTTGCATCTCCTGGACGATACCGGCCAGGCGGGCTTGGATGACCTGCAGAGTGATCGGATCGACGGTCATAAGACGCTACACATTAACGGGCATATGACGAGCACAACCATTTGAACGTATGAAACGATTGGAACGGCTTGAACCGTGCGCACCGCGAGTTCCAATGGTTCCAATCGTTCAAGTCGTTCCAAAACGTTCTGATGAAAATCTCGCGTCACGGTCACGGCTGTGCGCGCAGCTCGCGTGTCTTGGCTTCATTGAGCGCGAAATCGTCGTCGACCGTGTCTATCGCGACGCGGTAAACTTCCCGTGCCTTGCTTTGCGAGACATAACCGTTACGCACGTCGTTCAGTACCCTGGACGGATCGCGCTCGCGCGGATTGCCGAGGCCACCGCCGCCGGGGGTTTCCAGGCTCACGACCTCCCCCGGGTGCAACGTATGGTCCGA
>JBGPIK010000356.1:0-7131 GCA_041484845.1 Binatia bacterium | reverse complement strand
CACCTGCAGATGCGGAAGATAGTCGCCGACAAATCCTAAATTGCTTAACCCTGACTCCTCGGCTACCAATGTCAGTGGCTCGGCAATAAGAGTCGCATCGATACCGCCGCTCTTGAGCGCTGCCCAACGGACCGCGGGCCCGCCGATCTGAATGATGAGATAATCTTTCGGATATTGGAGATTGTTTTTGGCCAACATGAACTTGAGGGCATAGGTTACGCTCCCGGTCAAGCCCGAGACGGCGACTTTGCCGCCTCTCAAATCGCCTGCTCTTTTGAATCTGGGTCCGGCCATGAGCGAGTGCGTCAAATTGCTGAGACCGCCGGCCAGGATAACCATCGGCGTGCCTCCTTCGGTGGCACGGATGAAATCCTCCGGCCCGGTCGCCGCCAGCTGGACAGAGCCGCCCAATAAGGCCTGTATTGCGCGTGTCCCCGATTCTACAACCGTAACCTGAACGTCCAAGCCTTCCTGACCATAAAAACCTTTCTTCTGAGCCAATAGCGGAGGCGAAGTACCTAAGCTCAACGAAGAAAGAGACAATGTCAGGTTCTCGCCTCTGGATTCCGCAGCTGCAATAAAGTTCCAAACTATCCAAAGACAAAAGACAATGATGATAGGAGCCGCTTTGTGCTTTTGCATTTCAGACCTCGTATATCTCCGCTTTACCTGATTACAACTTTATCTCCCTACACATATTTACGGTCAAATCGTCAACCGTGACCAGTTTTGATGCGATACTACACCGCCCCGAAGGCGCTGATCGCGCGATTTCTTAACCGCGCTCGCGCTCCAGAATGATCAGATGTGAGAAGTCTTTGTCAAGATCTGCAATCCTTATACAAATCGCTCCCTCCGGTGAGGAATAATCAACTTGGCGCCACCGGAGAAGAGCCTTATAATTGGACGGATAACATCTAGGAGAACGCCCATGCGCAGATTTTTTCTGTCTTTGCTTTTCTTGCTGCTAACTTCTGCTAGTTCAAACGCATTCCAATTCGACAGCTGGAGGTCGGGTATGTCGGTGCGCGAAGCCATGGCGGTTGCGCAAGACAAGGATATTCCGATCGTCAAGGACGGTATCATTTCTGTTAATAAACATTTCGATCAAAAAGTCATGAAATATGTCGATACGGCTTACGAGTTTTACTACCACGCGGATCTCCTGGGCGAGCATGCAAAAGTAAATCTGATCTTCACTCCGGTGAGTAAATTTTTATCCACGATCAAGATTCAATGGGGCGCCCCGTTCAAAGATCGCTCTTTTCAGACCAAGCTCTTCCAGCTGCTGACCGGCAAGTATGGAAACTACGCAAAAAAGGAAAGGCAAATATTTTACGAGACCTCCACCTGGACGATCGACAAGACTAATCGGGTCTCCATGCACACCGGCGGAAACGCCATTTTAGCCGACTACGTGGATATGACTGCGGACGAGCAGGGGCAGAAAGAATCGAAAAAGAAGCAAGAAGAAAACTGGCGGCAATCAACAGACAAGGACGCGGGCAAGTTCTGACAGGCAGATCGAGGTGCAAAAGACTCGGCTCTTTTTCATGGAACGCTAATCACCTATACAACCCTGATCTCACACAAGACCCCGAATGTTTTCAAGATAGTCAAGATATAAAAGTCTGACCGTGGCGCCTTTTCCCTGTATGCGCAGCGGCGAACGTCAGTGTCTCCACCGGATCGAGCACGTTCTTATATTGAACCGGCAAAGAACCGTCGCCGAGCGGATAAGGGGCCCGCGGATTGACCGGCCAGAGTATGCGATCAAGAACCCAAAGGCTGTCGAAACCCAAATCTTCGGCCCGTTTGGCAACCATGACCAATGCTTCCGGTCCGGCCGGCGAACCTATCTGCGGAAGAGCAAATCCGAAACGCATGATAACCTCCTGGACAAGATGAATAGGGCGAGCATCATCGCGTTATTCGATCACAAGCTAACATGGATTGGCTGTATTCGCGTTGGAGCCCAATCGGATAAACGGTGCGTGGGCTACACACTCCTTGGATGCCAGTTCCACTGCGGGTCGTTAAGATAGTTGACCAACCCGAAATAGATCTCAGTTTTTTGTTCCTTGAATCGTTGAACCTTGAGCCCGAAACTTTGAACTGACGTTAGGTCTTGAACGGCTTGAACTCGCCGTCAGGCCCCTTGAACCTGGAACCTTGAACTTTGAACCGCCGTTAGCTCTTCAACGGCTTGAACGAAGCGGAGCGGTTGAACAGCCTGAACGATTTGAACGGCGCGGTTCTTACTGTTGCCTTGTTGCCTCACGCCTCACGCCTCATGCCTATTTAATACGGGAGTGTACAAGGAGGGTAAGCTCGTCTAGGATGAAGGCTATGCTAGACAACTTCCTGCAGATTCTTCCAGAGGTCATTTTCGACGCCGCCGAGAAGTTGGGCGGGCGTTGCACGGGCCGCTTCTACGCGCTCCATGCGCTGGAAAACCGTGTGTACGACATCGAGATGGAAGAAGGCCCGCACGTCATCGTCAAATTTTACCGCCCCGGCCGCTGGAGCCGCGCCACGATTCAGGCCGAGCACGATTTTCTGAAGGCCCTCGAAGCAAGCGAAATTCCGGTCGTCAGCCCGCTCACGGATGACAGGGGACAAAGTATTTTCGAAATTAGCGAAGTGCTGTTCACAATCTTCCCGAAGCGTCCGGGGCGACTCGAGCCGGAACTGACGACGGAACAGCTCACGCGCCTGGGAAGGTTCATGGCTCGCCTTCATAACGTCGGGGCGACGATCAAGGCCGCCCCCCGATTACGGCTCGATCCTCAAACTTATGGGCGAGACCCATTGAAGTTTTTAAAAGACGGAAACTTCGTTCCGATGGAACTCGCAAGTCGCTTCGAAACGATCGTAACGCAAATTTGCGACGCCATTACTCCTCGCTTCGAGGGCGTCCAGTACGTTCTGCTCCACGGGGATTGCCATTCCGGAAATATTTTGTGGAATCGAGACGATCCGTACTTCATCGATTTCGACGACATGCTCTACGCGCCTCCGGTTCAAGACATCTGGTTGCTCACGGGCGGAGACGACGACTACGGGAAAGAGCGAAGGCAGATCTTGCTTGATGCCTACGAACAATTCAGAAGTTTCGACATGACGACGATGCAGCTCATCGAGCCGTTGCGGGCGCTTCGCATGATTCACTTTTCCGCATGGATCGCGCGCCGCCGGGAAGACAGCGCTTTCAAAGCGGCGTTTCCTGACTTCGGCACCGAGCA
Organism: Binatia bacterium; assembly: GCA_041484845.1. Taxonomy (GTDB): domain Bacteria; phylum Desulfobacterota; class Binatia; order UBA9968; family UBA9968; genus JBGPIK01. Next base: position 3,886 of record JBGPIK010000356.1, on the reverse strand, counting down.
CTATTGGCAGGAGCAAATCGAAGGGCTCGCGCTGCAATTGGAAAAAGTGCAATACGACACGACCGACCTCTACCGTTGAACGGCTTGAACGATTTGAACGGGCTTCGATCAGTCTGCCGGCTCAGTCAACTCTTATTCACGGAATGGTTCGAGAGCGGCGCACCGATCTTCGATTATTTCTGAACACGAGAGAAAATCGCTGAACCGGCGACCGCAAGATCCAAGACCTGACCCTTGAGCCAGTCCCGCTTGCCGCTTTCGATGTCTTTTACGAGATAGTTGAGGATATCAAATAGCCACCTATGTTTCAGCGCTTGTGTCGCGTCTTTCTTTCTTGCATCTAGTTGATCTTTAGACAGCATTAGAACACCTCTTTAAACTGAAGACTGCCTCCTCCTCATTTCACTTCCAGCTCATCCTTCACACCTTTAAGTATTGCATTGATTTCCTTCGTTACCTGCGCATTCGGTTTCGTTTTGCCGTCACCTATTTCGATGCGAACAACGAATTTAATAGGGGTGTTTGTCTTCGCTTTGATCTGCGTCAGTTTGTCCACGATGTCGCCAAGGTCTTGAATCTGAGATGGGCTAAGTTCGGCGGTCGCTTGTAACACGCCTGGTGGACGTTCCTCTCTGTCATCCCGCCCGTCTCTTCGCCTGCCTCCAGTCGGAGCCTTGAACTTTACGAATTGCGCCGCGGAAAAGTCATTTGGCCATGGCTGCGAGTCTGCCGTCAGTTCGAGAAACCGCGCATTGATCGCGGCACTGATCACATCGCGAACCGTCTTCCAGGGAAGCGTCTTACCTGCTTTCACCGAGAGAGCTGTTGCAATTGAAAGTCCCGATGCCTCTCCATCTTTCCATGCGTCAGGCAAGTTTTCAGCCAGGATCTCAGGTGCGCCGATGATTTCGGGTGGGGCGCAAAGCTTGGCATTAGAATTCAGGACTCCCGCAGGTATTGGCTCACCGAAGATACTTGCCGGACCGGATAATAACCATAGGACTCCACTCTCCACCGCAGAGCTAATTGCCTTATCGACAACTCGCTGCTCCGCCTTAGGAATCTGCATGGGTTCTTTGTAACCGTCTCGCTCAATCTGAACGACAGTCGAGCCGTTGAAATAGTCCGCTACCGCTTTCGCGGTAATCTCTTCGCTCGTCCATAACTCCTGCAGTTTCCCTGGAGCTAGCAGGGTTGGCGAGATTTCAGTGATTTCAGCACCCTCGGGTAAAACCAGCTCCAGCGCTGCGTCGTTAAGTGCATTTTCATCGGGTCGCGACATCCACCAGGTTCGAGAAGTCCGATCTGGCCGAACTACACGCAACACAAAAGTTCCGCTCTCACATCCATCGGCCAAGGTCTCCAATATCGCGCTCGCCTTTAGCATTTTTGGTAAATGCGGATACTGGGCGAAAGCTCCCGCGAGGTCCTTGACACGACGAGAAGTTTCTCCGGCTCGCCAAAGGTTGTACGGTCCGTCCGGCAAGAGCGCTTCAGCCGTAATCGCTGTGTCCTGGATACGTGCCCGCTTGTCATTCTTGATAACGTTAAAATGGGGGTCGTCGGTGACTGTAATCTTAAAGGCTTGAGCCTCGTCTTTCTCCGCGACCGTTACGACGATGCAGTACGCTTGTCTAATCGATTCAGGTACTCGCCCCTTCGCCGTATCAATATTGATTCGCAGCGTCTGCGCGCGTGCCGGATCGACGTTGCCGTCCTTCTGCTGTTTTTTGATTTCCTCTTGGACAATTTCCCAGGCGAGCGAGTCACGTACGCTCGCCAGCGCGTGCTCTAGCCCGTCCTTGGACGGAACAAGCAGTAAGACTGAGTTGCGATACACGCGCGGCTTATCCGCCCCCGTTGTCTCGTCAAGAAAACGTTTCGCTTCAGGACTCGGTTTGCCTGATTCCGACGCGGCGCCGGGTCCCAGAACGGCGTAACGAAACGCCCCATCGTCTTTTATGTCATTGGGTCTCGGCGGCAGCGTATGAACGCTAACTCCCGCCGCTGAAGCATTGGCGGTGAGCGCCTTAGTTTTGCTTATGTCGTCCAGCAGACGAGCACGGACGATTTCGTCTTGGATGTTTTTCCTCGCAACATCGTGCATTTGCGTTAAGTTTGGGCGATTACCCAAACGCCACGTCTGCGGGAGTTTGCCGTCAGAAACCCCAGTGTATAAGTCGTCCAGCCAGTGGCTAAGCTGCGCCCAACGCATGAGGCCCTTTTCCAACTCAATCTTATCTGGACGGGCGGAACCCAATAGAACAATCAAGTCTCTCGATTTCGCGCTTTGACCTAGCGGTTGCGAATGCAAGAATGTGGTGATCACCGCCTGCTCGACCTCACGAAATTTCAGGCCGGCAGAATCTGCTTCAATCTGCTTCGCCTGCATTAGCTCGCCAAGTAGAATACCGGTCCAGGCTTGCTTCTTTCCCTCCCACTCTTCGGTGTCGGCAACTGAAACTAGTTCTCGCAATGCATCTGAAAGATCATTTTGCTTAGATTCGCGGAGAAATACTGCCGGCCCAACGAGCGGGTTTTGATCCCACTTTTCAGCATCTCGCAGCGCCAGCGCAAAAGTTCGCAAAACACCTCTTGTTCGCTGGAAGCGGTCCAATGATGTCCACTTGGAGTACAGAACTTCCGTCAGGTCCGGATGAAACGGAAAACTTTTCAGAAATCTCTCTTCCGCTTCCGGGCCTTGCTTCTTCGTTTGATCGTCGATATCCGCGATGCCCTTCAAAGCGGCTGCCACATGGGGACGGAATGAATCTTTGTCCTTGATCGACTCGGTAGTGAAAAAACGTCGACGCAACACTTCGGCGACATCTTCTTTAACCACGGGTTCGACTGCTTCTTCGCGTTGTCGCTGGAAAATATCGTAGAGCTCACTCTGTATTTCTCGGCCGAGCGTGTCGCTCTTCGTGGGGTCAGTCGCCAGCAACGAAGCCACCAGGCAGCAGCGATCAACCTTTGGAACGGCCTGGGTCAAATATTGGAAGAAGTTCGCGAGCCGCCCTCGCCACTCTTTGTCTTGACCCACTTTCTCCCGGGCGTACATCAAAACTTCGTCGATCAAGATAAGTGTGCCGAGTCCGTCTTTGCCCGGTAACTCTAAAAGTTCAGTGAGCAGATTCTCCGCCGGTGCGCTGTCACGCTCTTCGGCCTTGCCGTTCGCGTGCAAGAGTTTCAAACCCGCGTCACCGGCAAGCTGATATGCCAGTACACTCCACGGTTGTTTGAGCGTCCGAGTTTTACCATCGTGTGATGTAACCTCCATCCCTTTTTCAACGTCGAGCTTATCGAAGCAAAGAGCCGCGACACGGCATTTGGGCGGTCGCTGTCCTATGGCCTGAACGAATTCCTCTACGGCGGGGAGCTTCGGAAGTTTGTCTGGATCGTGCACCAGGTGGCGCAGCGTTATCAATGTATGAGTCTTGCCGCCGCCATAGGTCAATTCTAGTTGGCGCACAGCCTTGTCGTTTTTCCCAGCAAGCCGGAGAATGACATCACGCACGAGCTGGCGCAGATTGTACGTCGGAAACGTCAACGCAAAAAAGTTCTCGGGTTTTTCATAGACCGGCCGCTTGCCACGCTGCATCACGACCTCGTAGAGATCGGCAGCGAACATGTGAAGGGGCAACTCACCAGATCGCAAATCGTCGCGGAGCTTGACTACTTCATGCCAAGGTTTCCAGGGTAGTTTAGCCATCACTTTCTCCGTTCCTCCAAATATTATCAGGGTTCGCGGCTCTCAAGAGCGAATTTAGGCTGTTTATCGTCCCATACCGGGCCCCTGGCTTGGACATGATTGCTGATCGATTCAAGCAGTGACCGCTCTTCACTCGCGTGTGGGGAAAGTTCGATTAGTGACTGCAATAGCCGT
>JBGPIK010000355.1:0-7137 GCA_041484845.1 Binatia bacterium | reverse complement strand
CTGGCCCAAATCGACAAGCTCCACCAAGCCTGCCTTACGCGCCAAATAACGCGTTGGGAAGCTCAGCACCGCACCAGCCAGCAGTTTCTTTTCCAATGCCGCCAAACTGTTGGGATGCCCGCCTGTTTGGAGAATCTTGACGTCTTCTCCGGGCTTCAGGGCGTGTTTTTCAAGAATGTATCGGGCGCCGTATTCCACGGACGTTCCGACCTGGCTCACGCCGATGGTTTTTCCCTTCAGTTCGGCGACGGACTTGATTTCAGGAAGGACGACGAGGGCCAACGCCAGCCTGCGGTCCACACCGGCGACGAAAACAAGATCGGCACCGGCGAGGTTGGCGCCGAGGGAAGCTCCGGGAGACGGCGTTCCAAGCTCGACGTCACCGGAAACCAGTGTCTGCGCGAGCTTCGCGCCCGGGCCGATATAAACGAGCGTGGCATCGATGCCGTTGCGGCGAAAATAACCGCCGTCCACCGAAACATACACGTAGCCGTACAGGCCCGCTATGGCCGAGTAACCGATCGTAATTTTGTCCGCCGACGCGGCCGGTCGCGGCGCGAGACAAGTCAACAGGCAAATCAAGCCGGTCATGCTCGACAGGACACACAGATTAAACCTGGGGTTTTTCATCGCTGCTTCTCCGGGTGCCAATCAACAACCCCGCAGCAAGCTGGGGGTATCGAGGGTAAGGGTGTTTCAAGAGCCGAAAACGTAGGGTGGGTAGAGGCGCACAACGCGAAACCCACCGCTTAGAACGATGGGTTTCGCGGAGTTTATCCTGAGCAGAGCCGAAGGACTCAACCCATCCTACCCCTGATTCGCATCGCACCAAGCTGCGGGTAATTAACCCACAACGATTAAACTAGCGCGACGCGTCACACCACTCTAACTCGAATGACGATTCTCGCATGGTATCCCGAAATTCCTCACTGACTAACCCTTAACACAAATCGATGTAATCCCCCAAGCGCTTTTCGCAGTCGTGCGCGCGGGTTTTTATTATCGCCTCAGGGGTATAGAATACGTCAACAGCAGGTTTCAACGTTCGCGGGACAGGGAGTTGAAAGATGCGTAATGGTAAAATTCGAATCGGCATTATGGGTTTGGGCCTGATCGGCCGGCATCTCTATCACCTGGCGCTAGAAAATGACGATCTCGAAATTGTCGCGGTTGCAGATATCGGCAAACCGGAGATCATTCAATACTTGCTCAACAGCGACGGTGTCGATGAGCGACCGTGTGAACTTCGTGACAATTATCTGATCAATGAGAAGTTTCGGACAAGAATGCTGCAGTCGGCAAAACCGGGAGAGGTTCCGTGGGATGTTCTAGGCGTCCACTGTATCATCGATGCAACCGGTCGTTATCGCCGGCGCGAGCATATGGAGACCCATTTGCGCGCCGGCGCCGGGCGGGTCATTTTGGCATCGTTACCGGCAGAGCCGATCGATCGTATTGTCATTCCCGGCATCAACGAGGGCAGCGCGGTCGGTAACGACAAGCTGATATCGGCCGGGTCAGCGACGACCAATGCTTTTGCGCTGTTGTTGCATTCTCTGGACCAGGCATTGGGAGTGGACTGCGCGTCAATGACGACGGTACACGCCTACACAAGCGATCAGTCGCTGCAGGATTATGCCCACGAGGACTTTCGTCGTAGCCGGTCCGCGGCGGAGAACATCATTCCTAACAATAACGAATCGGCCCGCTGGGTCGAAGTCGTTCTGCCGAAGTTTACCGGAAAATTAAGCGGGTACGCGCTCAACGTGCCGGTTCAACAAGGATCTTTGCTTGATCTTAACTGCGTGATGCGCGACGCCAGCGTCACGGTCAAGCAAGTGAACGACGCCATGCGTGCCGCCGCCGCCGTTCGTCCAGCATTGATTGGCGTGACCGATGATCCGATCGTTTCTTCGGATGTTATCGGTTGCCGGCAATCATTGCTTTTCGATTCACGCGCGACCATCAAGGCAGGAAAGAAGATCGTCAAAGCGCTGGCCTGGTATGAGAGCCTGGGTCACGCGTGCCGCATACTCGATGTAGTGCGGCACTATAGCAAACTCGATGGCGTTGGAGGTGTGAAATGAGAATTGCCATCAATGGATTCGGCCGCATCGGCCGTTCCGTTTTCCGAATTCTGGACAAACGCGCAGATGCCGAAGTGGTTGCCATCAACGATGTCTTTGATCATGACGCGCTACGGTATTTGCTAAATTATGACACCGTTATGGGGCGCTTCGAGGGCACGTCACGCTTGGAAGGCGATGATCTGGTGACGGCGCATGGGCGCACGCGCATGATTCGCGAGAAGGACCCGCTCAAATTACCTTGGCGCGATCTGAATGTTGACGCCGTCGTGGAATCCACTGGTATTTTCACGACCCGGGAACAACTCGGCAAACATCTCGAAGCCGGTGCCAAGCGGGTGGTGCTGACGGTTCCGGCCAAGGATGAGATCGATTACACGGTCGTGCTCGGCGTCAACGATGACGGATTGAAGCCGGAACACCGGACGATTTCAAACGCAAGCTGCACGACTAACTGTCTGGCGCCGCTGGCCAAGGTGCTCCAGGACTCGTTCGGCATCGTCGAAGGGATCATCAACACCGTGCACGCCTATACCAATGACCAGCGTCTAGCCGATGTTCCCCACTCGGACTGGCGGCGCAGCCGCGCGGCCGCGCAAAATATCATCCCGACATCGACCGGCGCGGCCAAGGCGGTCGGCCAGGTCTTGCCTCAATTGAAAGGAAGGCTGGACGGAATCGCCGCGCGTGTCCCGGTCCCCGACGGCTCCGTGGTCGATTTGTTTGTGGAATTGGAGAAGCGGGCTACCGTTGAAGACGTGCATGCAGCGATCAAAGCCGCCGCTGAATCCAAGCGCATGAAGGGTATTCTTCAGTTCGTGGCGTTACCTGTAGTGTCTTCGGACGTCATAGGCAATTCGCATTCTTCAATCTTCGATGCGGGGTTTACCAGCATTACGGGCGGCAAGTATCTCAAGTGCCTCAGTTGGTACGATAACGAATGGGGATATTCCAATCGCGTCTGTGATCTGCTCAACCTGATCACGCGTTGGCAATAATCAGTCCGAGGGCGACGCGCTGCGTCGGGGCACGGCATCGGAAGCGAATTCTAGCGGGATGGTTATGAATCGCGCTAAACAACAGGCCAGAGTAGAAAATCACGCGCGAAGCACGTCGCAAAGAAAAATAATTTCGGTATAAGTAGGCTCCAGGGGTAACCTTCGCTCGGCAGATGCAGAAAGAGCAGCGCATTTATGGCATTGAAGCTAGTCAAGGGGATTTCTAAAGTTCCTGAGCAAGCAAAACAACAAAAGTCGCGCGAAGATTATCTGATCGCTTGCTTGCGGGAAGAGCGAGATGATCCTAAGTTCTCAGATTGGGAGAGGCAGTTTATCGGGAGTTTGGCGAGACAGATGGATCAAGGGCGGAAGCCAACAGATAAGCAGAAGGAAATCCTCGAAAGGATCTGGAAAAAATAGGCTATTCAGGGTTTCCTGTGAAGAAGGATTCACCACAGAGACCCAGCGCGGCTGAGTCGCAACCAAAAAAGAAAAAACTTTTTACCGCAGAGAACGCAGAGTTCGCAGAGGGCAAGGGTTGGTCGCCAGCGAATCGTCCCGTCTCAACTTGGTCTTAAATCGGCAGCTAAAATGCTACAGCCGCCGCGCATTTTTGCTTGACCCGAAGAATTCTCGGTCTCAATTGAATTTTTAGAGCCCGCATTCGTCCATTAGTTATACTCAGATGTGGTGGTTTCGTTTGGCGGCAGGAGGTCACGTGTACCCCCATGGCTGACTTCGTAATGAAGTCTTCATTTGCCGTAGATCGCTGGTATAGACGTTGCGCGTTCTGCTGGGCGCGACGTTGGGGGGGGTAACGATGCTTGCGTGCAGAAATGCTTTCCCAGGGGAGAGCACCTTTTTTGATTTCTCCCCCGTCAATTCCAGTCTCCGTTTCACAAAAGGCAGATAAAAAGCAATAATAAGACAGAATAAACAATGTCTCGACCAAGGAGGTAGATATGATTTCAGTTCAAGATCGATGTCTTTGGCTCCGGGCAGCGGCCAACGCTGCGACCGTGGGACTCGTTATGTTCTATTTGGGCGGGTGCTCTACGGCAAAACCGGAAGCCAAGCCCGAGGATACGGCCCAATCTCAACAACAGAAGAACAACACGACGTCGAAGCCGCTTGCCAGCGCTTCCGGCCAATCTTCCAGCTTAGATCAATTACAAAAGGGACAAGCCGTAGGCACGCCAACGTCCAGCCCTTTGAAGGACATTTATTTCGACTTTGACCGCGCTGATCTCCGCGCCGACGCGCGCGAAACCCTCAAAGCCAACGCGGACTGGCTTAAAAAAAATCCGGCGGCAACGGTTCAGATCGAAGGTCATTGCGATGAGCGTGGGACCGCTGAATACAATCTAGCATTGGGCGCCAAAAGAGCACAGACGGCCAAGGACTATCTTGTGACGCTGGGCATATCAGAGCAACGCTTATCGACGGTGAGCTATGGGCAAGAACTCCCCGTCTGCACGGAACATAACGAAGCGTGCTGGCAGAAAAACCGCCATGATCGGTTTGTTGCCAAGAACACGCCGACGGCGTGATGCGTGACTTCGACGCTCGCAGCGGCGAACAGCTAGTGCAGGGTCTCACGCTGTTGGGACTTTATCCGGTGTAGAGTACCACGAAGAACCCAGCGCGGCAGAGCCGCAATCAAAAAAAGAAAAGCAATTTTTACCACGAAGGTCGCGAAGATCACGAAGTTTAAGAAAGTTTTGTAGGAGAATTGATCCGAATCCTTCGTGACTTTCGTATTACTATAGTTCAAAATTTTCGCGGCTTGCGCAAATGTTTGAAGGTCATTATTTGACGAAACGCTAGTTAGGCCAATAGCGTGCCCCCTCTCTTCTTTCCCCCGCGAGCGGGGAGATGTAAGAGGGGGTCTTTCGGCTGTTTACGTTTGGTTGCGGCTTCGCCGCATTGGGCACTTCGTGGTGAATAGCAAAGCTTTGATCGAGCATCGTAGCGGCGGATGTGCCGCATGCCAGCGGGATGATAACTAGCGGCTTAGGTCTTGTGAGTGATCAGCCTGTATCTGGTTGTCGATCCAATCTTTGGCCGCACCAATGAGATGATCGCGAACGTCCTGCTCGCTCGTGCATGGGTCACTGTCGGGAATCCGATAGATCCTTTTAACGCCTATGGCATCGGGCGGCAGCACAACCGCTGCTCTGCCTGTCCAGAAGGGTGTCCCGGGCAGCTGCCGCGTATCCCATACGATGCGGTTACCGCGATATTCGATGTCGGTTGGGATTAGATCCATCGCACTGAGGTAACGTTCCTGCGGCTTCCAATTACCAGACTCATTATGTGCAAGGGAAAGATCCCGGCGTGGATCATCGAACCGGAGTGGGGCTTCAACCTCTACTTCTTCTGCTCTCACTGATTGAACGAGACGGGTTTACCACCAAGATTGTAGAATTTGGTCTTTGGTGCGAGTGACTACACACCAGTGTAAACCATACTCCTCCATAGTCTCTTTCCGTCTATTCCGTATCCATTATCCCGAGAATCAAGGTGTCTTTCGGGATATGGCTTTTTTTGCTTTACCGAAAGCAATTGTCGTATGATGCAGCAAAAAGGATACCATCCGATTCGCCCCTCTATTTAGCCGTCTCTCTGGCTTGAATAAGTTAGGAGCCGCGGACGAAACTTGATACATTCGCCATCAGCCCCTGTGTCCTGCGCTTCTTTTTTTGTGGAATTTCGGCCTCCCGATTCTTTTCGATGACACACACGTCTCGTAATGGTTTGCCAGCAAACGATATGAATGCGAGAAGCCGGTGTCTCATAGCACTCCGTTGCGGAGTGCTCCTGACTGCCGATCGATCGCTCGCTCAACGTATCCGCCCATTTCTCAAATCTGGAGAGGGAGGTTGGGACAAGTTCGCATGCATGCGACGAGCCGCACGCTAATAAAGCGAGTTTTGGTTTGGCATTGGTTGTGCTGAATAAGCACAAAGTGGCTGCTGCAACGAAAAAGATATTGATCGTCGAAGACGAGGGCGATTGGCGAGAGCTACTCACGCGAGTTATCGGTCGCTCCGGGTACCAAGTCATCGAAGTTAACTCGGGCGTGGAAGCTATCGATCAAGCAATGGCTGTTCATCCTGATTTAATCCTACTGGATTTCGGATTGCCGGGTATGAGCGCCGCTCAGATCATCGGGGAGCTAAAGATGAATTCGTCGACCAAAGATATACCGGTGATCGTGCAGACAACTTACGACGACCCCACGCGTGTACGCCACGCCATGGAAGCCGGCGCTAAACAGGTTTTGTACAAGCCGTTCGATTTGAGCGAATTGCCTGCTATTTTGCGCAAGCATCTGGCGGGTCAAAATGACGGGGCGAAGTAGACTGCGAGCAGCACACTATAGCGCGGCCGGGCTGGACCAACAAAAGATTCGATCAGAGGAATTAAGCCCGCATTACTTCCGCTTATCCTTCGCGGGTTGTTTGGTTTTCCTGTTTTGGGAGGCTGTGGCCTCAATTTCCTCCGCCTTTGCCGGGAAGCTGAGCGGCTGGCCGACTGACCATTCTGAAACAACGTGTTTTCTGCGTCCATTTTCTTTTTTCGCCATAGTGAAAGTATGACAGAAGTATTGGAACACACAAGCGCCGCCCTGGCGTTGTCGCTGCTTTCGCATCGAACTGCGATCCCTCGATTCGCCTCGCCTTGAGGGATCCGAGGCGGTACCTTTTAAAACCTAGACAAATCTCTCTGGCACGAAGTGAGAATCGAGTAAACTATGCGCAATATTCCACCACGAAGGACCCAGCGCGGCTCTGCCGCAACCAAAAAAGAAGGGTCTTCAGGCTTCTGTGTGAAGCAGGGCTCGGAGATTGCACCGCCGAGGCGCAGAGAGCGCAGAGAAAATCATGTTTTCATAAGAATGCTCCGAACTCAGCGAACTCCGCGGTCGTGAGAAAAAATAGCCGATCGCCCTTCGACACGCTCAGGACGAACGGCTAAGTACTTGAATTTATATTGCGCGGTCCCGTTCGTGGTGAGCCTGTCGAACCATGAACGGATTTTTTCTCACG
>JBGPIK010000354.1:0-7144 GCA_041484845.1 Binatia bacterium | reverse complement strand
GATTCCGGACTTTGCAATTGTTGTAACTGTCGATCAGGCTTTCTTCCACTGCCCGAAGTGCATAATCCGATCACATTTTTGGAGTCCAGAAACATGGCCGGATAAAACCGGTCTGCCGAGTCTCGCGGAGGCGGTGGTCGCTGCGGGGAAGCTAGACGTTCCCGTCGAACACGTCCAAGAGATGATCGATCACGACGTCAAAACGCGTCTCTACTGATGAGGATTCGATGGGACATTGAACAACAGCCTTTCAGAGGGGACAGGAAGAGAAAAGGGGATAAATCCTATAATTGAAATGTGGCCAGCTCATGGAGTAGCGTCGAGGCATGCCTTGCGTAGCGCGTTTTGTTCCAAGTGGAGTGATCTTTCAATCAGGGCACGTATAAGACTTTTCCGATACAAGATGATAATCAAATTGAATTGATCTCCTACAGTTCATCCTGGAGCAAGTAGCACGCGCGGTTCGATCGCGATGGGGCTGATTACCCGAGAAGAGTTCATGCAGAAGATTTCCGAGGAACGGGCAACGTATCAGAAGCTACTGAATCCGATAACGCAATGAACATAGGAGCGGAGTAATGAAAGTCACGCGGGTCTACACCGGAGCGGACGGCCAGTCGCATTTCGACGAGATCGAGGTGGAGATCGAGAAGCTCCAGCAAGGGGACGGTATCATATTCCGCCACGCTCCTCCCGGCGATTTCCACGACTGGCATCGGGCGCCTAGACGGCAGTATGTGATCAACCTGTCCGGTCAAAGTGAAATCGAGATCGGCGATGGCACTAAGCGTCGCTTCGGTCCCGGCGATATCTTTCTAGTAGATGACACCACGGGCCAGGGCCACATTTCGAGAGCCGTAGGTAGCCAGCCGCGCATCTATGTGACAATCCCCGTCAAATAAAGGGAATCGAATCACCTTGTGAATTTGGCTCCCCGCACCGAAGTGGTTGCGGATAAATTTATTATGCCACGAAAGTCATTCTCGCGTGGCATCGCGCTGAAGCGCCTTAGGCACCGCTGCTGGCCTTCGGCGGCGGCAGAGCGCTTCTGCGAACAGTAACGTTTTGATTACCGAGGGTAAGATAAAAGTTACCTTCTCTTCACTCTTCCAGACCTCATTAAAAAAGGCTCTCACAAAATTCATTCGCTAATCCAACGCGTTCCCTAACTCAATCTCGATCTTCAAATATTGGCACAGCCATTGCGGTTTGGATCAAGTGAGCGCTGAGCGTTTCGAAGAAAAGACGGATCAGTAAATCATCGAATCGATGCTCGTACGACCACCCGGTCGCGGATTGTGGGCGGTAATTCGGCCCCCTCCCTCAAGCCGACAACCAATCGCCGGTCACGAAAGGAAAAGAACCATGAAGTATATCCGAATGCTGCTCGCAGTAGTTGGTTTGTTCGTTGCTAGCGGAGCGATCGGTGCGGCTCTGGCCGACGACAACAACAATCACAGCACCACCCTCTACACGCCTCCGCTGAAAGGAGCCAACTTCGGCTGTGACGCTGTCAACGTTAGCGACAAGACCCTGGACATAGCCATCACGATTATCGACTTAAATGGAGTCCCCCTATCTGCCGCGGCCCCAGTAACCACGTCCCCCGGTACGGAAGTCTCCGAGGATTATCACGAAGCAGATCCAACTAATAGTATCGACGGGTACTGCAAATTTGAGGTGTTTGGGACGGGCAATCGTAACGACGTCCGGGTAGACCAAACAATCACCCTGCAACGTAACATCCCCGGCACAACCACTCCTGTCTGGGTATTCAGGCAGGTTGAGGGACATTAGGCACGACTGCCGAGAGTGGCCAGAGAGACGCACTGCGCGTCTTCCGACACGAAGCGCAATGCCTTGCTAACATGAGACCACCACCAGGGCGCCAGCGGCCCTGGTGGTCCATGCAGCCCACCTTGCTGCATATCTTTGTAAGGACACGAGAGGCCTACTCTAGGTGTGTTGCAGAGTAGCTCGCCTTCATCAACAAGACCGCTTAGCGAGGCATTTCGGGAGCGACTCGCGGCTGAACAAATCGGCCTTACGATTCCGCCTATCGTACTCGCTCTTGCGGATAAAGCGATTAAGTGAGAGGTCATAAGTCAGCGGTCGGCGGTCAGAAAAAGTAGGCGCAAACTAATGAACAGAAGAATCACCGGAGTTGCTCTAGGCGCTATGCTCTTGGCTCTGAGCCTTCCAGCCGAAGCGCAGCAGCCAACGAAAATCCCCCGGATAGGATACCTATACGTTGCCTTTCCTTCCACTAGCCCGGCCCGAACCGAGGCCTTCCGTCAGGGTTTGCGCGAGCTTGGGTACGTGGAGGGGAAAAACATTGTCATTGACTGGCGATTTGCGGAAGGAAAACTCGATCGCCTCCCCGCGCTCGCGGCCGAGGTAGTACGTCTCAAAGTGGACGTCATCGTCACGGGTGGTGCAGCAGCAACCCGTCCCGCCAAGGAAGCAACAGTAACGATTCCGATTGTCATGGCACAGGATAGCGATCCTGTTGGCAATGGGTTCGTCGCCAGCCTTGCGCATCCGGGTAGCAACATTACTGGATTGGCCACCCTTACCCCGGAGATAAGCGGAAAACGGCTCGAGGTTCTGAAGGAGACTGTTCCTAGACTCTCCCGCCTAGCCGTCCTCGGGACTTCGACCGAGCCGGGCAACGCACTGTCGTTAAGAGAGACGGAACTCACCGCAGGGGTGTTCGGGGTGCAGATTCAATACTTGGAGGTACCAGATCCCAAGGATATTGGCACTGCATTCCATGCCGCAAGCAGGGGGCGTGCCGACGCAATCCTTGTGTTGCCGGGCACCGTCCTCAACTCTCGCCGAACACAAATTGTCGACCTCGCGGTCAAGAGCCGGCTCCCGGCGATATATTACGCGGCAGAGTGGGTGGAAGACGGAGGCCTTATGAGCTACGGCGTGAACTTTAACGACTTGTTTCGACGCGCTGCTACGTACGTCGACAAGATTTTGAAAGGCCGCAAACCCGCCGATCTGCCAGTCGAGCAGCCGACGAAGTTTGAGCTGGTGATCAATCTAAAGACGGCAAAGCAGATCGGCCTGACCATTCCGCCCGACGTGCTCGCGCTGGCGGATAAGGTAATCAGGTGAAATCGCAAAGAGCAAAGAGCGGGGAGCAGAGAGCAACAAGATGGAAGAAAATTCATGAAAAGAATTATTCCCATTGCTAGCACTCTGCTCTTTGCGCTTACATTTTCTGGAGCTATGCTCTTGGCTCTCAGTTTTTGAGTAGAGGCGCAATGCAAACAATTCTGAAATGGCTGGCCATCCAAACTCTGCCCGGACGCAGCCGCCTGGTACGCCACTATTTCTACATTTCTTTAATCTTGATCAGCGGCGGCCTGATAACAAGCGGCATCTTGGAAATCTACTTCCACTATCAGGAGAGCCGCGAGCAACTCGCGCTCTTACAGCAAGAAGTGGCAAGCGGTGCAGCGTTCAAGATCGAACAATTCATTAATGAGATCGAAGCCGCAATGAAAGCGACGTCCAAGAGCCGCGAAATTGCCGAGAACGGGCTTACCCAAGGGTATCGATTCGAACTTAAAAGACTCCTTTTCCTAGAACCGGCGATAACCGAAGCAGTGGCTCTCGATACCGAGAACATTGTACGAGTACGCGTTTCGCGGCTGAGAAGTGATCTTCCTCAACCCCGACTCGAACTTCCTGTGTCTCAGGCCTTCGATCAGGCGAGACAGGGTAAACCCTACATTGGTCCCGTCTATTTCGTGCGGAATTCCGAGCCTTACATGACCCTTGCCGTTCCTATTGATCGTTTTGCAGGTGAGATCATCGGTGTCCTTGAGGCCGAGGTGAATCTCAAATATGTCTGGGACGTTGTTTCTAGTATTCGGATCGGAAAGGCTGGATACGTCTACGCTGTCAGCCGATCGGGTGATCTCGTCGCCCATCCGGATATCAGCCTGGTTTTACAGCGGCGCAGCATGGCGCAGCTCAAACAGGTTCAAGCAGCGTTTCAAGCCCCTCTTGACGTGACCAAACGGACCGCGATGGTCTCCAATAACGTTCAGGGAGAAAACGTTTTCACATCCTCTGCCGTTATTCCCGGCCTGGACTGGGCGGTTATTACCGAGCAACCGCTGGAAGAAGCGTATCAGCCGCTCTACGCGTCCATCTTAAGAACCTCCAGTCTACTTTTGGTGGGGATCGGGATGGCGCTGTTAGCGAGCCTCTTTGTGGCTCGGCGCGTGGTTACTCCACTCCGGAGACTGGGCCAAGGAGTGGAACGCATCGGTAGGGGCGATTTGGGCTTTCGTTTGGAACTTAAGACTGGAGACGAAATCGAGATTCTCGCCGACGAGTTTAACAAGATGACTGTGGCTCTCCAGGAAGCTTATACGACCCTCGAGACAAAAGTCATCGAGAGAACGCAAGAACTCGCTGTCGCCAATCAGAAAATGGACGACGCAAGCCGCCATAAGTCGGCGTTCTTGGCAAACATGTCCCATGAGTTCCGCACGCCGCTGAACGCCATCATCGGCTTCTCCGAAGTTCTGCTGGATCCATCGTTGAAAGTCACGGAGGAGGAGAGAAAGCAGTTTCTGACGGACGTCGCGACGAGCGGCAAGCATCTGCTCAAACTGATCAATGAAATCCTCGATCTCTCCAAGATTGAGGCTGGAAGGATGGAACTTGAGGTAGAGCCTGCATCACTGCCGGAGGTTCTCGATGAGGTCCAGAATACCATGCGTCACCTGGCCGCTAAAAAAAGCATTGGACTTCGGGTTTACACTGACGGCGGAATAGCGCCGTTATCTATGGATTCCGCGCGCATCAAGCAGGTCCTCCTGAACCTGGTGGGAAACGCCGTTAAATTTACACCTAAAGGAGGACAGGTCTGGATACAAGCAGATGCTGGCGATGGTGTGGTACGCGTTGAGGTGGGTGATACAGGTCCGGGAATTCCCGTGGAAGAGCATGAACGGATCTTTCAAGAATTCAGACAGCTAAAGATGAATGGGAGTATGGATAAACCCGCGGGGACTGGGCTAGGTCTCGCGCTTACGAAAAAATTTGTCGAGATGCACGGAGGCAAAGTCTGGGTGGAGAGCGAGCTCGGAAAGGGTAGTCGGTTTATCTTCACGCTGCCGCTTCATGCCAGGTAAGGAGTGAAGGGTGAGGAGTGAGGCGCGCTGAAGAAACGGAGCATCGCGGGGAAAATTCGAAGCACGAAATCCGAAAGCGGCCCCGCTGACCGAAACAATTTCAAATGATCGAAACACTACAAATTCCAAACGAGCCCAAATCGGATTCGAGGTTTCGGATTTTCCGAATTTGGGATTTACATTGGCCCTGGTTTGTTTCGAATTTCGATATTCGGATTTCGGATTTTGTTTCGCCGATGTCTCGGCGCGGTTTTGTGGCCGTTATTGGTGACGAGCACGAGAAGCGAGCACGGTAAACGAGGTGCTAATGTGGCTGGCGAAAAAATTCTGTTGATCGAGGATAATAAAGTGAATCGTCGTCTGGCGGAGTTTTTACTGCGCTCACGAGGTTATCAGGTTCGTGAAGCGGCGACGGCGAGCGAAGCATTCGACATGCTTAAGAGAGAACGGCCGGATCTCATCGTCATGGATATTCAACTGCCGGGCATGGACGGTCTTGAGGCGACGCGAAAATTAAAACAGGATCCGGCGATGCGCGATATCCCTGTAATCGCCGTAACGTCTTATGCCATGGCAGGCGACAGAGAGAGAGCGTTGGCCGCCGGCTGTATCGGCTACATCACCAAGCCAATCGATAAAGTGATCTTCATTGGCGAAATAGCAGACTGTCTGGATGCCAGGTAACTACGGATGCAATCAGAGGTGATTATCGCTGGACCCCGTGTTCTGATCGTCGATGACGATGCCGCTTCGCGGCGGCTTTTGGAAGTCAGGCTGCGTCCGCTGGGATGCCAAATCTCCACGGCTAACGACGGTGAGGAAGCTCTGGCCGCCATGAAGAGGGATGAACCGGCTCTCGTCCTGCTGGACCTACAACTGCCAGGAATGGACGGGATGCAGGTGCTTCGGGAACTGCGCAAACTGGAATCTGATGTTCCCGTCATCGTGGTGACGGGTCATGGTTCCATCGAAACCGCGGTCGAGGCGATGAAGCAGGGAGCCTACGATTTCATTACGAAGCCGATCGATCCGAAGCACCTTGAAATCGTGGTACGCAAAGCACTTGAACGGGAACGACTCAAGAGGGGAATAGATCTTCTTACCGAGGAAGCGGACAAGCGTTATCGTTTAGTCGTTGGTAATAGTGGGAAAATGAGGGAGGCAGTTGAGATGGCAAAAAAGGCTGCCGCTAGCAACGCTACGGTCTTGCTGCTCGGAGAAAGCGGCACCGGGAAGGAAATTTTCGCTAGAGCGACCCACTATTGGAGCGAAAGAAGTAGCCAGCCATTCGTCGCGATTAACTGCGTAGGATTGTCAAAGGAGCTTCTGGAAAGTGAGCTGTTTGGGCATGAGAAAGGAGCCTTCACGGGGGCGGACCAACAAAAAAGAGGCAAGATCGAGCTGGCGAATGGCGGGACGGTCTTTCTCGACGAGATCGGAGATGTCTCCCAGGAGCTTCAGACCAAGCTGTTGAGGTTTCTCCAGGAGCGCGAATTCGACCGGGTGGGCGGCGTCAGGCCGATTCACGTTGACGTCAGAATCATCGGCGCGACCAATCGCGACTTGGACGCCGCCGTCAAGGAGGGCCGTTTCCGCGAAGATCTTTACCACCGTCTCAATGTGATTCCGATCAATCTGCCGCCCTTGAGAGAGAGAAACGCGGATATCGTGCCGTTATCGCAATACTTCCTGCGCCGTTATTCGTTAGAGGCGAAAAAGAGCTTCGATGAGCTATCGCACGAGGCTCAGGAGAGCCTCTGCGCTTACAGTTGGCCGGGAAATGTGCGAGAGCTCGCCAACGTTATTGAACGAGCGGTGGTACTCGGCTCGGGCCCGAAGGTTATGCGGGCGGACTTGCCGGGACGGATCATTGCTTCGGAACCACAAGCTGAGGTCGGTCATCTCTCCTACCGTGAGGCTATGGAGGCTACCCGGCGCAAGCTCGCGGTGAAGGCTCTAGAGGAGTCTCGCGGCAACCGAGT
>JBGPIK010000353.1:0-7145 GCA_041484845.1 Binatia bacterium | reverse complement strand
TGAAACCAAGCCGATCGCCGACAACAAAACCAAAGAAGGTCGCGCGAAAAACCGACGCGTTGAAATTAAGGTCAATTAGTTAGACTTGCTGGGAGCAGCCATGCGGATAAAGAGAAAGACGGTTACCTTTGCGCTCGTATTTGCATTGTTGTTCCCAGCAATCTCCTTGGCCGAAGGTCTTACATTTAAGGAAATTCAGTCTCGTATTTCTACATATAAAATGTGGCTTGACCAACTCGGCTCAAACGGGTCGCATTACTGGACGCGGCTCGATAGTAGCAAACGGCCCCATCGGCTTTATGTGGGAGAAGGCTTTATGCACGCCGATCTCAACCAGAAAGAGGAGTTCATTGAGGTTTTTTCCCGCTATCTTGCCGGACATCCCGAAAAGAATATGCTCATAGATATTTTTGACGCCTCCAATGGAAAACCCATAGGCGAGTATGGCTTTGGCGGGTTTAGGCTTTTTTAATTTTTCTTTCCAAAAATTTTTCCCATTAACTTTGCGCTTTTCTTTTCGTAGTCTCTTTTTTTAAACGAGAGGCGGCGCGGATTTGCGTCTGTATGACCCCAGGGGCACGGATCGAGTCCAAACCACGCCAATGCATTTGTTAGATAAATTACGTCGCGATGCGTTTTCTATTTTCACCACCGCTGTAAAATCTGCGGATCCTGAGGATGCGATAAGACGGTTGGTTCATCGTCATGGCGAGATCCTCGATATTGCCGGGCCTCAATTCGATTTGTCGCGATATCGGAACATCTTTATCGCGGGAGCCGGTAAAGCCGCAGCGCGAATGGCCCAAGCCGTCGAAGCAATTCTCGATGAAAAAATTACCGGCGGCGCGGTCATCGTAAAATACGGCCACTGCCTCCCGACAAAAAAGATAAAAATCCTCGAAGCAGGGCATCCGGTCCCAGACCGTGAAGGGCTAGAGGCCACCGCGAAAGTGATCGGCTTACTGAAGAAAGCCGACGAACATGATTTGATCGTTTGCCTGCTTTCAGGCGGCGGCTCCGCGTTACTGTCGCGTCCGCGCGAAGGGGTCTCGTTGCAAAACAAGCAAGAGACCACCGAGTTGCTACTCAATTGCGGCGCGAAAATCACGGAAATCAATGCCGTTCGAAAACACATTTCACAGGTCAAAGGCGGTGGTCTGGCACGCATCGCTTACCCTGCAACGGTCGTGGCTCTGATTTTGTCCGACGTCGTTGGCGACCCAATTGAAACCATCGCTTCGGGTCCAATGGCTCCGGACCCGAGCACCTTTGCAGACTGCATCAGAATTCTCGAACACTACGAACTTCGAGAGCAAGTCCCTCGGCCGGTACGCGAGCTCATAGCAAAGGGAATTCGAGGCGAGCTACCGGAAACACTCAAAGCAGACGATGCGATTTTTGCGAACGTTACAAATGTGGTGGTGGGAAATAACCATTTGGCGACCCATGCCGCAAAAGAAAGAGCCCGCGAACTGGGATATCACAGCTGCATTCTCTCGAGCTTTATCGAAGGAGAGGCTCGTGATGCCGCAATATTTCACATCGCGATAGCGAGGGAAGTTTTAAATTCGGGGGATCCCATAAGTCGACCGGCCTGTTTAGTTTCGGGCGGTGAGACGACCGTCACGGTTCGGGGTAACGGTGTTGGCGGTCGCAACCAAGAGTTTGCCTTAGCGGCCGCACTTGAAATGGACGGAACGGACGGGATTGTCGTACTTAGTGCCGGCACGGATGGAACGGATGGTCCAACGGATGCGGCCGGAGGCCTGGTCGACGGAACGACGATCCGACGGGCGAGAAGCAAAGGACTCGACGCGTTGGCACATCTTCAAAGAAACGATTCCTATCCGGTTTTATTGGCCACCGATGATCTGCTGATCACGGGACCCACTTTTACAAACGTAATGGATCTCCGTTTAGTCTTGATCGCTTGAGCGTTTTTGCCTTTCGCGGGAATCAAACGGTTTGGAGATCGAAGCCGATCCGATCGCGAGTTTTTTCGTCAAGTCCGAATAGTGATTGGCTTCAAGAAGGGCCGCGTCGGCTTATGATGCAGACGACCGGCGATTATCAATTTTATGACGCAAGCCGGCGAATGCCCCATGAAACGATTTATGCAGAACTCGCCATAAGCTTCGGGTCAAGTCACCTTCACCCTTAGCTTGTCTCCCAACCGTTTAAAACCATCTATCCACGCTTTAGCCGATTGATCGCCGCTTTCGCACTGATTAAGCATTTCGGGGTAGACCGTCTTAAGTGCCTGGCAATAGCCGTTCTGAACTTTCCACAAATCCACGCTAAAGGGTAGATGATCGAGCACGCTTGCCGCGTTGCTGAGTAATTCTAAGCAAGCGTCGCTGGGATCGGTAACGAAACGCTCGGTTAAGCGCTGGAGATTTTGCCGGTACGCGAACTCCAGGGTAGCGCTGTCCAGCCGGACACCTTCAAATTTGGCGGCTTCCAGTGACGCAAGGACCCGCTCCGTATCGATGTCTTCCCGCTCGATGATCTCCCGAAGGTAGCCGTTGAGAACAAACTCTGCGGCTGCATGAAACGCGGGTGGGAGGGGAATGTTGAGGTCTGTTAAAAACCGCATCATTGGAGCGCGATGCTCATAAATCTGGCGATAGAGGGCTTCCGCTTCCTTAAGCGAGGAGGCGAGCATAATGTCGAGCGCTTTACGTTGTTGATCGCGAAACAGCGAGCGCAGGGAGTAGTTGGATTCTCCGAAGCGTCGGTCCATGATGCGGATGACCTCGGCAAAGTCCGCGCGCCTGAAGGCGGTCAGGGCGTCTTGCGTAAGAGCCCGGTAGCTATCTTCACTGGTGAACTCTTCAACCCCGCTATTGACGTTGTGGTCTCCCATGTGGAGCACCCCGAAGACCAACTCAGACGTGGATTGCGTGATGTCCGACGTCAATCGCACCCGGCCCACCACTAGACGGGTCAGGCCGGCAGTGTAGACTTGATAATCCTTCCGCTCGGCGGCAAAGCAGTAAAGCTTCGTGCGCTCGGGATAACTTTCAAATAATGAACTTACCGCATAATGCGCGCCGACTCGCTCCCAGTCCACCCGCGATGCTCCGACGTACTTGTGGTAGACGCGCTCGCCGTCGCCGTACTCCGACAGATTGCTTTTGACCCACGCAAGTTTTTCGACAAATCGAGTTTCCAAGGAATCGCCGAAGAGCTGTTGCGCCAATTGCACAGCACGCCCGGCAAACTGGATCACTTGGATGGTTTCAATCCCTGAAAGGTCATCGAAGAACCAGCCACAGCTCGTGTACATGAGCTGTGCATGGCGCTGAAGCTCGAGTAGCTTTAGCGCAACCGTGCGATCGCTGTCACTGAGATCCAGCGCCGCATGGCGAGCCAAAAATTTATTCAGACTCGCCGCGCTGCGATCATGAATCACATCAATATATTCATCCCGAGCCGCCCAGGGATCTTTTAGCAAGGCCGCGGCTGTCTTTTCATAGGGCGTCGTGATCGAGTCCCGCAGCCAGTCGAAGGCATCGCGCAATGGCGTGCGCCATGCTTGATGCCAATCAGGATGGGCCCCCGAGTTACAACCGCAGTCGCTCCACCAACGATCAATCCCGTGGAAACAACTCCAAGATGTTTTTTCGCTGATTTCTACCTGATGCGTCGGCGGATGCTTTTCTAGAAATTCGCCATAATTGGTCAGCCGCGCCAACTGATTCATTTCGATGTAATTCAAAGCATACGCAAGCGCCATGTCGCCAAAACGGTGGTGATGACCGTAACTTTCACCATCGGTTGCAATATGGACGAGTTGAGGCCGATCCCGTTCTTCCGAAAAAGCGTTGTTAAGGCGGTTGGCAAAGCTCTCTCCTCGGGATAACAAACCCTCGAACGCGACGGCGCGGGAAATAGGTCCATCATAAAAAAAAATCGCAAGCGCGCGACCGGAAGGCAGTTTTTGTTCGTAAGCGCGAGTTGGATCAATTTGGCCGCCGGCGACGCTGTCCCAGGTTTGGCTGCCGACTCTTCGTACCCGGCTAGCCTGGTGCGGCGCGAGAATCGTAAAACGAATCCCCAACTCCGCTAAGATCTCCAGGCTTTCCAAATCAACAGCGGTTTCGGGTAGCCACATGCCTTCAGGCGCCCGTCCGAAGTGATGCTCGAAGTCGCGAATGCCCCAATAAATCTGAGTATAGCGGTCGCGATGATTGGCAAGAGGCAGAATAACGTGATTGTAGGGTTGAGCTATCGCTGAGCCGTGCCCCGAAAAAGTTTCCTGGCTTTGCCGGTCGGCTGCCAAGATGGCCTGGTAGACCTCCGGCGCGTTGGCGGCGAGCCAACCGAGAAGCGTAGGACCGAAATTGAAACTGATTTTAGCGTAGTTATTAACGAGACGGGTGATTCGATTTTCGGCATCGAGAATACGAGAAACGGCATTGGGGGCATAGCATTCGGCCGTGATGCGCTCGTTCCAATCATGATACGGATACGCCGAATCCTGAAGCTCAATCGCCTCAAGCCAAGGATTTTCCCGCGGCGGCTGATAAAAGTGCCCATGAATGCAAATGTAGCGGTTCATTGGCGCTCAATCGCAACAACATTCACCGCGGGCTTTTGTACGTTCGAGTGCCATCAGGGGCAGTGACTCATAGGCCGAACAGCGATTTGATTACAGGGGAAACAAATCTCGATGATTTGAACCCAATCGCAGAAAAGTCGGTACGCCGCGTTGTCCATGGTGCGGTTAATCTCCTGTCACTGCAGTCATAACTGAACGGTCGTGATCCAATTGGTTTTGGGCTGACTGCGCCCGATCACCACGATGCCACTCTCGGACACGAAGTAACGCTCGCGGTCTTTGTCCAAATCAAAACCGATTTCAGTTCCCGGCGGTATGACATTGGACTTGTCGATAATGGCGCGGCGAATCTTGCAGCCACGGCCAATTTCCACCCAATCCATTATCACGGAATCCTCGATTTGGCTGTAACTATGAATTCTGACATTACGCCCCACCACGCAGTTATGGACCGTGCTTCCACTAATAATCGTTCCTTCGGCAACGATGGAGTTGAGCGCCACCCCCTGGCGGTCATACCAGTCAAAAACGAATTTGGCAGGTGGGTCGCCGTAACCGACCGTTCGCAGCGGCCAGCTCCGATTGTAAAGATTGAACGACGGATCAATGGAACATAGATCCATGTTGGCCTCGTAGTAGGCTTCGACCGTGCCGAGATCGCGCCAGTAGCTGACCTCTTCCCCTTTAAAAGGAACCGGAACGCGGTTCTTACGGAAGTCGTAGGCGTACACTTTCCTGCTTTCGACCAGCCCCGGGATATGGTCACGTCCAAAATCGTGTTTAGTCGAAGGCTTTTCGGCATCGGCAGTGAGAGAGTCGACGAGAACATCGGTATCGAAAAGATAGTTGCCCATGGATACCAACGCGTATTCCGGCTCGCCGGGAATCGACTTAGGCCGGGAAGGCTTTTCTTCAAACCCAACGATGCGCCAATCGGGGTCGACTTCTATGACCCCGAACTGCGTCGCCTCTGCGATTTTCACCGGGAGAGCGGCAACCGTCACGACGGCCCCCTTTCTTTGATGTTCATCAATCATCTGCCGGATATTCATCCGGTAGATGTGATCGGCGCCGAAAACCGCCACGAGCTTGGGATTGTGCCGGTCGATGAGATACAGGTTCTGGTAGACGGAATCCGCAGTGCCCTGATACCAGTTTCGTCCCATCCGCATTTGCGCCGGTACCGGCGTGATAAAATGTTCACCCAAAAAATCGGAGGTGCGCCACCCCTTCTCCAGATGCTCGAGCAAAGATTGAGCTTTGAATTGAGTGAGCACGTAGATCGATAAAATGCCTGAATTGACAAAGTTGGAGAGAACAAAATCAATGATGCGGTAGCGACCGCCGAAGGGAACCGCAGGTTTGGCCCGGTGTTTCGTCAATGGGTAGAGACGTTCGCCCCTGCCTCCCGCGAGCACGATGCCAAGTATGAACATGAGAATCTCAGCCGTCTCTAATGCGCAAGCTTTTGATAAAGTTCACTATAGGTCTCAGCCGAGCGCTCCCATGAGAAATTCATGCTCATGACCCTCCGGCACAGACTCATCCAAGCTCGCTTGTCGCCAAATACCCGCAAAGCCCGTTCAATCGCATCCATCAGCGCTTGCGGCTTATATTCGCCGAAAACGAAGCCCGTGCCCGTTTCTCTTTCGTCGGCATAATCCTCGATGGTATCTTTCAAACCACCGACCGAGCGAACAATAGGAATTGTACCATATTTCAAGCTAAACATCTGATTCAGCCCGCAGGGCTCATAAAGCGACGGCATCAAGAATATATCGGCGCCCGCCTCGATCTTGTGCGCCATAGCTTCGTCAAAACCGATACGCGCGGCAAATTTTTCCGGGTAACGCTTAGCGGCTTGGGTCAAGAACTGTTCGTAATGCGGCTCGCCACTTCCTAAGACAACCATCTGCACGTCCCGTGCGAGCAGTTTATCCAATATCGCCTCGATCAGGTCCAAGCCTTTTTGGGCTGTGAGTCTCGAGATCATTCCCACCAGCGGTACCTTGGCATTGAGCGGCAGACCCAGCTCGAGGAGCAGACTGTTTTTGCAGTTGCCTTTGGCCGTAAGGCTATTTTCACCATAGCGTTGTGCGATAAACGGGTCAATTTCGGGGTTCCATCGGCTGTAATCAACACCGTTCAGAATCCCGATCACGTCCTGAGCGCGCTCCCGGAGCACGCCATCAAGACCGAAGCCTTGCTCTGCGCTCATGATCTCCCCTGCATAGCTTGGGCTTACCGTAGTAATTTTATCGGCATGGACCAGCGCGCCCTTGAGAAGATTTATTTTGCCGAAAAATTCAAGGTGCGCCGGGCTAAATAGGCTTCTGTCGAGATTCAGCAAGTGCCACTCCAGCCCCCGAAAGATGCCTTGAAAGCCCAAATTATGAATCGTAAAAACGGTCTTTGCCGTCGCCAGCTCGGGATAGCGCTCGCCCTGAGCTTTCAACGCGACGATGGCCAGGGCCGATTGCCAGTCATGACAATGGACGATTTCGACCGGCCGGCGGCGCAAGAGTTCCAAAGCGGCCCGGCTGAAAAACACGTACCGTTCAGCATTGTCTGGATAGTCTCC
>JBGPIK010000352.1:0-7251 GCA_041484845.1 Binatia bacterium | reverse complement strand
GATGCAACTGGCACGGGCATTGCCCTACTACTTCTGCAGAGAACGGAACGAAAGGCGGTGAATCCTCCATGAAGATCGAATTCCCATTGCTAGCGAGTTTGCTGCTGATCGGAACAACCCTGTTGGTGCGCGCGCAAACTCAGGGGATCGAACAGGCGCTGTTCGCCATGGCAATCGAGTATGGCGTGAACGGCGTTAGGTCGACCGCTAGGCTTTTGCGCTTGAGCCGGTAGGGCAAGGATGGGGGGCGACCGCTGTGATGTTTGTAAATCGTACATAGTTTGCGCCTGCCGTTGTCCCGGTGGAGATGCCGGTGGGGCTAAACCACTTGGACTCGGATTTCTGTTGGTGCGATCCAACAATCGAGGTCGATGACGAGGGCCAGGAGGTCGTCCTCCATCGACAGGTCACGTGGAATTAAAAGTTTTTAGTTGGACACAGGTCGTGCAAGCCCAAACCAAAGTTTTGTGACTCGATATAGAGACGGGTTTATATGCTTTAGATCAATACTCAACACGACGGCGCGACTACTATTTTTGATCTGGAGGGAAAATTGGCGGGACCTTGGGTCGATGAGTTGGAACACTGTTGGCAGCGAGCCGTCACTGACGATCGGCCCGTGAGGGTTGTCCTGAAAATAGTGACGTTCATCGATGCCGCAGGAAGAAGGCTCTTGACCGACATGAATCAGCAAGGAGCCGAGCTTGTCGCTCAAGGATGCATGACCAAAGCGATCGTAGAAGAAATCAAACGAAAAGGAGAAGGCTGATGAGTCAATATAGCGAAGAAGTAAATACGACGGATGAAAAGCTCACCTCGCTGTTTCAACCCGACACGCTTCTGTCCGCGAAGTATTTTGACAACCTGAGCAGAAAAACTCTCTTAGAGCCGGAGAAGAGACTCATGTTGGCCCTCCTGGAAGATGCGATTCACTGCTTCCAGGACAATCTGTCGGCGCAAACAGTTCGCAAGAAGAAGCTTTTCGATGAAACTGAGGATTGGATCGTCGAAATGGACGGTGATTGGATATTTTCCTTCGATCATGTTTGTGAGGAGTTGGGGTTTAGCCCCGAGTATGTGGTCGTGAGAAATAATAGCTGATCGCCCTTCGACGCACTCAGGAGGAACGGCTAAGTACTTGAATTTATATTGCGCCGTCCCGTTCGTGGTGAGCCTGTCGAACCATGAACGGATTTTTTCTCACGACCTGTGCGCCAGGGGCTGCTCCGCTGGAGGGAAAAGCATAGGCCCAAGAGCCTCGAAGCCCAACCTTGGGAAGGAAACAAGCTGGCCAGCTAGCCATTGCCGAACTGAAATCCTGGAGCAGCTACAAAGGTTATAGAACATAGAGGAGCAACACCAATGAACTCACGGCAATTGATCTTTCTACAAAGCAGGGCAAACAACGGAGCGTATGACGGAGATCGGCTCCCGCGCAAAATTGGCATTGGCCCCAGGGAACTTGGTTTCAAAAGCGTCGAAGTTATTTGCGAACGAGGCAATTTCAAATACTCCAAGGGTTAGACCTACTATGAAGGGCACGAGAGTCAACGGGGCGCGAGAGCCCCGCATTCAATCTTCTTCCCGAAGGGCAGTCAGAAACCCAAAGCGCAGCCGCCTTTGCGCGGGTCCGATCCGCCTATGAAAGCGCCCGATTCGGAGTCGACCGCAATCGCATGGGCGCCGCCGAAGCTTTCTGGAGTGCCGGAAACGATCTCGTGTCCTCTGCGCCTCAACTCCTGAACCGTTGAAGCGGCAACCTCAGGCTCCAATCCAACTTTCGCGCCGTCGATGTGATTGAAGCGCGGCGCCGAGATGGACCGTTGAACCGTCATCTTGAAGTCGATCAGATTCGAAATGATCTGCGCCTGCACTTGTGGCTGAACATGACCGCCCTTCAATCCGACCGCTGCATAAGGTTTTCCGTTGCGGACAATCATGCCGGGCATCAGCGTGTGCACGCAACGCTTGTGCGGGCCGATGCAGTTTGGGTGACCTTCTTCGAGAGAAAAGAGATGGCCGCGGTTCTGTAAAATGATTCCCGTTTCCGGCTCGACGACGCCGGAGCCGAACCCCATGAAATTGCTCTGAATGAACGATACGAGATTGCCGCCGCCGTCTGCGGCCGCGACATATTCTGTGTCGGCGCCCAGCGGCGCAGTTTTGTAATCGCGCGCAGCCTGATCCAGGCGGATCAATGTGCGCAATTTCGCCGCCCGCTGCGCGGAGAACAATTCGCTCACAGGCACCTTCATAAAGTCCCGGTCCCCAAGATGGCGATCACGGTCGAGAAAGGCGAGCTTCTTTGATTCGATCATCAGATGAAGGACATCGGGACTTCCCTGTCCCAGCGAGTCGATATCGAAGCCTTCCAGAATCTTGAGCATTTCAAGCGCGACGAAACCTTGAGTCGCCGCCGGCAGTTCATACACGTCATAGCCGCGATAGTTGGCGGTAACGGGCTCGACCCAATCCGGATGATCATCGGCAAAATCTCTTCGTGTGAATAGGCCGCCCTTTTTTTCCGAACAACGAACGATTTTGTCGGCGATCTCGCCTTTGTAAAACGTATCCGCGCCGCCATCGGCAATCGCGCGCAAGGTCTGCGCCATCCGTCTATTCTTGAAAATCTCGCCGGCTTTCGGCGCGCGGCCGTTAATCAGGTAATTGACGGCGGCGCCTTCGTCGGATTTTAATCTCGGCTCCGACTCCTGCCATGATTCAGCCGTAAGCTCGGCCACCGGGAATCCTTCTTCAGAATACTGGATGGCGGACTGTAACGCTTCTGCGAGTTTCATTGAGCCATATGCGTCGAGCAAGGTGGACCAACCGTGCACCGCGCCCGGAACCGTGACCGAGTGAATTCCCCTCTGCGGCATCTGCGCGAAGCCGCTCTTACGATAAAATTCCAAATTGCTCCCGTAGGGCGACCTGCCGCTTGCATCCAGCGCTTTTACCGTTTTGTCTTTCGCCGAATAAAATAGGCAGAACGCATCGCCACCGATACCGATGGACATCGGCTCGACAACCCCGAGCACGGCCGCCGTGGCCACTGCCGCATCGATGGCGTTGCCGCCATCCATCAACACGCGCACGCCGGCAAGCGTGGCCAAGGGCTGGCTGGATACGACCATGCCGTTTTTAGCTACGACACTAAAGTGTTCCGACACAATTCGCCTCGTGACTATTTGCGACCGCTGATCTTCTTTGAGTCCGGAAGCCGGCAACGACACCGAAAGGCTCGCCCGCATCTCGATCTTCCCCCAATAATGGGGGAAGAAGATCAGAGGCCGCGCTTGACGAACGAACTCAAATCAATGGCTTAGATTTTAGAAACGTTACGCCGCCTTCTCGGAGATCGCCATCATCGCCGTCGCCAACGCGCTGCGGTAGGCGCGATCCAACGCAAGGCTGTCTTGGGCTGCGCGAATGACGGCCCGGGCGGTTCGCTCGTCTATGACATGTTTCTCGAAGACCGGCTCGAACATGTCCGAGTGATCTTCATCCGCGACCATGTGCACCTTGGTATTGATGTCGAGCGTCTCGATTGTCCCACCCAAATCGGCAACCTTTTTGTGCGCGAATCTTTGCGTGAAACCACCGCCTTTGACGATGACCGGATTGTTTTTCCGCTCGGTGATGTGGTTGACCATCAAGCTTTCAATCCACGGTCGTGTCGTCGCCAGATACATCCAAGCATAAATGGCCGCGCGCGTTCCCGGCAGTAGATTCGATTCGGCAGTGGCCGCCGCCATCTGTTCGTCGGTCAAATGGGCCGAGCCCATGCGCTTGTCGTAAATCAATTCGTCCTTCTCGTGCTCCCAGATGGCGCGTTTGACGTCGAGCGGCGCCTTGACGCTCGCCGCCGCCCAACAATCACGCCGGCTCTTGATGTAATGGGGATAATGAAGATCGAGAACCTCTTGCCGCGCCGGCGTCAGCTTAACGGAGAAAAATTGTTTATATTCCGGGGTGTCAAAATGGTTGTTGACGATTTGGTTAATGTCATCTCTGATTTTGGACCACAAGCTCATACCTATTCTCCTTTCTACCGCTTCCAGACAAAGCACACGCATCATTTGTATAATCTCTCGACGAACCCTTCTTTAATGATTCGATCGACGGCCGTGTTGTCGTAAAAATCATTTACGGGAATCTCTCCTTTGCCCTCCCAATTCAAAACCGTCTGAATAGCCGCCGGCTCGACCTTCGCCTGCCGATCCAGATATTTGATCGCGTACTCATAAGCCTCGTCGAGCGTAGCGCCGCCGCCAAGCAGATACTTAGCCAAGACTTTATAAGCCAGATTTTTCCTGGTTTTCAGAGCGGCCACACCCTCGATATAGGCTTTAAGCATGCCTTCCACCGCCTTGGGAGAGTTCTTGTAAAAGTCTCGCTTCACGGCAATCAGATCCATGGAAAAAGGAATCCCCAAATCCGGCAGGTCAACCAACGTACGCGTGTTTGGACCCGGCTTCATGCTTCTCACGGCGCCCGCAACCATCCCCTCTCGGAAACCCGCATCCACTTCTCTCGTCCCGCCCATGGGCTGAATTTTAACCTTGTCCTGGAGACCCAGCTTCTCCAGTACATAAACGGTTAAAAAATGCGTCGATGAGCCGTGCCGGGTGATTGCGAGCGCCCTGCCTTGCAGCTGCTCGGGCCTGGTGATGTCAGGCTGAACAAACAAGCTCATCGCCGGCCGGTTCGTAATACTACCGACGGCAATAAGAGGGGCTCCCCTGAGTATCGCGTCGACCACCGCGTTGCTCGCGGCGATAGTCATGTGCAAGTTTCCACCCAAAATCGCCTGGACCGAAACGCTTCCGGAGCTGATGTAGACGAGATCTGCTTTCAGTCCCTGCTTCTCAAAGGCCCCGATCTCCTTCGCCATCCACACTCCCGCGAAGATGGGGCTCACCGCCGAGTAAGCGATGGTAACCTTGGCCGGGGTCTGCGCTACCACAACGCCCGGCGATGATACCAGCAGGAGAGAAGCAAAGACCCAAACGCCGATGGCGCCGGCGGAAAAGACTCTGCTCCTATCGCGATGTTTAGATTGCATCACGTTGTCCTTCCCTCCGAAAGACGTTAGATCGGCCAGCCGTGCTCGGACACATCGACGCGGTTGCCTTCGATGTCCTTGATCCAACTTTCCGCGACGGCGCCAAAGGTGTTCGCTTCCGCCTGGGTTTGGGCGACTTCCTCGATGCCTTTGACGCTATCCACTTTGAACCCGAAATGATTGATGCCCCATGGATACTTGTCCGTGCTGATCAGCGCCACATCGAGGTGACCGTCGGAGAGATAAATCGTGCCGCTCGGCCCGCGGTATTTCTCTTCCATTTGGAAAACTTTCTTGTAGTACTCCGCGGTCTTCTCCCGGTCGGCGACATTGATTGCAATGTGTCTGATTCTCGGTTTCTCCATGACAATCCTCCTTTTTTGACGATACCTCTCAAGTCAGTGGAATCTTTTCCATCGCGAAGGCGATACCCTCGCGATACAGAGCAAATAGTTCGAGCGATTCTTTCACAGCATCCAGTGCCATCTTTTCTTTCTCTCCCGTTGCGTGCTCGGAAAGGAAAGGCAGGAACATGTCGCTGTGCTCCTCGTCCGCCTGCCGGTGCGCATCAAAGTTCGGCATATCGCGCCATTTGAGCCCCATGTCTTCCGCCCAGCGCTCGCCCATGCGCGTCGAATGGCCGCCGCCGATGTCGCGCAGGAGACGATCGTCGTTGGTCCATTCCGTGACCGTCAGCGACGACAATCCTTCGATCCAGCTTTTCGCGCGGGTAATCCAACCCCAAGCGTACAGCGTCGCCATAGTCGTAGGTATAGGCTTCGTATTTAAAACTTCCTCGGCAGTTAATCCGACTTTTTCCGCTTGGCGAATGATCAGGTGGAGATGGCCGTACTCGGAATATTGATCTTTGATGACTTCTCCATATTCGTGTCGCAGAATCGCCTGCTTCACGGTCATGAGCGGGCAATTGGCCGATACATGCGCCCAGCAGTCCCGCCGATGGCGGATGTATAAGCCCAACTGGGAAATCATGATCTGAGCGCGATGTTTGTTCATTTTCACCGAGAAATAGTGCTCCAGTTGAGGGGAACGCATGTGATCGCGCACCATTTCTCCTATGACGCTTCTCCATTGTGAGACTTGCATCCTTATTATTCTCCTTTGCTCGGGATGTTGTCGCACACTGCCTCGCTCCAACGTCGCGGTCGCAAAGCCGTACGCTTTGCGACCTGCGCTTAGCCCTTAGCGACCTTTCCGCTACAACGCGGAATAAACCAGCTCACGCCGCACAAACTCGGTCACCAGCGGCCAAACGAGATCCGCAAGGTACGGTTGATAACCGTCCGATTCGGTGGAGGCGAAGCCGTGATTGCCGAAATGAAAATAGTGCCATTCCAGCGGTTGCCCGTTGGCATAAAAACTTTCCATGACGCGCTGCTGCACCGGAAACGTACTGTGCCGATCATGGCCGCCGTAAAGGATCATCGAGGCGCATTTGATCTCGCGCGCCGCGTCGCACGGATGGCGCGGCCGAATGCGCGTCGTCGGTTCGTCGGCGACCGACGGATAGTAAGCCACGAATGCGCGCACCGCCGGCGTAGCCGCGACGAAATGAATGCCGAGCCGCCCGCCCATGCAGTAGCCGATCACTCCGACACGCGAAGGGCTCACGTCGTTGCGCGCGCAAACGTGTCTCCACCCCCGATCGATCACGCGCACGAAATCAGGATCCGGTGTCTTGTTCTGAATCTCGGTTCCTTTGTCGATATGAGTTTCCGCCGGATAACCGAGCATATGATAAAGGTTCGGGACGACCGTCGTGTAACCAAGCTGGGCAAATCTGTAGGCGGCGGTTTTAAGATAGCCTGTGAGCCCGGAATGTTGGTGAATCAAGAGCAAGCCGGGGCCTTTCTCTTCGCGCTCCGGATAAGCGATGTAACCCTGGATGCCGTCCTTGTCCTCATTCAAGGGACGCGTAACCACTCGGTTCATCCGATCCCCTTTCTCCCGGCTGTTCGTTGGACATACTTCATGGATAGACCTTTCCTCACTAAGAAACCCCCACCTCTTTCCTCCCCCGCTCCCGCGCTTGTCTTTACCCATAATCCCCCTTGCTGGGAAAAGGGCGGGATGATGACGGAGCGAGTTGTTGAGCAGAATGAAGATTTTGAACGAGCAAGATACCGGTGACGATATCATGAAGGCGCTGCAAGCCCCGTGCGAGG
>JBGPIK010000351.1:0-7304 GCA_041484845.1 Binatia bacterium | reverse complement strand
TCAAGTCCGCTCATCCCGGGCATCATCAGGTCGGTAATAATGGCGGATGGCAATTGCTTGTCACAGATTTTCAGCGCGGCCGATCCGTCCGCTGCAGAGGAAGCATCGTAGCCCCAGCTTTCCAGGAGTGCGACCAAGCCGTCACGAGTCGCGGCGTCGTCATCGACCACCAGAACATTTGTGCGCGAGCGGCCCATTGACTAACTCGTTTCCAATGGCAGGGTCAGACGAAACGTCGCGCCGCTGCCGTTGTTTTCTTGATAAGCCAAAGATCCCCCATGAGCTTCCGCGACGATCTGGCTTAATGGCAGCCCTATGCCGCTGCCGCCTATCTTCGTCGTTTTGCCGAATTCGAATAGTTCGTCGCGCCGCTCGGGCGGCACGCCGGGCCCGGCATCGCTGATGTCAATGGATAAATGCTCACCGTTGGTGCGCGCCGCGACGCGGATCGCGCCGCCGTTCGGCTGCGCCTCCATCGCGTTGCGCAACAGATTATCAAAACTTTGGCGCAGCCGCACCGCGTCGCCCTGGATTTTCCAGGGACCTGGTGGAAGTGCGTTGGATAATGTGATTTGTTGTGCCGCGCATTGAACTCTTACTGCTTCCAGGCTTGCTGCGAGGACCTCGGCGGCGTCAAATTGTTTTCGCTCCATGGTTACCGGCGCCGAGTAATCCGAGAAATCCCTCACCAGGCGATCCACCTGGCGAACGCTTGAATCGAGGGCGGCAATCGAGCGCTGTGGCCGATTATCCGCGCCATCACCCGTTGCGAAACTGTTTCTCAACACTTCAAGATGGATGGCCAATGCATTAAGAGGCGTACGAACTTCGTGAGCCAGCGTGCGAGCAGCAATAGCGAGGCGCTGCACCGGCGCGGGAACGGCGGTTGTCTTGCGCTGCTTCATGACCAATCGATCGATCAGGTCTAAGCTGGTCGCGACATCGTCGCGGCTCGCATACCGGGGGCGTATTTGATAGGTCCCGGCTTCCGCCTGGCGCAGCGTATCAGCGATGAGGCGAAAACGGCGGGTGTAAAGCGCGGTGGTAAGAAAAGCGCTCACTAAAGCAACACCGCCCCCGAGAACAAACAACAACGTGAGCTGCCGCCACATCCCCGACAGCAACTCCGTCCAATCGGCCGGGTTAATCCACAAACGAAGGCCGCCGGGGCCTTTTACTCCGGCCGGCATCTGCAACGGGACCAACACATCGTAGTAAGAAGACTGACCGTTAGAGATAGAATTGATCGTGGTAATCCCGCGGCGCAATTTCTCATTCAGAGTCGTGTCCAATAAAAACTGCTCTTTTTCGTTGCCCATCGAGCTGTACAGAACCTTGCCGTCGCCGTTAAGAACCCACATCGCCTCGAGGCCGCCACTGCGGTCGATGAAGGCACGCATGAGACCTCTCACCTCGGTGCGTCGCGAGGGTGGCTGGATCGCGTTGGATGGTGCTCTGGGCGCTCGGTTGCTACCGGGAAAAATATTGCCGAGAAAACTCCAGAAAGAAGATGATTGCGTCCCGGATGGCGCTCTGGATCGCGCTACCGGACGATCCCGCAGGCTATCAGCCAATGCGATTTCTACTTGCCGGGCCATCAAAAGCGCCGTTTGAAGCGTTGCCTCGGTGGTGAGACGCCGAGCGATCAGCCACACCCCGGCTGCGAAAAGGCCGAAAATAATTAAAACCGTGGCTAAAAATACCGCCACCTGTTGCTGGCGCAGGCTCATTCTTCTCACTAGAATAGCAGATCGCGGAAAAGCGGCAAAGTTCCTCTTGATATCGGCCTTCTCGCCGGAGGTTGCGCCTTTACCCCATTTTGTTGCATAGTGAAAGGCATGCTTGTTGATGTCTACAATCGTCCGCTCAAGGATTTGCGGATTTCGGTTACGGACAGGTGTAACTTCCGTTGCACCTATTGCATGCCGCTGGACGAGTACGAATGGATCGATAAGAAAGAAATCCTCACTTTTGAAGAAATCGCGAGATTGGCCAACCTGTTCGTCGGTCTCGGGGTCGAAAAAATACGCCTCACCGGCGGCGAGCCGCTGGTGCGGAAGAACCTCGATCAACTGGTCGTTAAACTCTCAGCAATTGAGGGTCTGAAGGATCTCTGCTTGACCACCAATGGTGCATTATTAGCGGAGAAAATCGACGCCTTAAAAACGGCGGGGCTCAAACGTTTAAATGTCAGCGTCGACACGCTGAATCCTGAAAAATTCACGCGCATGACTAAGCGCGGCGATTTAAAAAAGGTACTTGAGGGCGTTTTTGCCGCTAAGCAACGTGGTGTTCAGGGGATCAAACTAAACGCGGTAATTGAGCGCGGCGTGAACGACGACGATATCATTCCGCTTGTCGAATTCTCACGGGAAAATGGTTTTGCCATTCGCTTTATCGAATATATGGACGTTGGCAACTCCAACAATTGGACATCGGCGAAGTTGGTCTCCAAAAAGGAGATTCTGGAAAAGATCACATCCCGATTTCCGCTACAAGAGGTCGGGCGTGACCAAGGCAGCGCACCGTCGGTTGACTATGAGTTTGTCGACGGTCGCGGCGATGTGGGAGTGATCGCCTCGGTTACGGAGCCGTTTTGTTCGAGCTGTACGCGGATCCGTCTAACCGCTGACGGGAAGGTTGTCAGCTGCCTTTTTTCACATACCGGTCACGATCTAAAGGCCCTGCTACGCGGCGGGGCTTCCGATGAACAGGTTGCCGAGTTCCTCTGTTCGATCTGGACAACGCGCAAAGACCGTTATTCGGCCGAGCGGCTGGAAGCCTTGCGTACGTCCAACTATGATCCGAAAAGCCACAAAAAAATCGAAATGATTTCCCTAGGCGGGTAGCCGTCCACGTTCTACTAGCCCAACTCCACTTCAATTTGCCGGCAAGGAGCCTCGCTTCTGCAGATCGGCACGTTGTTCGGTTGTTAGCTCATCTAAACCGACATAGCCCATGCTTTTAAAGCGCGCGATACAGCTGTCGATAAAGGTCCGCGCCCATCCGGTTCCCAGGCCGGTGCCGGTAGCCGAGCATTTCGTGGTGGCGCCGCTATTAAGATTTACCAGGGTTACACCTTCGCTCGAACAACTTGAAACCGCGATCCATAAGACTGCGAGACATAGAATCGGCCCTGCCTTTGACGGCGTTTTCATTTAACTACAGCCGTTTCAACGCGCGAATGCGCTCGTCAGTCGCCGGGTGGGTCGATAAAAAGCCGCCGCCGTTGTTTCCTTCAACCTGCATTATCCAGGTAAGCGCGTGAATCATTACGTCCTTTGAGTATCCGGCGCGCCGAAGGATGGTTACGGCATGCTTATCCGCTTCCAATTCTTGGGGCCTGCTGTAGCTTGAGGCGATGACTGTGCCCGCGATCGGGGCAACCTGCGCGCTCCCAGGAAAGATATTCTCCAGCAGTGCTACGCCCAATCCCAGCCCCATTCCTATCATTTGCATTTTCGCCGGATGGCCCAGGTCATCGTGCGCAATCTCGTGCGCGAGGACTCCTCGGAGTTCTTCATCGTTGGCTTTCTCCATCAGTCCGGTTGTAACCACGAACTGTCCTCCGCCCGCGCTGCCTGCATTAATGCTCGGATCGGCCACCACTTTAACACGAATTTGATTTAGACGGTCGGGATGGTTAGTCGCCCGCCATAGTGGAATCACAATCTGCCGAAGCCGCTCCAAATAGCGCGCCTCGGGCACGTTATGCGAGGCTTGCTGGCGGTCTTTCAAGGCGAAACTGGAATCAGCGATTGCGCCAATAGCCGCTAATGTGAAAACGGTAATGGCAGCAAGGCCCAGTGTTAACGACCCGCCCGTCTTGCGCTTTGACTTAGACATCTGATCGTCCTCATGGCGTAAAGCACTGTACGACCAGACAACAAGCAAACTCAATGCCGCACAAAAAGTCGCGCCCAATAGCTTCTGTAGAGTGTTGTCGGGGCTGACGACGACGAAAAGATTTAGCAGACCGGGAAGAAATTACCTGTAGGTTCTTTCACACGCTTCCCGTAGCGCAAAATTGAGTATCGCCCGTCCGCCACATTGTTTGATACGAGGATATCTTTGAGATAGGTCCAAAGTTCAAAAGTTTTGTCAGGATAAATCTTATGCAAAGCGACTCGCAGATGGAAGAATTATGCGGTATAGGTTAGAAGCCTAAGAAATGCTCAAAATTATACCGGTAGAACAAGCAGTGGGGCTTCCGCTCGCCCATGACATCACTGAAATTGTACCCGGGAAACATAAGGGTCCGGCTTTTCGGCGCGGACACATCGTCCGGTTCGAAGACATTTCTAAGTTACTTGACGTGGGCAAACGGCACCTCTATGTCATGGAGCTCGAGCAGGATGATGTGCATGAAGAAGAGGCCGCTCGAAGATTGGCACAAGCAGCCGCGGGCGCCCATTTTTGCTTCACGGACCCGAGCGAGGGGCGGGTCAACGTGATTGCGGAGATTCCCGGTTTGCTGAAGGTCGACGCCGACCTTCTTTTTCGCTTTAACTCGCTCGGCGAACTCATGATGGCCACTCTCCCATCGAACCGCTATGTCAAAGAGGGGCAAGTCGTGGCCGGGACGAGAACCATCCCGGTCATCGTAAAGGAAGAATTGATCCAGCGGGCTGAGGCGTTGTGCAAAGCGCATTCGATCTTAAACATTTTGCCTATACCGGCGCGGCGAGTTCATCTCATCGTGACCGGAAGCGAGGTTTATACTGGTAGAATTCAGGATGGTTTTGAGCCCGTGGTGCGGAAGAAGCTAAGTGAAATGGGTTTTGAACTCGCCGGTAAAAAACTCGCGAGCGACGATCCGGATCAAATTGCCAGCCTGATCCAGGAGGCTGGTAGCGCTGGCGCCGAATTAATTCTTGTTAGCGGCGGGATGTCCGTCGACCCGGACGATAAGAGTCCGGAAGGAATCCGT
Source organism: Binatia bacterium (assembly GCA_041484845.1). Classification (GTDB taxonomy): domain Bacteria; phylum Desulfobacterota; class Binatia; order UBA9968; family UBA9968; genus JBGPIK01. The sequence goes on along the minus strand of JBGPIK010000351.1, from coordinate 2,374 downwards.
CGCAGTGGCGCTCGCATTGAGTCGCACGGATTTCCCGTGTTGCCGGGCTCGATGTTTGTGATGGCATACCTTGGCAATATCCCTATCCTGGGTCTTTCGGGCTGCGTTCTTCACGATGCCTTTAGCGCGTTTGATATTGTGTTGCCGCGCTTGCTTGCCGGGGAGAAGATCGCCCGCGCCGATATCATGGCCATGGGACACGGCGGTTTACAAACAGCGCATCATCATCACTGAAGGGATTATATTCAATGGAGATTCTGCGGAGCTTAGAAGAACGTTGCAACCCGAAACTCGCGGCTTTGTTGGCCGTTGATGTCCAGAATGATTTCGTCAGCCCTCAGGGAAGCGCCGGTAAGCGCGGCGACGATGTCGGTGCGGCATTGGCGATGGTGCCCAACCTCATTCGTTTAATTGACGCAGGGCGGCGCGTCGGCCTCACCATTGTCTACATTAAAACCACTCACAGTGAATGGACGGATACGCCGTCCTGGGTCTATCGCAGCTCCCAAAAAAGTGGTTTAAGCACGTGCCGCGAGGGCAGTTGGGGCGCCGAGTTTTACGAGGGCATTTCTCCTCGCTCAAGCGAGCGCGTGGTGATCAAGCATCGCTACAGCGCGTTCATCAACACGGATTTGAATACGATACTGAAAGCGCGCGGGATTCAGAGCGTTCTGGTTTGCGGGGTAGCGACAAACGTGTGCGTCGAAACCACTGCCCGAGACGCCTATATGTATGACTACTATGTAACTTTAATCGACGACTGTTCCGCGGCGTACGAGACAAAACTGCATCTGGCCACAATCGAAAATATGCGCCGGCATTTTGGCTTGGTGGCGTCGTCCGACGAAATCATCGAAGCCTGGAGCGGCTTGCCCCACGCGGCAGCTATCGGCCTATAGCATTTCTCAACGATCGAGTGAAAAAAAGCCTGGCGGGATTATCTGGCCAGGCTTTTTTTGTCGGTTAGGATCTCTATTTCATCATATTGGCATTGATTTGATCGAGAGCTTCAACCGGGGGCTGCAGATCTTCCTGAGTCAGGTCTGCAAGAGGCGTGTCGCCGAGATTCAGCTCTTCAGCAAACTCTTTGCGATTCGGATTGTAGTAGATCAGCCCGGTCAGGAATTTCCCCTCGGCGATGGCGGCGTGAATGGCTTGAACCGCCTGCGCTTTGTTGGTCGGATCGTACTCCTTACTGAGCTTATGAAGCACGATGCGCGAGCCGTCATGCAACTCTACTTCGTGATCTGTTCCTTGATCATAATCGGCTTCGATATTCTCGTAAGGCGGAATGAAGTCGAGCTCATGAATCGGGTCGAGGTGGCCTTTGACATATTTTAAGCTCTTGGTCGATCCCTCATGGTTATTGAAAGTCACGCAAGGGCTGATTACGTCCAGAATGGCGCTTCCCTTGTGAGCCAAAGCGCCCTGAATGAGCGGGGCGAGTTGTTTGCGGTCGCCGGAAAAGCTGCGCCCCACGTAAGTTGCGCCGAGCGTGATCGCAAGCTCAACCAAATCAATGGCCGGAATATCGTTTACTTTTCCCCCCTTCATCACGGAACCAACATCGGCTGTAGCCGAGAATTGGCCCTTGGTGAGCCCGTAAACACCGTTGTTCTCGATGATATAAGTAATATTCACGTTGCGCCGCATCATGTGGCAAAAATTGCCTAGTCCGATCGCTGAGGTATCGCCATCGCCGGACAGGCCGATGGGTAGAAGTGAGTGATTGGCCAAATTCGTGCCGGTGGCCACCGCCGACATTCGGCCGTGGACGGCGTTAAAGCCGAACGATTGACTTAAAAAATATGCAGGAGTCTTCGATGAGCAACCGATACCGCTGAGTTTTACCACTTTGCGCGGATCGATGCTGCTGTCAAAATACGCCCGCATCACCGATGCTGAAATTGCATCGTGGCCACAGCCTCGGCACATGGTCGAGGCTGCGCCTTCGTAATCTTTCTCCGATAAATTGATTCGATTAAGTTTTGCTTCTGCCATTTTTTCAGTCCTTACATTACATTTGCGCGGTTTTTCGTTCCGCCGACTGCGCTACCGCAAAAATCTGATCGACCACTCCTTTGGGCGTAACAGGCAAGCCGTTATAGATAAGAATGCTGTTGATCTTTGCTCCCAGTTCGGGATGCTCGTCTTTAATAATTGCCGCCATCTGCGCGTCGCGATTCTGTTCCACTAAGTAGATAGTATCATGCTCCGCCAAAAATTCCGTGATCTCGCTGGTCAGGGGCAAAGCACGGATCAGCATATAATTGGTTTTCAGACCAGCGGCACGCAACCGGTCGCGCGCTTCGCGCACCGGCTCATAGCTGGAGCCATAACAGATGATTCCGGTTTTGACGCCCTTTTCCTTTTC
>JBGPIK010000350.1:0-7327 GCA_041484845.1 Binatia bacterium | reverse complement strand
TTGAATCGCGGCGCGATGCTATCGAAGAGTTTACGCACCACGGCTTTATCTTGGACAATGCCCAGCACTTGGCGGCGCGCGTGCAGACTTCCTTGTTTCCCCAGCGTAATCACGCGATCAGCCCAACGTCTGAGTTCTTTAGCCTTGGGATCGGTGGTTTGAATTTTCTCGTCGCGCAGCAATGACGTGATCAGATTGCGAATCAGAGCCCAACGGTGGCTGGACGTGCGACTCAGTTTTCTGCCTGATTTCAAGTGGCGCATGATTTATGCCGGCTCCTTCTCGCTCGCGCGCTTGCGCGCCTCAATCTCTTCCCGAGACGGGAAATGTTCGACCTTCATGCCGAGTTCTAGTCCCATTTCACGAAGAATCTCTTTGATTTCATTGAGCGATTTATGGCCGAAATTCTTAGTTTTCAGCATTTCCTGCTCACTCTTTTGAACGAGCTCACCAATGTACTTGATGTCGGCGTTCTGTAAGCAGTTCTGTGAGCGCACTGAAAACTCGAGTTCGTCCACGCTACGGAAAAGATTGTCGTTGAGAGGAATCACCGGTCCATCTTGGCGCTTCTCCGGGTGCGGTTCATCCTGAAAATTAACAAATATGCCCACCTGGTCCTGGAGAATCTTGGCCGCATACGCCACCGCGTCATCCGGCTTCACGCTGCCGTCGGTGTAGACCTCGAAAACGACGCGGTCATAATCGCTCCTTTGTCCCAAACGCGCATTGGTCACCGTAAAATTTACTTTGTGCACCGGAGAAAAGATCGCATCTATGAAAATCGTATCTACCGGCGCTCCTTCTTCTTTATTTCTCTCCGCCGGCACGTAGCCGCGCCCGAGTTTAGCGGTCATTTCCATTTCGAGCTTCGCGTCTCGAGCCAGGGTGGCGATTTTGTGTTCCGGATTTAAGATCTCAACCGTTGCGGGGCCAATGATATCTTTTGCAAGCACCGGTCCAGGCCCCTTGGCCTCGATTTTAAGCGTTTGTTGCTCTGCGTCGTTAAGTCGCAACCGCACTTCTTTGAGATTAAGGATGATGTCAGCGACATCTTCCGTTATTCCGGGGACGGTGGAAAATTCATGAAGAATTCCCTTGATCCGAACGGCGGTAATGGATGCTCCCATGAGCGAAGACAGTAGAATTCTGCGGAGCGAATTACCGATAGTTTGGCCGAAGCCACGTTCGAAAGGCTCCGCGTAAAATTTGCCGTAAGTCAAGGTCAGGGTTTTCTCGTCCACCTCCAATTGCTTGGGTTTGATCAGATCGGTCCAATGCCTATACATAGTAGACATAGTTTCTCCCCACATAAGTTACTTCGAATACAGCTCTACAATAAGTTTCTCGTTGATCGGCATCGTGATATCACTGCGCGTCGGCAATATCTTGATGCGACCAGCGAAGGCATCCCGATCCAAATCCGCCCATTCAGGAATGCCGCGCCGTTGAGCGGCCTCCATCGCTGTGAGTACCCGCCCTATTTGGCGGCTACGCTCCTTTACCGAGACCATATCGCCGACGCGAACCGCATAGGAAGGAATGTTTATTTTCTTTCCGTTGACGAGCACATGGCCGTGACGCACGAGCGATCTTGCCTCCGCGCGAGAAGTCGCGAAGCCGAGCCTGTAAGCAACGTTGTCCAGTCTGCGCTCCAGCAGTACTAAAAGCGCCTCGCCGGTAATACCTTTGGTTCTCGCCGCCGCCGCAAAAGTGCGACGAAATTGGTTCTCCAGAAGGCCGTAAATGCGTTTCACCTTCTGCTTTTCACGCAGCTGAATGCTGTATTCAGAAAACTTAGGCCTTGCCTGGCCGTGTTCCCCGGGCGGGTAGTTACGCCGTTCGATGGCGCATTTATCGGTATAACAGCGCTCGCCCTTGAGAAACAGCTTAAGGTTTTCTCGCCTGCAAAGCCGGCACACAGATTCTGTGTATCTAGCCAATCCTTCCTCCTTGTTTATTAGACACGTCTTCTCTTTGGCGGACGGCAACCGTTGTGGGGAATCGGCGTGACGTCCTTAATCAGGCTGATATTGATCCCCGCCGATTGCAGGGCGCGCAGCGCCGATTCCCTTCCCGCTCCGGGACCTCGAACGAATATCTGCACGCTGCGCAAGCCGTGGTCCATTGCTTTTTTGGCCGCGTTGTCGGCCGCCTGTTGAGCTGCAAACGGCGTCCCTTTGCGCGAACCCTTGAAGCCCATGGCTCCTGCGCTGGACCATGAAATCACGTTGCCCTGGTAGTCTGTAATCGTGACAATCGTGTTGTTGAAGGTCGAGTGAATGTGCACCACGCCTTCGGCGATATTTTTCCGCCCGCGCTTCTTGCGCGCCGCCTTTTCGCCCGGCTTTTGCTCCCCCTGGGCTTCTGATTTTTTTTCTACTTTTTCTGCTGCGCTATCGTCCGATTTTGCCATAATGTGCTCCTACCTGTGATTAACCCTTGGACGGGGCGGTCTTCTTACCGGCGACGGTCCTGCGCGGCCCTTTTCTTGTGCGCGCATTGGTATGCGTGCGCTGCCCTCGCACCGGCAAGCCCTTACGGTGTCTTAGCCCACGGTACGAACCCATATCGGTATGGCGTTTGATACTGCTGGAGATCTCACGCCTTAGATCGCCTTCAACCTTATAACCCTGATCGAGGATTTGGCGGATCTTTACAACATCATCATCGGTAAGATTATCGCTTTTTAGATCCAAGTTGATGCCGGCCTGCTTCAGAATAGTACGGGACGCGCTTTGTCCGATACCGTAAATGTAAGTCAGCGCAATTTCCATTCTCTTGTTTTTTGGGAGATCTACGCCCGCTATTCGTGCCATATCTTCGCTCCGTTCAAAAGCCCAGAATCAAACCCGACCTAGTATCCTTGCGGCCGTCTACTCGCAGTTTCGTTTCTCATCCCTGTCTCTGCTTGTGCTTGGTGTTGACGCACAAGACGCGCACTACGCCCTTACGCCGAATGATTTTGCATTTGTTACAAATCTTTTTTACCGAGGCTCTAACCTTCACGACCGCTCCTGTTTCTAACGTTCCCGAAAGATGATTCTCCCCCGAGCCAGATCGTAAGGGGACAACTCAATCTTGACCTTGTCACCCGGAAGAATCTTGATGTAATGCATGCGCATCTTTCCTGAAATATGCGCCAAAACTTTATGGCCATTTTCTAACTCCACACGGAACATCGCGTTCGGCAACGTTTCTAGCACCGTACCAACTACCTCAATTGCGTCTTCTTTTGGCATAGAAAGTTTCGTGCGGCCGGGACGATATGGCGCGATTACAATTGACTCAAAATGTACGGGCCATTCTTAGTGATCGCCACCGAATGCTCGAAATGGGCCGCCCAGCTGCCGTCCTTAGTAACCGCTGTCCAACCATCCTCTTTTATTTCAACTTCAGAGCCGCCCGCATTGATCATGGGTTCGATGGCCAAGACCATGCCCTCTTTCAAGCGAAGGCCGCGGTCGGGTTCGCCAAAATTCGGTACGGGAGGCTCTTCATGCAATTTCTTACCGATGCCATGACCAACAAAAGCCCGGACCACAGAGAAACCTGCGCTTTCCGCGGTCTGCTGGACCGTAAATCCAAGATCTCCTAACCGTTTTCCCTCGTGAAGCTGCTCTATACCGTTGTATAAAGCCCGCTCGGTCACATCCACCAAACGCTTCGCATCATCACTGACCCGTCCAACGCCTACCGTCAGAGCCGAGTCACCGTAAAATCCGTTGTAGATCACTCCAAAATCCAATCCAACGATATCCCCCTCACGCAACGCTCGATGGCTTGGAATGCCGTGTACAATCTCCTCATTGATCGAAACACAGAGACAGCGCGGGAAAACCCGACCGGCTACCGCATAGCCCTTAAATGCCGGTGTCGCCTTCTTTTTTAACGTCAACTCTTCGGCGCGCGCATCCAGTTCCAAAGTCGTTACACCGGGAGCAACCCTTTGTTTTAGTTCCTGTAAAATCTCCGCCACGATGATATTAGCCCGCCGCATGACCTCGATTTCTCGAGCTGATTTAAGCGAGATCACTGCACCCAATCTCCTAAAACGTGAGCGATACGGTCGCGAATATCCTCCACCTTGCCGACACCGTCAATTTCCCTGAGCAGGCCTCGTTCACGATAATAATCCTCTAAGGGAGCCGTTTGCGTATCGTAAACCTTTAGCCGAGCGGCTACAGTCTCCTCACGGTCATCCTCCCGCTGGTAGAGTTTACCGCCGCATTGATCACAAACCCCCTGTTTTCTTGGAGGATCGAAGACAACGTGGTTAAGGGCACCGCAATTTTTACAAGTCCGCCGTCCGGCCAACCTTTCCACAATTACGCCGTGGGGCACCCGCACAGACAAAACACCGTCGAGAGCCAAATCTCTTGTTTTGAGTATTGCTTCCAGACTCTCAGCCTGAGAAATCGTTCTCGGAAAGCCGTCAAGGATAAATCCTTTTTCGCAATCTTTTTCTTTTAATCGCTCGGCAACGAGATTAATAATTACGTTGTCAGGCACGAGTGCGCCACGTTGAATATACTGGGATGCCTCTTTGCCTAACGGCGATTGTTCGGCGACCGCCTTCCTCAAGATTTCTCCCGTCGAAATCTGACAGACTTCAAACTGCTCCTGGAGTAATTTTGCCTGCGTCCCTTTTCCTGCTCCCGGAGCTCCGAGCAAGATCACCCGTATACCGCGCGCCAACGTTTAGCCTCTTCTCCCCCGTAGCCGCCCCCTTTTCATAAACCCCTCGTAGTTGCGGCTAATCAAATGAGTTTCCATCTGCGCTACGGTATCCAAGGCAACGCCAACGACAATGAGCAGTGCCGTACCACCGAAATAAAATGGCACGTTAAGCTGCTGCACCAAAATCGTCGGCAATAGACACACAATGCACAGGTATATGGCACCACTCAAGGTAACGCGCGAGAGCACACGTTCGATAAAATCCGCGGTTTTTTGCCCGGGCCGTATACCGGGGATATACCCGCCGAATTTTTTCATATTTTCGGCCACATCAACCGGGTTAAACACCACTGCCGTGTAAAAGAAGGCGAAAAATATGATTAGGACAACATACACGATGTCATGCAGCCATTGCCCGGGAGCGAGCAAGCCGGATATCTTTTGTATCCAAGGATGATTGGCAAATTGTGCCAGCGTAGCCGGGAAAATAAGAATAGAGGAAGCGAAAATTGGCGGTATCACGTTCGCCGTATTTAGTTTAAGCGGCAGGTGAGAACTCTGTCCGCCATACATCTTTCGGCCGACGACACGCTTGGCGTACTGAACGGGAATACGGCGCTGTCCCCGTTCAACAAAAATGATTGCGCCCACAACGATGACGCTCAGAACCACGATGAGCAATGCTATCAGCGGCCCCAACTCGCCTTCGCGAACAAACTGCATGGTCGTCGACACAGCGGAGGGTAATCTTGCGACGATGCCAGCAAAAATGATCAGCGAAATGCCGTTGCCGATGCCGCGCTCGGTTATTTGCTCACCCAACCACATAATAAAAGCGGTGCCCGAGGTCAGCGTAATGACGGTCATAATTCGGAACGCCCACCCGGGAGTCAGCACCAGGCTAAACCCCCCAGGACCGTGCGTACCTTCCAATCCCATGCTGATCATCATCCCTTGAATGATGGAAAGGACGACGGTTCCGTACCGGGTATACTGAGTAATTTTGCGCCGCCCCATTTCACCTTCTTTTGAGAGCCGTTCCAGATAAGGAAAAACGACGGTGAGAAGCTGCAATATGATGGAAGCGCTAATATAGGGCATAATGCCCAAGGAGAACACGGAAAATTGTTCCAGGGCGCCGCCTGAGAATAGGTTGAGGAAGCCGAACAGAGTGCCCTTTTGCTGCTCAAAGAAAGCCGCCATTGCATGGCGATCGATTCCCGGCGTGGGCACATGGACGCCGAGCCGGTAAACGGCGAGCATCGCCAGTGTAAACAGGACCCGGCGCCGGAGTTCAGGAACTCGAGAGGCATTTTGAAAACCGCTAAGCATAGACGGCTATCAATTCCACCTTTCCGCCACAGGCTTCAATTTTTTCCTTGGCTTTCGCAGAAAAACCATGCGCTCTTACCGTCAAAGACTTGGACAAAACGCCATCACCGAGCACTTTGACTCTTCGCTGGTTGCCGCGCACTAAGCCGTGCTGCGTCAACAGCTCTGGTGTCACTTCACTGCCGGATGGAAAAGCTTCCAGCTGCTCAAGGTTGACCACCGAAACCTCGATCTTAAAGGGATTGCGAAAACCGCGCTTCGGTAGACGGCGCTGTAATGGCATCTGCCCGCCTTCGAATCCAGGCTTTGTATTGCCGCCCGACCGAGCGCCCTGACCTTTATGGCCCCGACAGGACGTCTTTCCGTGGCCCGAACCATCGCCACGTCCCACCCGTTTACGTTTCTTGTTCGAACCCGCGGCCGGCTTAAGATCATCTAGTCTCATGATTAACGAATCTCCGACAAGATTTTTCCTCGCCGTTCGGCGATCTCTTCGGGCGCGCGAAGATCGCGCAGTGCTTCGAAAGTTGCCTTGACCATATTATGAGGATTATTGGAGCCGATGCATTTGGTCAAAACATTCTGGATGCCCGAAGCTTCTACCACTGCTCGAACGCCGCCACCGGCAATGACTCCGGTGCCATCCGACGCCGGTTTCAATATGACATATCCGGCGCCAAATCTGCCGGTCACTTCAAAGGGAATGGTGCCATCCATTACGGGTACCCGAATGAGGTTTTTCTTAGCCTGTTCGAGACCCTTGCGGATCGCCTCCGGCACCTCGTTGGCCTTTCCCATCCCGTAACCGACCACCGAGTGACTGTCGCCCACAACGATCAGCGCGCTAAAGCTGAAACGGCGACCGCCCTTCACGACTTTGGCCACGCGGCTGATGTGAACCACCTTTTCTTTCAATTCTAGACCTTGCGGATCAATACGTTCCAAAGCCACCTCACGATTAAAATTTGTATTAAAGCTCGATTCCACCTTCGCGGACACCGTCCGCCACAGCTTTCACACGACCATGAAAGAGGAACCCGTTTCGATCAAAAACAACGCGATCAATACTTTTTTCTTTGCAGATTTTGGCTAGCGCCAGCCCCACTTGCTTGGCGACTTCAATGCCTTTGCTCTTATTCGCGATTTCGACTAGATCGCCGGAAAGAGTAGATACGGCCGCCAAGACTATTCCGCGATCGTCGGAAATAACCTGAGCGTAAATATGCTTATGACTGCGGAATACACACACCCTCGGGCGTGCATCGGTCCCCCGGACCTTTTTGCGCACTCTAGCCTGCCGTCGTGTCCGCGCAACGTA
>JBGPIK010000349.1:0-7351 GCA_041484845.1 Binatia bacterium | reverse complement strand
GAGCCTTGTGGTTGTCCCACAAGCGGTTAGGCACCGTGACCCAGCCGCTACCCTGCTGCCGGTCAAAATCCTGATCCAAATAGGGATAGGCCATGAAATGCCAGCAGAAACGTTGGACCGATTTCATTTTTATACCGCTTGGTAAGGCTCGAGAATACAACCGGGTTCAGGATCCATTCACGCACACGTCGATTTGCATCGGACTATAACTTCAATGCTTCACGTAACGCAACAATCAAAAGAGCTTGAAATCATCGCGCCTTTACATTGGCGAGCGTCGTTTGAATCCTAAGGTGAGATCCCAACCTCGTCAGCCTATGCCGGTACGCGCTCCGTCGTGCACTCGGTTAGTTCTTGCCGCCAAAAAATATATGTCGCACACGCTTCTCTTCCAGGCAGAGAATGGACATTTGCTTCGCCTTTGGATATGTAATGAAGATTAAATTAGTTGCGTAAATAAAGGCACAAGACCGATCCCTCATTTTTATGATCTCAATCCGGTGAGGAATAAGATCTTTTCCATAGCCCTTAGCGCAAATGATTGTTGCGTATGAAAATGATCCAGGACAAAACCAGCCCAGGATTAATGCGACCTTTCTGGGAGAGGTGGAAGCGCGCGGGAAAAAGGATCGGCGACATCCAGGCGCGGATACTCTTAACCTTCTTCTACTTTGTCCTACTCGCGCCATTTGCCCTGGCGTTGCGCCGGTGGAGTGATCCCCTGGCGATCAAGGCTGGCGCAGCGAAAGGGTGGCGCGCAAGGGGAAATAGCGATGGAAGCCCAAAAGAGCAAGCGACTAGACAGTTTTAGGATGGAACCCTGATGGACATTCTCGGAATCTCTTGCTACTTCCACGACGCCGCTGCGGCGCTGGTGCGAGACGGCCAGTTGATGGCTGCGGCCGAGGAGGAGCGGTTCACGCGTAAGAAGCACGACTATGAGTTTCCTCAGAACGCCATTGATTTTTGCCTAAGGATTGGCGGCATTCGTGCGGCCGATTTGGACTATGTGGCTTTCTTCGAGAAGCCTCTCCTCAAGTTCGAACGGCTCCTATTATCCAGCATGCAGACCTTCCCGCGCTCGCATTCGGTGTTCCGCGAAGCCATGATCACCTGGCTTGGGGATAAGCTTTGGATCAAGCATCGCATCGAAAAAACCCTCGGCCTGCCGCCCTCCAAGATTCTTTTCAGTGAGCATCACCTCTCCCATGCGGCCAGCGCCTTTTTTTGCTCTCCTTTTAAAGAAGCGGCCATCCTAACCGTTGATGGCGTGGGAGAATGGACAACCGCTAGCTTAGGGATCGCCAACGAGACCGATATAAAGCTGCTGAAGGAGATACGGTTTCCACACTCTATTGGTCTCCTGTATAGCGCGTTCACCGCCTTTCTTGGCTTCGAAGTCAATGAAGGGGAATACAAGGTCATGGGTATGGCCCCGTTTGGAACACCTAGATATGTCGACAAAGTCCACAAGCTCATCCGCCTCGGCAACGACGGCGGCTTTGAGCTCAACATGGAATATTTTTCCTTTCACTATTCCCCAGACCAGACATTCAACAGCAAGTTTGAACAGCTTTTCGGCCGCCCGCGCGATCCCAATGCCCTCTTTTTTACTCCGGCGAGCGGTTATCCTTCTTATTTCGGTGAGGAGCCGGGAAACGTTGCTGAGCTGGGCAAACAGAATCAACACTATGCGGACATTGCCGCGAGTATTCAGGCGGTCACGGAGGAAATCATTTTAAAGGCGGCCCGGCATGTCCACAAGGAGACAGGCCAAAAAAGGCTCTGCATGGCCGGCGGCGTGGCATTGAACAGCGTAGCCAATGGGAAGATCCTGAGAGAGACACCGTTTGAGGAAATTTATATCCAGCCAGCGGCTGGAGACGGCGGCGGCGCGGTCGGAGCGGCCCTATACGCGTATCATATGGTTCTTGGCAAGCCGCGAAGGTTCATCATGGAGCATGCCTACTGGGGAGAGGAGCATGGTCCCGATGAGATCGAGACGTTCCTGAAAGAGAATGGTATTCGCTATCAGCAGTTAGAAGACGAGGAAAAGTTGATCGAGCGGATCGTGGACCGGCTTCAAGAGGGGAAGGTTATCGGTTGGTCCCAAGGGCGCTTTGAATGGGGACCCCGGGCGTTAGGTAATCGCAGCATCCTCGCTGACCCCCGGCGCGCAGAAATAAAGGACCTTGTCAATGTGAAGATTAAGTTCCGTGAGCCGTTCCGTCCCTTTGCCCCATCGATCCTGGTCGAGCGGGTCGAGGATTACTTCGTCCTGCCTGATGCCGCGAAACACTATCCCGCCCGCTTCATGCTCTATGTGGTGGACGTGAAAGAAGACAAACGGAACATTATCCCCGCCATCACGCATGTCGACGGCACAGGGAGGCTGCAAACTGTGCGCAGAGAGCAGAGCCCGAAGTATTACCGGCTTATTGAGAGCTTTGGACAGGCCACCGGCGTGCCTGTGCTGCTCAACACCTCTTTCAACCTCAAGGGTGAGCCCATCGTCAACACGCCAAAGGAAGCCTTCCATACTTTCGCCGAAAGCGGTATGGATGTCCTCGTGCTCGGCAATTATGTGATTGAAAAACCCCTGGGATCAAACTAACGGAGAAAGTAGCTATGAACTTCATCGAAAGTCTGGCCAGTCGCCTGGGGATCGTGGGCGAGCTTTTCCTGTTTTTCTGGCAGCGTAAATGGTGGTGGCTGACGCCGATGATCGTGGTACTGCTGCTTTTCGGCGGCCTTATTATATTTGCTCAAAGCAGCGCCATCGCGCCTTTTATCTATACATTATTCTAGAAATCCGAGTCTTCAATCTAGCTCGCGAACCGATCAACGCTAGATCTGTGCTGAGCAAGCCCGATGGGGAGATGGCTATTATATTAACCGGTAAAGTCAGACGGATTTCTGTCAATATTCTGTTGTTGGTATTGGGGCTGTTGGTAGGGCTCGTGACGGCCGAGGGAATCCTACATTTAGCTCCGCAGGCAGCGCAAAGAATTCACGACTATTTCCTCTATAAAGGCACGGCTCGAACCCCCTGGATGAATACTGCCAATGAACTCGTCGGTTGGGCGTTTTTGCCTAACAGCCGGTATACATTTGCGCGCAAAAATGAATATGAGGTGGAAAATCAGATCAATTCAAAGGGGCTTCGTGACCGCGAGATTCCATACAAAAAAGAAAGAGACACCTTCCGAATTCTACTGCTGGGCGATTCGTTTTCGGCCGCGCGGCAAGTTCCGCTTCGCTTTACTTGGCACAAGATCATCGAGAGAAAGTTGAATGAGCGTCCCGGAGTGCACAAAAAAGTAGAAATTATAAATTCTGGCGTGCCGGGCTATGGAACAACCCAGGAACTTCTCTATTATCGATACGAAGGCTATAAGTACAATCCTGACCTTGTTCTAATAGAGGTGTTCCACAATGATATATCCGATCTCTATCCTCGCCCGTTACAAGAAAGACGCAACGAGGAAAAGCCGTACTTTGTTTTGAACGGTGAACAGTTGGAGCTTAAGAACTTTCCGTATCGCCGGGACGCGCATAATATCTCCCCCAGCGGCAAATTTTTTCCTTATTTGGCTTACGCCTTTGGGCCTCTTTTTCGTGGCGCCGCGATTGGCGACATTCCCGCCCGTTTGCTGTTGTATGCCTCTCCTGCTCCTCCTGAATTTGAGGCGGAATGGGAAGCGGCATGGAAACTGGAGACGCGGCTGATTCAGGAACTGAAGGCGGACGCCGCAAAACATGGGACAAACGTAGTTGCTCTTTTTTTTCCCGAACGTTTCTGTGTTTATCCGTTTCTATGGAGAGAAAGGCTTAACAGCGAATCTCCTAAATGGAAGGAACTCAAATGGGATTTGGACAAACCCAACCACAGGCTCGCGAAGATCTTTGCGCAGGAGGGGATTAAATACCTCGACGTGACACCATCCGTTCGCGGCTTTGTCGACAAGACAGGTGCCTTACTGTACTTTCCCAGTGATGGACATTTCACCCCCGAAGGGAATCGTCTGGCGGGTGAAGTCGTGTCCGCATGGCTGCTCGATCAACGTGCCGTTCCGCGCTAGAACAGAAAAGGGCCGAACCAGCTGAACCGAAGTCCATCCATCGGCACCGACTCTTTTTCCGCAGCTTGATTGCCTTCATCCTTTGGGGATAAAACCCTATACGTACGGATCGGCAAACAGAATCGGGATTAGAGGAGTTCTTATCCATGGCTGCAAGTGACCCGGGAATAGCGAAATATCCGAACATCTTTAATCAGGCGCAAGTCGGAGCTTTCAAATGCCGGAACCGGGTGAAGTACGCGGCCTGCTCGGTATCCAACTTCAACACCCGCGACGGATTCATCACCGATCGGGAATACGCTCGCATGGAAGTCATCGCACGCACGGGAGCGGGCATGATCACGAACCAGGGCGCCTACCCGGACCCCGAAGGCGCCGGCAAGGCATATTATCGCCAGCTCAGCATCGCGGATGACAAATACACCGCCGGCTTTCGCAAGATCGCCGATCTCATCCACGGCGCCGGCGCCATCGCCATACAGCAAATTCTGCACGCTGGGCGTTACGGCGGCATCGATCTTGACCATTGTGTTCAACCGTCGGCGGTGCCGCAAACCTTGCGCCACTTCCGCCCTCCGCGCCAGATGAGCCTGGAGGATATCCGCAGCTGCATCCAGGACCATTGCGATGCCAGCACGCGCGCCATGGAAGCGGGTTTCGACGGCGTGGAGATCACCGCGTTTATGGGTTACCTGCTCGCCAACTTTCTTTCACCCTTCACCAACCGGCGCGCCGACGATTACGGCGGCTCGCTGGAAAATCGCGGCCGCTTCATGGTGGAACTTTTGCGCTCAATCCGGGAGGCGATCGGAAAGAACAAGATCTTGATCATCCGCTTGAACGGCGAAGAGTTGATGGATGACCACGGCGGCAACAGCCCATCAGAGTGCATCGAGTTCATGAAAATGGCGGAGCAGGCCGGAACCGACTGCGTCAGCATCGTCGTCGGTTGGCATGAATCGACGCGCGGCGCCTTGGGCCGGGACGTGCACGACGATCAGTGGCTTCCATTGGCAGAGAAAGCTTCGCAGGCGCTGAAGATCCCGGTCGCCTTCGGTCCCCGCTTCTGCGATCCCGTCAAGGCAGAACATGCCTTGGCCAAAGGAGCGTTTGGTCTATGGGAAGTTTGCCGTCCGTTTCTGGCCGACCCGGAACTGTTGCACAAAGTGGCCGAAGACCGCCTCGAGGAAATCCGCCCCTGCGTAGGCGGGCTGCTCTGTCTCTCGCGGATGTTTCGCAATCTTCCCTATATTTGCGCGGTCAATCCGCGTTTAGGCCATGAAGTGGAGCCTGAATATGCGCTGCGACCAGCGCGCATCTCCAAAAGGGTGCTGGTCGTCGGCGGCGGTCCCGGCGGCCTGGAGTGCGCGTTGATAGCCGCCCAGCGCGGCCACTCCGTTGTTCTATGCGAAAAGGGCGAACACTTGGGCGGCCAGTTGATCCCGGCCTCTAAGGAAATCGGCGGCGGCCACATCTTTGTCGATCTCGTTCGCTACTATGAAACCCTGCTCAAGAAATGGAATGTGGATGTGCGTCTCGCAACGGAAGTGACGCCCCAACTGTGTGCCCAGATTGCTCCCGATGTCGGCGTGGTCGCCACGGGCTCGGAAATCGACCCTTTCCCCATTCCAGGCGCCGAGCATAATCATGTCGTGATCGCGCACAATATCCTTGAGGAGGGTTCGCCATGCGGCGACCGCGTGGTCGTGTTGGGCGGCGAAAGAATCGGCTTGGTGGCGGCCGAGTACCTTGCATCCCGTGGTAAACAGGTAACGCTCGTGGAGATGGGCAAGAGGCTCGGCGAGGATGTGATCGCCACGTTCAAATGGCGCCACGCGGCCTGGGTCCGAGAGTTGCAAATTCAAACCCTCATGAACGCGCAGGCCAAGGAGATCACCGAGGAAGGGGTGAGGGTAGAAGTAAAAGACGGCTCGGAGAGATTGGTGCCGGCGGACACGGTGATCATCGCCATTCCGCGCAAGCCCCGCCAGCAGTTACTCACCGATCTCGAGTTTGTCTGTGACGAGCTTTACGTCGTGGGCGATGCCGTCAAGCCGCGCTCCATGCACAACGCCATTCGGGAAGGTTATCTGATCGGAATCAGGATTTGAAAAGGTTTTCTAAAGCTGAACGAGCACTCGTCACCTGAGGTTTAGTTCAAAGTTAAAGGTTCAATGTTCAAGGTTCGAATTCAATTGAACGTTGAACCTGGAACCTTGAACCCTGTTCTGTACGCCTCGCTCCGGAGGGCTCGCCTCTCGATCGCCTTTATGCCTGAATATCGCCGCTACTGTGCCGACCGTCTTTCCCTTCGCAATCTCTTCGTCATCTCAACATCAACGCTTAGCCTATCCGGAACGATAACGACAGCGTAATCCTCTCGCGCGCCCACGACGGAAACATAACCGTCCAGCACGTCGCCGAGCACAAACTGCGGATCTCTTTCCAGCGGATCGCCGTAGCCGCCGCCGGCGTTCATATTCACGCGCACGATATCGCCGGGTTTGAGTACGGCTTCGCGAACCGTTTCCGCAAGCTCTTCACCATTAACTGAATAAGCGCCGGTGCGCGCGGGCTTGCCGCCGAGCACACCCCAAGGCGGAAATTTGCTGCGCATGTCGCCTTTGCCGCGCACGCGAACCGCCGCGTCCGCTAATAATTGGTATTCGCGCGTACAACCCAGGCCGCCGCGGAATTTTCCCGGACCGCCGGAATCCGTGCGCACATCGAAGCGAACGACGCGCATCGGAAATTCGGTTTCATGGATTTCAATCGGCCCCGGTCGGAATTGGCCGACGCCCAGCGTGCCGTGAATCAGCGACACGCCGTCTTGCTTACTGCTAGCGCCAAGTGCCGTGTCGAGCAGTTCCATAAATACCCAGGGGTTGCTGTTTTTTCCGCCCGAGCTCGTGATCCGCACGCCGCCGCCACCGCCCGATGAGCCGACGGCTCTTTCGGGATTGAATTTCCCAAGCACATTCAGCACTACATCGGCGGTGAGGTAAGCAAGCGGAACGTAATAAGACACCGGCGCGCCAAACCGAGGACATACAACCGTCCCCTCTCGAAAGCGCGTCTGCACGACATCGACGAAGCCATGATTAAACGGCAGACTCGCATCCGTCATCGCCATCAGGCCGAAGTAACAGGTGTTCTTGATCAGTGCCGATGTGACGTTGACCGGGCCGCGTGCCTGGTCATCGGAGCCGCTGAAATCGAAGAGGATGCTTGTTCCTCTCTTTTCAGCGACGACGTGAACACGCCGCGGG
>JBGPIK010000348.1:0-7386 GCA_041484845.1 Binatia bacterium | reverse complement strand
GGTTATCGAAAGACCTGCTGGAAAGCGAACTCTTTGGACACGAAAAGGGGGCTTTTACCGGGGCCCATCAGCAGAAAAAGGGAAAGATGGAATTGGCCAACGGTGGGACGCTTCTATTGGATGAGGTTGGCGATATTTCCACCGAGATCCAAAGCAAACTGCTGCGATTTCTACAAGAACGAGAATTTGAGCGCATCGGCGGCACTCAAACTATCCGTGTGGATGTGCGTGTTATAGCGGCAACTAATCGCGACTTGGAAGTTGCCGTCAAAGAGGGGCGCTTTCGCAAGGATCTATATTATCGCCTCGATGTCGTTCCTATTGTCCTTTCAGCTTTAAGAGAGAGAAAGGAAGATATTACCCCTCTGGCTAACTATTTCATGCAGCGTTTCTCCCGGGAGGCAAAGAAACATTTCACAGAGATCTCACAACAAGCCATGGAACGACTGCTAACCTACGACTGGCCAGGGAACGTCCGCGAACTGGCCAACGTTATGGAACGGTCCATTGTACTGGGCGCCGGTCCAACGATAACCCTGAGCGACCTGCCAGCTAGAATTGTTTTGCAGAAGGCAAATCCATCATCCCAAGAATTGTCCTATCACGCGGCCATTGACGCATTTCGTAAGGAGCTAATCGAAAAGGCATTGGCCCAAAGCGCAGGAAGCCGGATCGGCGCAGCTAAGGCTCTCGGTCTCCAGCGTACATACCTATCCCGGTTGATAAAAACTCTTCACATCGACTGAATCACTTTTCATACCGCCCCTTATCTTTAAGGATACCCTGTTTTTTGTCTACGAGCGCCGTTGGCGCCGCTAGGTTGTGAAATTCTTCTGTTAGTTCAGTCGTTTAAGTGGCGTTGGCCGAGGTTGCACACTAGTGGCACCGGCATTGCTCTATCAATGTGTGACGATGATTATTGGAACAAATTTTTTACGGAACGAAACAAGGAGCTAACTCGATGAACGGATATGACGTCGCAACGATGCGTACAGACGAGCCTCTTGGGTTTTTGGAAGAATGGACTCAGGCAGTGGTCGAAAAAGTCAGAACCCATGTCGATCCGATCGAGCGGGTCGCACGTCTGGTGCGCTATCTTTCCCCGCAAGTCGCTACGGCGGTGCTCGATTTCGATAACGAAGATCTGTTCAAAATCCACCGCCGGGAGATCACCGTGGTTTTTCTTGACCTCCGCGGCTTTACGTCGTTCGCGGAAAGCGCTGAGCCGGAGGATGTTGCAGTGCTGCTGCGAAACTACCACTCAGAGATGGGCCAGATTATCTTCAAGTTTGGGGGGACGCTCGAGCACTTCGCCGGGGACGGTATCATGGTTTTTTTTAACGACCCTATCCCCTTTGAGGACCACACAGAAAGGGCGGTGCGCATGGCCATGGAAATGCGTGAAAAGATGAAATTACTCCGCAATGAGTGGTCCAAGAAAGGTTACGACTTGGACTTGGGAATCGGCTTGGTCGCCGGTTTCGCCACGCTTGGAAACATAGGATTTGAAGGGAGGATGGAGTATGGAGCGGTAGGTAACGTAACAAACCTCGCCTCTCGACTTTGTAATGAGGCGAAAGGTGGGCAGATCGTGACCAATCAGAAAACGCTGGGCAAAATAGAGAACCTCTTCGAGAGTGAACGCCTGGGTGAGATGTCCCTAAAGGGATTTGTCCGCCCCGTAGTTGCGTTCAACATTTTAACTGTCAAGTAGTGATAAAGGCGAGGGTCTGCTGGTAAAGCTGCTAGAAATGCTCCATGCAGCCTAGCGAATTATCGTAAATCCGGCAGTTGAGAAAATGTAGGGGTCACATCTATCGATTCTTATTTTTGTTTTACAGTTTGGCCAATCCCACACCGGCTTGGATCGTCACTGGTCCTCCGGATGTCACCATCCGCGGTTCGGTCCCTTGGCGTGGTCTAAGATATTATAAGGAGACAAGTGGACATCCTAAGGGAAATTAGTTTTGATCAAAAACTTATTCCAGCTAGTCAACAACGCGCCCTAAGTCCCCTCGGAGTATGTGCGTGCGATGGAGCGGATGATTTTCCATCGGTCACGGTCCACACAAGAACTACCGCCAGCACAAGCAAACCATCGATCTTGTGTCTCAGGCTATCGACAAGAGAAAATCTGTTCCTGCTGAGAGGAGGCGGAAGCTTTCCTGTTTGGCCGTTAAGGCTTGTACGCCAGTTACCCGAGCCCAAAGAACGGACGACCCAATTTTTCTACGACCTTGTTCCTTAACTCTGCGCTTGTTTCGGCCACCTCGGGAAAGTCTTTCATCCACTCATACGGCTTGCAGGCATCGATAACGGCGCGCGAATTCATCAATGCCTTTGAACCAGGCGGTATCATCGGGTCGAGAGAGCTCGACCAGCATCGCCTCATAATATCGATGTCTATTTCCGGATCGCATCGGGTCGACAACGCCCAAACGACATCGTCAATGCGCGTCGGGTCGATGTCATCATCGACAACGATGGTGAAGCGGTTTTGATAGCCGCCTGAAAAACATTGGGCCGCTAAAACTCCAGCTTGCTTAGCGTGCCCGGGGTAGCGTTGTTTAATGGCAACCACGGTGAACTGTCGCGGCCCGGGCTCGTGCGACCACACACCTCTGATATCCGGCACGCCGGCCTTTTCCAGTTCTTCCCACACATGCGCGGAGCGAGTAATCGCCCGGAGCAGAGTGAGCGTGTGCGGCGGACGCGCCGGGTTGGCGCAAGAGAGGATCGGATCTTTCCTGTAAAGAACCCGTTTAACCCGAATAAACGGCTCCGGATGGCTGGCGCTGGCATAGTAGCCGGGCCACTCGCCAAATGGGCCTTCTTCTTTCAGCTCGCCGGGTCTCATCTCGCCTTCTAACACGATTTCGGCATCCGCAGGATAAGGCAGTCCCGTAATGTCGCTCTTGATTACTGTGAGCGGTTCACCGGCGAGGCCGCCGGCAAAATCAAATTCACTTAGCCCGGCGGGAACCGGGCAGCACGAGGCAAACCAAATCAGGGGCTCGCTTCCGAGCACGACGTTGACCGGAGTAAAAGCGCCTCGTTCAAAATATTTTTGCCGGTGAATGTTGCCGTGTTTTCCGGGGCCGATGTAAATGCCGGCGGTGTTATGATCATGCAACATCATGCGGTAGGTACCGACATTGACCCATTTCGTGTCGGGGTCTTGGGTGATCACCAAGTGGCCGGTGCCGATGTAACGCCCGCCGTCTTTTTCGTGGAGAAACGGCGCCGGGAAATCCAAGAGGTTCACCCGGTCTCCTTCCTGGACGTTTTCGTGAACAGCGCCGCTTGTTACTTCTTCCCTGGGAATGGGTACACAATTTTTTATTTTGTCGTGGTAAACTCTCACAAACTCCAGCACGTGATTGAAGGATTGCTTGATTCCGAGAGTTAAGGCGATGCGTTTGGGCGATGCGAAGTGACCGAAGATCGTGCGAAATCCCTGCCGGTAGTCCTTGATATTGTCGAAAACAAGAGCCGGGGCGTAAGGAGGATGCTCTCGATAGAGCACGTCAACGACGGCGCCCATCTCCAGATTCCAGTCGATCCCTTCTAGGGTTTTGAGCTCGCCCATTGCGTTGACTTTGGCGAGCCAATCGCGAAGACCGTGGTAAAGCATTTTTCCTCCGTGGCTTAAATCAAGACGTTTCAATAGTTCCAATCGTTCAAATCGTTCCAGCCCCCACCTTCGTCCTCCCCCCCGACGCGAGGGGAGAAAGAGGTCGGGGCATTGGAGGTCGGCGACAACGCCCGCTGCGGATTTCCCGTATTTGCGTTAAGGAGCTTTTCCAGTAGTCTGCCCCAAGGCAGCGCTCTTTCCGAGCGTAAGCGAAAATCCGGACTTTCGTATGAAGACCTGGCTGCAACTTTTGTTTCTGCTCAGCTCTTCGATCAAGCGAATGAGTGGCTGCTGCGCGCTCAGATACGCTCGGGGCGACCCCGCCGTTGCCAGCGCCTTTACCGCATCTTCCCCCGCATAAACCCGAAGCAGCAGCTCCTCGTCGGAGACCGAAGCTCCGCCGAATTTGTTGCGTACCGCTTGAAGCGAGGGATCAGGGGGCTCCCATGCTTGCCACTCCTTCGCGCGGCCCCGGCTTAAGATCTTGTCCTTCACATCGCGGTCGAGCAGGGCGGGCGCGTCTTGGCCCCATAGACCCAGGGCATACTGGATGACTTGATCGGTCACTTCTTTGTATCGTTCTCCGACGATCACGTTGATGGCAGCTTGACTGACGACGAATTGAGAAAGCGGCGTCACCATGATCGGATAACCAAAATCGGCGCGCACGCGAGCGGCCTCCTCGAGTGTATGCTCCAACCGATCCTCCTTTCCGATCAGCCGCAGTTGATGGCGCAGATTGGAAATCACTCCTCCCGGCACCTGGTGCAGGTACTGCGATTCGTCGTAAGCAAAGGGTTTTCCGATGGGAAGCCCATCCCGTTTCGCAACGGCGGTGAAATGCTCTTCGACGGGCCTCACTTCCTCTTCATGAAAAACCGGCGTATGGCCCAACGCGCGCAGGTTTTTGGCCACGTTGAGAACCGACGGTTGCGAGGAGCCGTTGGCGAGCGGGGGAATCGCCGTATGCAAAGTGGTGATACCGAGTTTCACCGCCTCGAGGTAGCAGAGCGGCGCCAAGCCGTTGTTGCAATGGGCGTGGTACTCCACGGGAACATCGCCGGCATTTTTAAGTATCGCCGGAAGGAGTGTTCGGGCGCGCTCCGGCGTAAGCAGGCCGCCCACGTCTTTAAAACAAATGCGATAAGGCCGAATGGAGGCTGCCTGCCGGGCTTTGTTCGCGTAATAGTCATCGCTGTGACGCGGCGAGACGGAATAGATAAGATTCACGACGGTCTCCATGCCGAGATCGCGGAGATGTTTCAATTCCTCCCCCAGGCTTTCGAAATCGTTCCAGCAATTGGACGTTCGAGTCAACGTAATGCCGTAGGAAACGACGCGCTCGACCAGAAGTTTCATCACCGCGCTCGGAAGTTTTTCGAATGCGCCGGAGCCGTGCATGCCGCCGTGATTGCGCAGGCGCGTGTGGCGGAAGCGCGCGCTCCCCTCGCGCAGCCACACCCACGGATTCTCCTTGAGCTCGCGAACGTATTTCTTGATCATGATGGAGACAAAAAATTCCATCGATTCGAATCCGACGCGATCCATTTGCGCTGCGATCGGAAGCATCGCCGCCGTCCTCATGCCCAGCGCCCACAGGCTCTGCTGCCCATCGCGCAGTGTGGTATCGACAAAATGAATCTCGCTCATGACTGTTGTTTTCAATGCCTCTCGGCCCAGCGCGGCGGCGCCGGAACCGAATGTGAAAAACAGATTTCACCACGAAGCGCGCGAAGTGCACGAAGTTTATGTAGGGTGCGCTTGCGCACCCTACGAGTCTCTTTTCGGCCTTGAGCCTTGAGCCTTGAACATTGAACTCCGGGTCGCTCGGTTACTTCTTCGGCTTCGTTGGCCCCGGCTCGTCCAGAATGGAAAGATCGAACAGCTTACTTGTGTCCAGCGACAATGCCCGCTTGTCATCGTACCCCACCATCTTCACCAAGTTGTCTATAGCAGCCTGCGGCGGACGCAGACTAACATCCGCGCGGGAACGCATCTGCTCGTAGATAAAGTCCAGTGACGCCTTGTCGTCGATTTGCGTGACCCGGCGCAACACTTCCAGAGTGCCTTCCTTTTGAGTCGTTATGTACTGGGTAGCTTCCGAAAACGCTTTGACAAACCGCTTCCACTTGCCTGAATCCGCTCGCAAAGAAGCCGGTCTTACCGCGAGGGAGCCGTTCATGAACGGAGTTTTTTTACCGGCAACAAGAAAAAAGCCCAACTGTTTCATCTTCGGTTCGAAGGCGTAATCGACAGGGGCCGCATCAATCCCCCCTCGGATGAGGGCGGCTAATCTTTCCTGAGAACCCCCGAGTTGCAGCAAGATCACGTCTTTGGTCGGATTGAGCCCGGCTTCTTCCAACATAACGCGGAGGATCAGCGACGATTTGCCGCCGAGCCTGTTCACACCGATTTTCTTTCCTCTCAATTTGGCAACGTCGTCGATATTTTCCCGTGTCGCCAGTGTGTAGGGAACGCTGTTGTCCCAACTGCCGAGGGAGACCACCGGCACGCCTTGCAAATTGGCAAGCACGAGCCCGGACGGCGCGCCGGCTGCGACATCGATGCTTCCCGAGATCAACGCCTGATAGGTAGTGGGCTCACTGTTGATCCGGATGATTTCAGCTTGCAAGCCGTTTTTTTCAAAGAATCGTTTCTCGCTCGCCACAAAGGCAGGGAAGGCGACCGTCGGAAATAACGGTACGCCGATGCGAATCTTGTCCTGGCCGAATCCGAACGCGGCGGTAACGAGTTCGATGACGGAAACAAAGATTAGTAATACCAGAGTTCTAGTGCTTTTCATGCGGCGCTCCCAAACTGTGCGCGTCATGCGACAGTGACGGCCTTTGCTGCGATGGCTGTTGCCAGTCATAGCCCAGTTTCGCGCCGAAGCCAACCGGCGGCGAACGCTTACGGCGCCGGTTTCTCGCGCCTGGGTGAAAGCCTTCATATTGAATAAATATTCGCGAGCCTTTGCCGCCAAGCTGAAACCAGAGGTGTTTCCACGCTTCGACGCCGAAGAGTTTAAACCTGGAAGACGCAGAAAAAATCTTCAAGCTTTGGAGAAGGCCGCCGGACGTAACGGGACGCGGAGACAAAAGGTTAAATATGAAACTCGACAGCGTTTTGTTCGTGACCGCGATTGCCAGAAGGGATTGGAACGACTGGAACCTTTTGAATGGCTGTAACGGTTTGAACGACGACCCGGCATTGAACATTGACCGTGGAGCGTTAAACGGGCGGCGCGTTGCGGCGCTTAGATGTTTCATTTCGAGGTTTCGTGAATTCCCGAAACCTGGAAGCTTCACAAACAGAACTCAGCGATCACCAGGGCAAGATAAAACAACCGGACGAATTCGAAGACTTCACGCGACGACATGGTGCTTCGATGCTAGACCCGACCCCAAGACCTTGACGAGACTTTGCAGTTTCTCCCGCGCATGCGCCTCCGGTTTCATGTACGCGTCCCAAATGTTGTAGGTGATCAGGACGAGCGTTGGCAGCGCTGCAAACAAGACCAACACAATCAGCCGGCTGCGGGTGCTCAGATGGGGCATGGAAAAAATATCGTGCGCCGTCATGTTGCCATCATCCGGGCTGGGCGTGCCAAAGTCATCCGGAAAACTCGAATTGCTTATCGCGGAACAGCTTCACGCATGCGTCGACGACCGCGGCGTCGTAAATCGTGCTCCGATTCTTCGTGATTTCGTCAAGCGCCATGTCGATACCGAGGCCGGCCCGGTATGGGCGGT
>JBGPIK010000347.1:0-7436 GCA_041484845.1 Binatia bacterium | reverse complement strand
TTTTGCGAAAGTGACGCGCTTCAATTTTTCCTGAATCGTGAGGGCGCAGCGGACCGCGTTCAAAGGATCATCTTCGCGCGGGATCGGCGCCCCAAAGAACACCATGAATCCGTCCCCGCGAAATTTATCGAGCGTCCCTCCTAACTCAAAGACGGCGTTGATCACGTGGTTGAGATAGACGTTGAGAATGTCAACCACATCTTGCGGATCAAGGCCTTCTGCCAGCGGCGTGAATCCTCTGAGGTCGCCGAACAGAACCGTGACCTCGCGCTTCTCGCCACCCAGCTTCAAGTGGCGCCCCGGATTGGCGACGATCTCAGCCGCCAGCTCCGCGGAAACGTATCGACCAAAAAGGGTGCGGAGCAGATGGTTTTTCGTCTCGATGTCGTCGTAAAGCGTCTTGATCCTGAGGAGCGACTTGACCCGGGTCAGGAGCTCCTCCCGGTTAAAGGGTTTGCTCAGAAAGTCGTCTGCCCCCGCTTCGATACCGCGAATGCGATCGGCGACATCGCTCAGCGCCGTCAACATCACGACGGGGAGAAGACGAGTGGCTTCATTCACGCGAATATTCCGGCAAACATCGTACCCTGACATGCCGGGCATCATGACATCGAGAAGAACAAGATCCGGCGCGGCGCTGTCGATGAGCTTGAGAGCCGTCAGTCCATCCGCTGCCGTGATAACTTCGTACGCCGCGGCGCTCAACGCCGTCTGAAGCAGAGTCAGATTCTGCTTGTTGTCATCGACTGCCAGTATGCGGGGACATTCAGTCACGTTAGGTCCACCCTCCAGATCTATTGCTCGGGAAGCAGCTTTCGGATCGTCTGCAACAACTCGCGCGGGCTGTAGGGCTTTGCCAGGTAGGCTGTCGCGCCCGCATCCTTCGCCTTCTGGTCATCGCCGCTGAGCGCAAAGGAGGTGATCACGATGATCGGGATAGCCGCGGTCTTGGGGTCGGCTCGAAGCTTGCGCGTCGCATCCAGCCCCGACAGTTTCGGGAGCTGGATGTCCATCAGGATCAGGTCAGGAACCTCGTTGAGCGCCATCGTGACTCCCATCTCGCCATTCGTCGCTTCGATCAGTTGGTAAGAAGTCCGCGCCAAAAGTTGTCGCACCATCTTGAGGTTAAACTCGTTGTCTTCGACATAGAGGACGGTTTTGCCGCTCATGGGGCGCCTCCATCATTTATGCGTAAAGGGATCGTGAAGAAAAAAGTCGATCCATTTCCGAGTTGGCTTTCTACCCAGATTCGGCCGCCATGCATTTCCACGAATTTCTTGGTGATGTTCAGCCCGAGTCCGGTTCCGGAGTATTCCCGGGTGATCGCGGTGTCTAGTTGTTGAAACTCCGTAAAAATATTTTCGAGTTCTTCCTTGGGAATGCCGATGCCGGTGTCCGAGACGCGGCAAAGCAGGTTGTCCCCCTGTCGTTCGACAAAGAGCGTAACATGTCCGTGCTTGCTAAACTTCAGTGCATTGCCCACCAAATTCACCATGCATTGCGTGATTCGCTTTCCGTCACCGAATGCAAGCGGAATATCATCCTGCGATGCGGCGATAAACTCTAACCCCTTTTCCAGAGCCAGCGATTGGAGAGACGATCGGACGGTTTGCACCACGTCTTGCACGGAATATTCGTCCAAAACAAGCTCCATGCGACCCGCCTCGATTTTGGAAAGATCGAGAACGTCGTTGATCAGGCGAAGCAGATGCTTGCCATTGGTCTGGATATCAGTCAGCGGCTCCTTTAGATGGGGCGGAACCTCCCCGTAGATCTCGTCAAGCACCATCTCCAGAAATCCGAGGATGGCGTTCATCGGCGTGCGCAGCTCGTGCGACATGTTGGCGAGAAAATTCGATTTGGCGTCGCTGGCTTGCTGGAGCTGCTCGTTGAGCTTCTGCAGCTCCTGCGCGCCGCGACGCTGGCTCTCGTAGAGACGTTGCAGCTCCTGGCTCATGTGGTTCATACGGTCCGCCAGCGCGCCGAATTCATCGCGATTGGGTACGTTAATGGTGGCTGCGAAGTTTCCTTTCGCAATCTCGCTGAGAAAGCCATGGGCCTGCTGGACCGGCAAAATAAACGACCATGAAGTGACGAACCCCAATAGCAACGCCAGCAGTATCAAAGCCGCTGCGCTGCTCGCCATCAGAATCACGGTGTTTTTGTTTGCAGCGGCGACACTGGCCCGAAGCCGATCCATCTTCTCGCGCTCGCGCTGGACCAGCTGATTGACCAACCCTTCAATTTGTAGATAGAGGGGATACTCGGTACTGAGCTGCAGCCGCATCGCATCATCAACCTTGCCATCCCGGACAAGGTTTGCGATGTCAGCCACAGTATTCAGCGCTTCGCCCTGGGCGGAACGGATACGCTGGATCAGCTGCACCTCTTCCGGTTGAGCCTCCTTCTCCAGGCGAGCGAGTGTATTGTTGAAACGATTGTTCTCGCGAAGGATTTTTTCGACGGTGCTCTCCTCGCGCAAGAGCAAAGCCATGGCGGTGAAATTCATTTGCAGGGCCAAGGCGTGCTGGATCTCTTGCGACCAGTGCACTCGTTCGTGCACCTGATCCAGGAGCTGGCTCTGCCGGGACATCTTGGTGATGGTCTGAAGGCTCAGAACCCCGAGGCCGATAAAGAGCAACGTGACCAAGAGAAAACTCGCGAGCAGTTTTGCATGGACCGAGGCCTTGATGGTCGCGATCCAGCGAACGAGGGTTCCTAACGGTGAGCGCGTCAGGAGAAAGAGCGCGGCTCTTTCACCCCAGCCGGTGGGCGCTGAGGCCACCGCGCCGTCGAGAAATGGGACTTCTTGTTTAAGCACGTATTTGCTCTGGGAGTATAGGAGAGGCTAGCAAAGTCTCATCAAGGTCGTCAAGGAGAATGGGGGTGGTTGTTGTGTTGCGGGAATATTTTCCGGGTGTCTGTCGGCCGCGGCTCTCCGTTTCGCGGCTTCAATAGGGCCATAGCAGCACACATGGATTTTGGCTGTGTTATTCTTGCTCGTTGACAAATTAGGCCGATAACCGGATATTGCGAAAAGTGCGCTTGGAGCGATGAGCCGGTCATTTTGTTTGCGTGGCGGTCCATTCTCTGCGGCGATTGCTAATCGATTAATATAAAACCATGTCCCTCGACCCCATTACGGTAGAAATTATACGCTGCGCTTTGAAGGCGGCTGCCAATGAGATGTCGGCGGTGCTGAAAAAGACCGCCTACAACATGATGATCTACGAGGTGCAGGACTACTGTGTCAGTATCGTCGATCACCAGGGCCGGACGATGTCGCAGAATGAAGGGGCTTTGCCGATTTTTCTCGCCGATTTGGGCGTTGCGGTCGAGGACGGGGTAACGGTCTATGGATTGGAGAATATTCATCCCGGCGATGTTTTCTTAGTCAATCACCCGGAGATCTGCGGCCAGCATTTGAACAATATGGTGGTCTACACGCCGTTTTTCTGGGAAGGCCAATTGCTCTGCTTTCTGGCGGTGCGCGCCCATTGGATCGACGTCGGCGGAGCGAGCACCGGTTTCGGGTCCAGCATGGCGCGCGACGTCTACGAAGAAGGGCTGCAAATTCGCTCGGTCAAAATTTACTCCGAAGGTAAACCCAACCACGAAGTGTTGCGCCTGATCGAGGACAATATTCGCTTTCCGGAATCATCGTTAGGCGATTTGCGCGCGCAGATCGCTTCCTGCCGCACCGGAGAGGAGCGCTTGGCGCAGATCTGTCGAAGATACGGCGGCGGCCGATTTCAGGAAGCGGTTCAAGTCATCTGGGATCAGACCGACAAGCTCGTGCGCGAAGCGGTGCGCGCGATTCCCGACGGAGTCTATGAGGCGTCGTCGTTCCTGGATGACGATGGCAGGGATCTGACCAAGACGGTGCCAATCAAAGTCAAAGTCGAGGTCAAGGGTGACGAGTTCGCAATCGATTTTTCCTCAGTGAGCGACCAAGTGTCGGGTTTTATCAACTGCGGCTCATCCGGCGGCATGGCCGCAGCGCGCGTGGCCTTTAAAGCGCTGACATCGCCGCACCGTGAAGTTAACGAAGGTTCATTTCGCGCGCTCAAAGTTATCCTGCCGCCGGGCAAACTGCTCAGCGCGCGCCGGCCGGCGCCGATCGGCGGTTGGAGTTTGTCTCTGCCGACCGTCCTCGACACCATCTTTCGCGCGCTGGCGCCTGCGCTGCCGGAGCGGATTCCGGCGGCGCATAAAGGCGATATGGGCGGTTACGCAATTTTTGGCGCTCATCCCAAGACCGGCCGGCGCTATGTGTGCCAGAACATTATCGGCGGCGGCTGGGGCGGTCGTCCATTTGAGGACGGCGCTTCCGCTGCGGTCTCCATGTGCCAGGGCGATGTGAAGAATACGCCCATTGAGTTACAGGAGCTGTACTATCCGCTCCTTTACGAACGGCACGCTCTGCGACCCGACAGTGGCGGCGCCGGTAAATTTCGCGGCGGTATCGGTCTAGAAGTCATGGTAACGCCGCTCTGTAATCTGTTTGTCAGCCGCAATACGGACCGGATTCTATGTCCGCCCTGGGGCTTGTTGGGTGGTGCGGAAGGCATGACTAATCTGACGCTGATCAAGCGCAACGGCAGGCAAGAAAAACTTCCGGGGAAATTCAGCCATCTCCTCGTCCAACCCGGAGAGACCGTGACGTTCCTCACTGCCGGCGGTGGCGGTTACGGCAATCCTGCGGAGCGTGATGCCGCTTTGGTAAAAGAGGACGTTGCGTTAGGCTATGTTTCGAAGGTAAAAGCAAAAGAGAATTATCCGCTTGCCTTCACAACGAATTCATAGCCAAACGTTCCACGTCTCTCTGCAATTAACCCCGACACGCCTCTTTCTCCGTTTACAGAGTTTGAGCCTCGATTCCGTCGTCCGGCTCGGCTAAACTCCCGAAGCATGATGCGCAACGCCACCGATGCGGAACTGATGGTCGCCTATGCGGCAGGCGATGGCGCGGCATTCGAGGCGCTTTACGGGCGTCATCGCGCGCCCGTGTTTCGCTACGTGCGCCGGCAAGTGGGGCAGGACCCCATTGCCGAGGAGATCTTTCAGGACATCTGGATGCGGGTGATCAAGGCACGCGACAGCTATGTCGCTTCGGCAAGGTTCACAACGTGGCTCTATACGATTGCGCACAACCGCTTGATGGATCACTTTCGCTCGGCTGGCGCCAGGCCGCAAGAGATTCCTTTGCTGGTTAACGGAGATGACGGTCCGGTCGATGAAGCCTCGGCGCCGGAAGCGGACAGTCCTGAGTCTATGCTCGCTCGCAGACGTATCGCCGAGCGAATTATCGAAGCGCTCGATGCGCTACCTGCGGTTCAGCGCGAGGCGTTCGTGTTGCAGCAGGAGGGCGATCTGACGGTCGAAGAGATCGCCACGGTCACCGGCGTGACGCGCGAGACCGCAAAGAGCCGTCTTCGCTACGCGCTCGCTAAGCTGCGACGGGATTTGAAGGACATGCAATGACGAATGGCGCTGACAACACGCGAAAAACGGGGAAGTCCGATGACCCACGGAGTGAGGTATTGTCACGTGCCTATCGGGAGGCTGTCGAAAACGCGGCGGGTGAGCCGCCTCAAGCACTCGACGATGCCATTCGAGCCGCCGCGCTTCGGGCCGTACAGGGGCGTCCGCTAAGCGTTGAGGCGGCCAGGCCTCGGTCGAGGCTCCGCCGCTGGCGGGCGCCGCTTGCGCTCGCCGCGACGCTTCTGCTTGCAGTCGGTGTTGCCCTCAGGGTTTATAACACGCGCGAGGTAGAGTTGGTCCCCGCACTCGCGCCCACAGCGAAGCCGAGTGTTCAGGAAGAGCCGGTCGCAAAGGAAAACGCAGGGAAGTTTCAACCGAAGCTCGAAAAAGAGCGCCGAGCGGATGAAGCCACTGCCACTCCTCTCGGACATGACACCGCACAATCGCGTCAGAACAGACCGATCCGCGGCGAGGAGATTGAAGGCGCGGCAGGGGAGGCCGGCGCAGTAAGCAGAACGGCGCCAGCACCGCAAACTGACACGCAAGCCGAACGACGAGAAACGCAGCCCACACCTAAACCATTTCCTGGCGCTCCCAGTGCCTTGCCAGCTCCGCGGCCCGTCGACGAGCCAGTAGTTGTTCCTCGCGCGCCAGTACCGGCGGAATCCGCCGATGCGCCGGCGGGGAGCGTGTTTCGCTCCCCCCCGTTTCGTCGACTCGAGCGGGAGGCGGAGAAGGATAAAACCTTAGCGGCGCCGCCATCTGCGCTGTCGCTTTCGCAGCGTCTCGAGGGTCGTCCTCCCGAAGTGTGGATCGACGAGATCCGCTCCCTAAAACGCGCGGGGCGCAGCACGGAGGCGGCGGAGCTGCTCGTCGTGTTTCCCAAGAAATTCCCTAATTTCACTGTGCCAGACGACCTGAAGTAGCCTTTTAACCCCACTCGGTTACGGCCTCCGTTTAACCGAACATCCCACTCGTCTGGAAGGAGATGCCTGATGAAATTCCGCGCACTTGCCGCCGCCATTGCGCTGCTGTTTGGCTCCGCGTCCGCGTTTGCCGGAACACTTGCCGATGTCCACGTTCTCAATCGCTCGACGGGCGAGAGCCTGTCGGTCTATTACCACGACGGGGAAATGTACGTCGCCGGCAATCCGGGCGATCGTTATGCCGTCCAAGTTGTGAATCGTACGAGCGCGCGCGTTCTCACGGTCGTTTCCGTGGATGGCGTGAACGTGGTGAGCGGCGAAACCGCGTCGTACGAGCAATCCGGCTACGTTTTGTCTCCCTGGCAGTCGTACGACATCACCGGCTGGCGCAAAAACGAAAACAACGTGGCGGCGTTCTACTTCACGGCGCTCCCGGATAGCTATGCCGCGCGCACCGACCGGCCGCAGAACGTGGGCGTGATGGGCGTTGCGGTTTTTCGTGAATGGAGGCCACGACCACGGCCTCTGATGCCAGCGCCGCGTCCGTTCGAGAAGCAGTCCGGTGGGGTAGGGGAACCCAGGAGCGGGGAAAGTAGCGCGAACTCGGCCGCTGGCGTGGCGGGCGGGCCACCGGCTGCCACGAGGCCTTCGTTACCTGCCGCGGACCTTGGCGATCCTGCTCGATCTGAAGCGCGCCGCCTGCCAGATAAACTCGGCACCGGACATGGCGAGCGCGAGCGCTCCGATGTTTCCTACACCGATTTTCGCCGCGCGAGCCAAAATCCCGACGAGATTCTGACGATTCATTACGACCGCTACGAAAACCTGGTCGCGCGCGGGATCATTCCCGGCACACCGCGTTTCGCCGAGCCGCGACCGTTCCCGGGCGTGCAGTTTGTTCCCGATCCGCCGAATAGCTAGCCCTAATCCGAGATTATTTTGAAACCCGCGATGGCGGTGAGCCCTACAGCCGTGGGCAATAGGACACTGCCTCGAGGGCCACCCCGCAATCCCCTCAGGGTGATG
>JBGPIK010000346.1:0-7472 GCA_041484845.1 Binatia bacterium | reverse complement strand
TTTCGATGACGCGTTGCAGATCGGTGGTGATCCCTGCTCCGCTATAGCCCATGATGAGCGTTTCCGAGTGAGCCGGTGAGGTTGGGATAAGCCACGACGCGGCCCATAACAACAGAGCGGAAGCGAATAGTTTCATGACTCCCTCCGTTTCGGAATTGGTCCGGGAAGCAATCGGCTTAATGATTCACTGCGCTCGCTGGAGAACTGCCTTCAGCAGTGACGCATATTTCGTATCGAGTTCGCTTTTGAATTCGTCGCTCACCGCATTCACCGGGGGAAACTTGTCGCGCCATTCGTACGGCCGCGTGGCGTCGATGATCGCGCGCGAATTGAATCCCTTGCGTTCCCGAGGGATGGCGGGGTCGAGCGGCCCGCTCCAGCAGCGACGAAGAATATCGATATTCTCCGGCTCGGAACGGGTGGATATCGCCCAGATGACATCGTCGGCGTTATAGATATCGATGTCATCGTCGACAACGACGACATATCGTCCCAAGTACGCGCCCGGCCGACACTGGCTTGCGACCAGGGCTGCCTGCTTGGCATGACCGGGATAGCGTTGTTTGATTTTAATTATGGAAAAAAAGCGGTACGCGGCGGGATGGAGCCAGACGCCTTGGACGTCCGGCACGCCGGCATCGTCGAGCGCGTTCCAGATCAACGCCGCCCGTTGGATCGAGCGATGGAATCCTTGGCCTGCGGACGGGCGCAGCGGCGGCTCGCCGCACAAAATTGGCTTATTGCGGTAATAAAGCGCTTTAACCCGGACTACCGGTTCCGGCCGTGTGTCGCTGGCATAATAGCCAGGCCATTCTC
Organism: Binatia bacterium; assembly: GCA_041484845.1. Lineage (GTDB taxonomy): Bacteria > Desulfobacterota > Binatia > UBA9968 > UBA9968 > JBGPIK01. The sequence continues at coordinate 6,656 of JBGPIK010000346.1, read as the reverse complement.
CGAATGGACCTTCGGGTAAGTTATCGCCGGGCGTCATTTCCCCTTCGATGGCAATTTCTGAATAAGCCGGAATCGGAAGACCGGTCTTCGGCCCGCGCACTAGTTGTATCGGCTCGTTCAAAACCCCGCCCGCGTACGCGAACTCGCTCATTTTGGTTGGCACGTCGGTGCAACCGGAGATAAACAAAAGGGGATGATGGCCGAAGGACATCACGACGGGGCAAGGTTTGCCCATGTCGAAGTATTTTTGACGGTGGATGCGGCCGTGTTTTCCGGGTGAAATGTAAAGCGCCACCGCGTCCCGTGCTTGCAACATGACGCGATAGGTTCCGGCGTTCACCCAATCCTCTTCCGGGTCGCGGGTGATCACCAGATCATTGGTGCCGATATATCTTCCGCCGTCGAGCTCGTGCCAGCGTGGAATGGGGAAGGCTTCAAGATCGATATTTTTCTCGACAGAGTTCTCGAAGATGGGCGCGTCCTTTACATATTGCGGCTCCACCGGCTGAAGATTTCGGACTTTTTGTCTCCACGCTTGAATGAACTCAGTGATGCCGAGCTTGGGATCGTTTCCCATGGCCAGCGCCAAACGCTTGATGCCGTCGATTTGGCTGCACAGGATCGTCATCTCTTGGCGCGCGTTCGGAATGTCTTCGAACAATAGAGCCGGCGGATGCTTGCTGCGCTCCAAAATCATCTCGAGCAAGCCGCCTATATCCTTGTCCCACGGAACTCCCCGGATGCGCTGCAGTTGGCCGATGGATTCAACCTCGTGCATCCAGGCGCGCAGATCATGATTGGCGAGATTCATGAAAAAACTCCCTCTCCGACAAGATTCGTTTCGAGCTGCCGCTTATTGTTCTGTATTATCCACGCGTGAGTGGATTCAGCGGAAAAGCCCTCCAGAATGAGTATGAGGATCTAGTGTTCAATGCTCAAGGTCCGAATGAGTTAAAACTTGAACCTTAAACGTTGAACCTTGAACCATCCTTCGTGCCTCCGCTGTTACGGGCTCCGTGGTCGATCGCAACGTTTCGTATCCTTCGTCTGCCCAGCGGGCTAAGAGGCCAGCTCCACCGCGGCACGGTGCATGACGCCGTAAAGATCGACCGAAGCGAGCGCGCAATATTCCAGCGTGTAGCCTGCGCGCGTGTCGGCGTAGCCATCTTCCAGGATGCGCTGCATCACCATGCGATTGAAGCTGCCGTGGCCCATCACACCGTCATGCTCCTCAAGGTCGGCTTCTTCGTGAGTCGAGAAGTAAATCGCTTGCTGCCGACTAAATCCGTACTGGGCCGTCAAGGCTTTGAACCACGCCGCCGCCCAATGGCCGATCGGTTCTTCGGTGAGCATCGAAAACCACCACTCCGCAACCGTTCCCTCCCAGAGAAGCGAGCGTTTAAAGTCCAGAATAGCCCGCGCTTCCGGCAGCATCGGCTCGCAGAGGATTTGTTCCTTGTTAAGCCCGAAAGCTTCAGCCGTCTGGAGCATGACGAGCACGTGGCCGGGCGGCTTCGGATGCATGAACTCGTCCGCGATCTTGGCGCCGAACGGCGCCAAAAGATCCGGCTGACGTTTAAAGAAGCCGATGTGCTTGTGATAGGAAGCGGCGATCAGCGTGTTGATTTCGACCGTGAAGTTGCCCCAGTTCTTGAAAAATAGCCGGAGCGCCGGCAGCGGCAATCGGCCTTCGATAAACGGGCGCATGAACGGCCCTTGGGTTACCCTTTCATCCCAGCGCCGGATGACCTTTTGATTGATTTCGTCAACGAAGCTTTTCGCCTCGTCGGCGCTCATTTTCACGCCGAGTTTGGGCCCGACACCGCTCATGGCGCGTCCTCTTGCGCTCGCTAAGTGCGATAAAGATTATCGATGAAGCCGCTGTCGTCGATGCGACGCAGAAAATGAAAGTCCCACAAAGACAGCGGGTCGGTTTTTGCGGCTGCGTTATCTTGTTCAATCGAAATTTCGTATACGTTGCTGAGTGCGGGAACTGTTGCGTAGGGCTTGGCCTGAAGGATCGATTTCAGGTCTTCGTAGAGGTGGGTAGCGGTTTCGTCGTCGAGTTCGCCTTCGTTTTGGTATTTCTCTTTGATGATCTTGATGGACTCGGCGCGATGCGTCTTGAAGAAGGCAATCCCCTCGCAAAGGCCGCGGAGAAATCGATCGACGATGTCCGGGTGCTTTTCCACAAAAGGCAGGCCGGTGGAAACGGTTGTAAACCAAACCATCGGCAAAAAGTCGACATCGATCACTTTCATTCCGGCGCGGCGCGCGAGAATGTCCGCGGGCGGCGTCACAAAAGCAGCGTCGGCTTTTCCTTCCTTTACCGCGTGCCAATGCGGCGTCTCACCGCGGAAGCGCTCAAGCGTGCATTCTCCCAGCAAGCCGTGCTGCTTGATAAAAAGCCAGGTGTTAAGCCCTGGGTGCTGGCCCTTGGTGGCCACTCGTTTGCCGCGCAAATCCGAAACTTTATTGATGCCCGAGTCGGCACGCACGACCATGCGATGATTTAAAACGCTCACGCTTTGTCCTAGGTAAACCCACCTGTCGCCCTGCGGGCGCCGGATGTAGGGAGACAAATGGTTGCCGCCGACGAATTCAACGGTGCCGTTCGCGACGTTTTTGTGCGCGTCCTCGGAGCTGATGTAGTTATCGTATTCTACTTGCAGACCGTGTTTCTCCCAACTGCCGGACTCGCCGACCACGTGAAGAAATGCCAGATGACTGTCCGAGCGATACGGAAATTGTATTTTGTCCATATCCTTGTCCTCCTCATCTTATTGACGGTCAAATTGCAGGAAACGCAACCTATAAGGAATCATGCAACGAGTCAACTGCGCTGATGCAAGCGCAAAACTTTCCGCTCAAAGCGCTGCCGAGCGCGAGCGCCACCGGGCGGCGCGCTTCCTCCCGGAACAAGTCCAGCGCATCGAGGGCTGGACCCTCGTTGATAGTAAACAGAATCCGTTTGAATCTGAAATTTGCGGTTTGAAATGCTGGAGGCGGGCGTTGCCCGTTTCCGGTTAGTGCGTCGCTTGGTAGCAGCCGTCCAGCATGAGCGCATTCAAATCCGCCGGCGTGACGGCGCAATATTCGGCCGAGTAGCCCGGACGCTCGATGACGCCGTGTTGCAGCAGGCGCACGAGCACCGTTTGGGTCACTTCGCTGTGCGCTTTGCGGTCGAGGTGGTCCATGGTGTCCGCTTCATGATGCTTGGAAAAATAGCTCGCCTGCTCGGCGGTAAGGCCATAGTGCAGCGTCAACGCGTTAAAAAAATCCAAACACGAATTGCCGAAAGCATGCTCCCACAATACTGAAAACCAGTATTCTTGGATCTGGCCGTCGTTGATCAGCGTGCGATGAAAATCCGGTAGCGCCCGCGCCGCTGGCAGCATCGGACTCAGCAGTATCTCCTCGGCCGTCAAGCCCAATGCCTTTCCCGTCCCGATCAAAATCTGAATGTGCCCCGGCGGACTCGGGTGGCCGAACTCGTCGAGAACTTTTTCCGTGTACACGTTCATGAGATCGACGTTCTTTACGAAAAACCAAAGGTGTTTGTAAAACGCCGAGGTGTAGACCGAGTTAATGACCGGGACGAAAGATCCCCAGTTTTTGTAGAAGAGGCGCAGCGTCTCTTTGTTGAGCTTTCCTTCCTTGAGCTCCGCCATAAAGCGGGTCTTATCGACGGTTTCTTTCCAGCGGCGATTCACTTTTGCGACCAGCTCGGCGACGAATTCTCTGGCCTGAGCTTCGCTAAGTTGAAGCATAAGGGTCTCCTCAAATAGGCATCGAAGAGTCTCTCTCTACATAGTGAACAAGCGCCAGGGCTGTCAAGCCGGGTTCGGCCTCGTCCAAAGGTCTGCATGGCGCCATTTGCTGTTTTATGCGGGCCTCGATAGGATAAACAAGCTCCCAAGCGCAAATTTGAGTTTATGGTACGACCCGATCACTCACGCAGGAGGATCCATATGGATGTTGTGAGCCTAAATGAGAAGATTAACGAGGCAAAGAACAATAAAAAGAGAAAGATCGATCTGTTCGGAACGGAGAACTTTAGATCTTGGATGCTTTACTTTGTCTCCGGTGACGGCACGGATATGCATTACCACGCAAACCCGGAGACTTTCCTGGTTCTGGAAGGAAAAGGGGTGGTCAAAGGAATAAAGGGGGAGGAGAGGGCGATTGCAAAGAATGAAATAGTGTTCTTGGCGGCCAAGGATTATTATCAGATCACCAACACGGGGACCGAACCTTTGGTGCTCTTCGGCAACCGCTCCGAAGCTTTCGGTGGACCCCACATCAAGGCGGACGGTTCTGATCGTAATGTGAGGTTATAATAAAGGTCTTATGACCGTCGCGTTGCGCCGACAGCTTCATTAATTGACAAGCGGTAAAACAGTGATTAACTTGACCTAAACTGCCAGATTGAGGATTCTCCATGCCCATTTACGAATATCAATGTGAAAAGTGCGGCACCTTCGAATTGACCCAAAGAATCACGGGAAAGCCGCTAAGCAAATGCCCGACGTGTAAAGGCAAGGTTAAAAAACTTATTTCCAATACGTCGTTTCAACTGAAGGGGACCGGCTGGTACGTCACGGATTATGCGCGCAAGGACAAGAGCGTAACCAAAAGTGACAACGGCGCCGCCAAATCCGAGTCGGAAACTAAAAAAGAAACCAAGACCGAGACCTCGTCAAAGAGCAGCGAAAAGTCCTCGTCAACGTCCACTCCCACTTCGGCTTCTTAGTTTAAAGACCGCGGTTATTCTTATTCGGCTAATTGAAAACTGGGCGTCCTGCGACGTCCAGTTTTTTTTGACCGCTCGGTACCGTCAAGCGGCTCTAGATTTGAAAACTGTTTTTCGCTATAGGTGGGACAGCCCAAAACTCATTAGAAGGAGGAATAGAACAAATGGCTCAGACTATAGATAACATTGTCGATCCGAGTGATGCGAGCCTCAAGTCGGAAATGGTCCAGTTTCCCGGCAACGCCGGAAACGTAAGCGCCTATGTCTCCCGCCCGAAGGACGGAAAGAATCTGGGCACAGTAATCGTGATCCACGAAAACCGAGGTCTGGTGGGTCACATCAAAGACGTAGCCCGCCGCTTTGCGAATGACGGATTTGCCGCGATCGCGGTGGATTGCATGGGCCGGATCGGGGGCAGCGATCAATATAATGGAAGTGACGCCGCCACGGAAGCAATAAAAAAAGTGACCGGCGCGATGGTTGCGGAGGATCTAGCCGCGGCTCTGAGCTACATGAAAAAACAAAATTATGTGAACGGCAAGGTCGGTGTCGTCGGCTACTGCTGGGGCGGAGGCAATTCACTTAATTTTGCGACTAAATGCAAGGACCTGAACGCCGCTGTCGTCTATTATGGTCGCAATCCCGATCCCTTGGATTCCGTAGCGAATATTCCTTGTTCGCTCATGGGTAACTACGCCGAGGACGATCCTAACATTATGCCCGGTGTCGAACCGCTGAAAGCTGCCTTGGCCAAGGCCGGCAAGAGTTTCGACGTTAAAATCTATCCCGGAGCGAAGCACGCTTTCAATAATAATACTAACGCGGATCGGTATCATCCCGAGGCGGCCAAAGACGCGTGGGCCAGAACGGTGAGCTTTTTTAAGAAGAATTTGTCTGCCTAATCACACCACCGTCAATAACAGCATGTAGCCTCGCGTACGAGCGGGGCTACATGCGCCGACTTACTTAGTCTGCAACAACTCCGGCCTTTCGCCGATTGATTTTTTTGCCAGCTCGGGCGTGATCACGTAGGGCCCCTGAAGCGTATCCTGCCAGATCTGCTGCGTCAGGTCGACATTTCCACCCGTCGCGACAAACGATAGCGCTCCGCTGAGGATTCCTATGGAAGCGGAAATGAATTTCGCGGGAATAAACCACATGTTTCCTGCCGTCATCTCTACAGCCATTCCGGCTTTCTCGATCGTATCCTCGGCGCGCGATAGGGCCGGGGCGAGGCTGCTTAAGATCAGGGCGAATACGACGACGGGCTTCAGAGCCGGGGTTGTTTTTCGCATAGATACTATCCTCTCAAGAAAAATTTGGAGCGAATGGCATTGACACCGTGACTGGGATTCCAATAGCGCCGCAGGCCGAAATAATAACAGCAGGCTTCGTTATCAAGATCGTTGTTGAAACAACGTAGTTGACCATCTTGAAAACGAACCCGCGCTAAACAAGTCCCGCCGGGAACCGACGAAGTCATGATTTCCATGACGACGCCGATGCCCCATTCTTCATAACGAAGATGGGAGACCTCATCGCCGACCCGCAAAAAAAGTCTTTTTCGTTCCAACACGACCGTGGCCTTCTTTGGCAACCATAACAATCTTGTTTTGCGAGATCAATGGTAATTAAATTCTCCACAGCGCATTGATGAGGCTCTGCCGCAAAGTGCAAGCGGTCCGAACTGAACCGCGGCGGATGACGTGTTTCCAGGAGGCTCAATCGACGCAGCTTGAGCCGCTTTCGGATTGGCCCGAAGCCTAGCCCGCATTTCTCACATCAAAGTCAATCGAGAGGCGAGCTCTCCAGACCGAGGCAATGAGCCTGTGCCTTGGAGCAGCCCGCAAACCGAGTTGCTGGAGCGAACGCCCGTGGCAAAGCGCAAGCGGCGAACCGAGCA
>JBGPIK010000345.1:0-7488 GCA_041484845.1 Binatia bacterium | reverse complement strand
AGTTGATGAAAAAACAATTTCCCGCGCTCAAGCTTTGCGTCGGCAAATACGCCAATGTGGACTCGTTGGAAAAAGCCAAGTTCTGGGAGGGGCTGGGCGCCGATGAGGTGGTGATTCCCGACGACGGTCCGAGCCGCGATTTCAAATTGCTCCGCGTGATGCGGCAAAATCTTCGCTGTGAGATTCAGGTTTTTGCCAATCTCGCCTGCCTGAGAGGCTGTCCCTTCGCGAACTACCATGCCAATCTCGCCTCCCATGGCTCGCAGCCTCACGAGGAGGCGGGCGGCGCGTACGTCGATTCCTGTCTGGTCAACTGCAAGAACATCCGGGTGAAAAATCCCGTGGAGATCATCAAATCAGGATGGATCAGGCCGGAAGATCTCCACCACTACGAAGAAATCCGCATCACCAAGTTTAAGCTCGTCGATCGCTCTCTCAATGCGAGAGGCCTGTTGAAAAGGGTCAAGGCTTACAGCGAAAGAAAATACGAGGGGAATCTGGCGGACATCATTTGTCTGCACACGAGAAGGACCGAACACCGGTTCGTGCCGGGAGCCAAATCGATGGATCCCACCGCGCGAGAAAACCTGCGGCAAATGGGAGGCGCCATCTTTGCCGCCGAGAAAACTTTTATCGACAATCAAAAGTTGGAGGGATTTTTTAACGGTCTAAAGAAGATCGATTGCCGCTATGTCGCTTGCGAGAAGTGCGGCTACTGCGAAAAATTTGCCCAGAAGGCGATCACCATAAGCGCATCCGACAGGGCGGAAGCGATCCGGCGTTCGGATCTATTTCTAGGCAAATTAACGTCCAGCGAGCTGTTTCAGTAAAGTGAAAGGATCGGCTGATTCAGGGTGCCAGAGTAATGAGCACTACGCATAGGAGCGACTATGACCATAAAGTCAAGTGACCGATCGGTTAGCGATCACTATGGTCGCAGCGACCTCGGGCGGGCAGTCCTAGCGGCTCTGCGTGCTGCCGGTAAAGATCCTGACGCGCTCACTGTGGAGGATCTCGCTCCGGTAGATCAGCTTCACGTTCGTGGCAAAGAGGCGACACTAGAGCTCGCACGCCTAGCATGGCTCACCCCGGCGATGAAGGTGCTGGACGTCGGGGGAGGCATAGGTGGTCCGGCTCGCACTCTGGCAAGTGAGTTTGGGTGCGCACTAACGGTATTAGACCTCACCGAAGAGTTCTGCCGTGTGGGAGAGATGCTCACCGCCCGCACCAGGCTGAGCGACCGCGTAACCTTTCAGCTCGGTAATGCACTTGACCTGCCGTTTCTCGACAATAGTTTTGATGTGGTGTGGGTACAGCAGGCTCGATGAACATTGCTGCTAAGGAGAGGCTCTTCGCCGAAATTTACCACGTGTTACGCTCTGGTGGACGACTGGCGCTGCACGAGATTATGGCCGGACCGGTCACGCCGATTCATTTCCCGGTGCCGTGGGCACGCAACCCACTGATAAGCCACCTATTGCCGCCTGAGACGATACGCATGCTTATCAAAGGGACGGGGTTCAAAGAGATCGCATGGGTTGCTATGAATACATCTGCCGTAGCCGGGGTTAAAGAGCGGTTAGCGGCAATACAAGCGACGTCTGGGGTGCAACCCTCACTTGGCCCGCACGTACTCTTTGGCCCCGACTTCGCTCAAATGCTGCAGAATCACATGCGTAATGTGGAAGAGGATCGCACCATCGTGATCCAAGGAGTGTTTGGTCGCGTATAAAAGCCACCACATTCGAGGTCGAAGACTGTCTCTGAACGCTAATAACAAAGCGTTTCAGGCCGATCGCTTAAATAGCGACGGCTGAGCTTTGCGTTAAGGCTGTATTTGAACTGAATTGATCTCATATAATTTGATCTCCAATCACACGACGAAGCTGCGATTCTCGGCGGGCGCACCACCAATCGCAATCCCGTGTATTGCGCGGCAACCCTATCGCCGTTCCCTTTGCCGAGATTCCCCGCAAGCTGAACCTCATTAGGGCATCATTCAGTTCATCTCTACCTGTAGCCGCTTTCACGCTTGAAGAGAAGCTTCTTGAGCGCTGTCCCAGAAATATCTCGGATTGACAACCCTCCTTGGGTAGTGGGAGACTGCGGTTTTCTCGGAGACGGGTCTTTGTAATGCCACATTTTTCGTTCTCAAGCCTTCGAGTCCGCCTGATTCTTTTGGTTGTCGCCGCCGCTGTGCCAGGGCTAGCGCTAATTCTTTACGAGATATCAGAACAGCAGGAGCTGAGCCTAGTCGTGGCGGAGCAAAATGCCATGCACGTAGCACACGAGGTCTCCAGCAACCATAAGCGAATCCTGGAGGGAGCGCACCAATTCCTCACAGGGCTGGCGCAACTTCCGAATCTGCGGAATCCTGATGCCGGGACTTGCAGCGCGCTGCTCAATGACATCCTCAAGCAATTGCCCACCTACAAAAACCTGGGAGTACTGAGGACAACCGGCGATCTATCCTGCTCTGCGCGACCGTTTGATGCCCCAGCTATTTTTGCCGCTCACCCTTATTATAAAGAGGCTTTGCGAACGGGCGTTCCTGCTGTTAGCGGTTATCGGATCAATGGGGAGTCCAATCTCGTATATGTTTACCCTCTCGTTGGTCGACCTGGAATCGTGCAAACAGTTCTCTTTGTTGAATTTGGCTTTGACTGGTTCAGCAGGTTATTTACTGAAGCCAAGTTGGCTCAGGGATCAGTAATAACGATAAGAGATCAAAGCGGTACCGTCCTGGCCCGGTATCCGGATGGGGACAAGTGGGTCGGCAAGACGGCGTCCGATGTAGCCATTTACAAAGCTATTCTAGCTCAAAAAGGTCAGGGCAAAGCGGAAGCCAAGGGTGCAGATGGCATCCTCCGCTATTACGTATTCATGCCGATGGGCGCCGTTTCCGGGAACACAGGCTTGACCGTGAGCGTAGGCATTCCCAAAGAGGTGCTATTTGCTGGCATCAAGCGGACTTTCATTCGCGATTTCACTCTGCTGTTTATCGTTGGTGTTTTAACGGTTGTGGGGGCGCTCGTAATCGGTGAGTCGCTTATCAGACGTGAGGTCGGTGATTTGCTGGGCGCAACGGAGCGGTTGGGAACTGGTGACCTCAAGGCGCGGATTGGGCCTACTTACAGGAAAGGGGAACTGGGACGCCTCGCATATGCCTTTGATAGCATGGCTGAGGCCCTACAAAGGCTCCACGATCAACTGATCGAGAATGAGCGCCTGGCCGCCATCGGTACCACCAGCGCCAAGTTCGCTCATGAAATCGCAAACCCGCTTAACGGCATGGCTATGACCACTCAACTTCTGCAGCGCTATCTCGCAAGGCAGGGCAGCCTTTCTGATGAAAAAGTAAGTTCTGCTTTGCAGACCATCAATAACGAGATCCAGCATCTTCGGGCACTCCTTGACGAATTTCGCTCTCTTTACCGCCGTGAAAACTATAACTTCCAGCCCACCCTGCTCGCCACGGTGATCAAAGAAGTTCTGGCGTTGGAGTCGCCCGAGTATATGGGCCGTGGAATCCAGGTTGAGCAGGCGTGTCCTGAGGATCTGCCTCTGGTTATGGCGGACAGAGAAAAGTTAAAGCAGGCGCTTCTTAATCTCTGCAGAAACGCTGCCGAGGCGATGCCGAATGGGGGAAAAATGATAGTGCGCGTCCGTAGCTCCGGCGACCAGGTCATTCTCGAAGTCGAGGACACCGGTACTGGAATTCCCGATGGCATCGACATCCTGGAACCGTTCGCCACTACCAAGGCTTCCGGAACGGGCCTGGGATTGGTGATCGTTCGGCAAATTGTTGCAGCTCACAAAGGAACGATGACTTACGCGAGCGAGCCAGACCGAGGCGCAACTTTCCGCCTGATACTGCCACAGCATCCTCTTTCAAACGAAGCTACTTGAGGTTAGAACACCACGCTGATTCTCAAGCTTGAAATTTCTACCGCGGTTGACAGCACGCGGTGAAATCACCCACCTAAAAACTTCTTCCGCGCGGCAATCATAGTGCGAGAAATGGCGGAGCTTGAAGAGCCGCCACGTTTAACTTTCGTGTTCGATGTGATAGTCGGTCGGCAGCATAAAACACATCCCTATGAGTTCTACAGAGACGCTCAAACTGATCCAATTTCGCGCCGCTTACAACTTACCCGTCCATGCGGGGATAGAGGCAGGGATTTTCGCCCGGCACGCGCTCTCCGTTGAAATAACTTATACACCAGGCTCTTTATACATCACCCGGGTTCTCAAAGAAGGCGAATTTGATATCGGCCATACCAGTGCCGATGACATCATCGCCGATGTTGAAAGTGATAAAAGCTCCGATCTTTTTCTCTTTATGGGCCTGCATAGCGGACTATTCAGTTTGGTCGGTTCTGCGGATTTCACAACCATCGATTCGCTATTGGGGAAGTCGATCGGCGTTGATGCCAGCACGAGCGGCTTCGCGCTCGTGCTGGAAGGAATGCTGCACTCCAAGGGTTTCGGCAGAGAGGATTACCAGTTGATAGAGATTGGCGGATGGGAACACCGCTATCTTGCATTGCTGGAGGGAAAAATCTCCGCAACTCTGTTGACGGAACCCTATGTGAAGAATGCTCTGGCGGCGGGTTGCCACCTGCTTGTTAAAGACGGCGAGATGATACCCGTTTATCAGGGCACATGCGGAGCCGCAAGCCGGCGTTGGGCGCAGCAGCATGCGGACCGTTTGATCCGTTACATTCGCGCGTACGTGGAGGCCACACAGTGGTGTTTCGAGTTGCAAAATCGGCGATTTTGCCTCGATATTCTCGCTCGATACAACGGCATTGACGGGGCGGCGGCAGAGAAGTCTTTGGACGCCCTGCTGGATGGAGAGCACGGCCTTTACCCACAAGCTGCGCTCAATACATCCGGGGTTGCGGCGGCTCTCGATTTACGAGGCAAGATGGGCTATTTGGCGCGGCCCGCGCCGCCGGTGGAAAAGTATCTAGATCTTTCCTATTACCGGAGAGCCTTGGCCGGGAGATTCTGAATCAAAGAAAGATGTTCCGGAATCACGAGCCCTGTCTCACAGGTTGCTAGAACAATCGAGCGCTGCCGGCGAGGATGTTATCAGCGGTGTGGGTCCAGACAAAAGGTTCGGGAGGACACCTTTGCTTCGAGGCCCATCATTCGCCCCGCACGCCCCGTTAAATCTTTCCCTCCGTGCGCAAACCGTCGACGCGCACCCTGATGATGTCGCCGAGGTTTGCTTCGGGCAAGGAATCCGGGATCGGCGCGGGATTGGATCCGAGCTGGGTCAAGCGTTCATTCAGTGCCGCGAGGTCGGAGCGCCTTTGCTGGTATTGATCGACGTGCGAGCGACAGTTCAAGATGTTTTCATCAATATGAGCAAGACTGTCCTGCAGTGCAGTGCGATGCCGTTCCGAAAGATCCCGTAATCGCTCCACTTCAGCCTGAATAACCTGTTCCGCTACCGGTCGAACACGTTCTTCTATTTGAGCTTGCATGTCGTGCAGAGCTTGTAGAAGTCGCTCATACGTTTGCTCTTCTTTCATTAAATCCTCTCTAATTTCAATGCCAGGGTGAGCGGTGTGGACATATTGCTGCGCGAGCGCTGTCGAAAGACTCTGACTGATGGTACCCAGCGCGGTCTTAACACTGGTAATCTTTTCAGCAACTTTCCCCCGCTCACACAACAGGTTATAGAGTTGCTCGATGGCTTGCGGCTCCATCCTATAATAACCACAACAAAAAATACTGGCTTCGAGCTACTTCGTGGCAGCCATTTTTGGTTCTTCGTCGCCGACGTCCGACAAACTCATCGGTTTGCTGGAGACCAGTTCCAAAACATCGTTACGACTGAAGCGCCAACTTCGACCAATACGATTACCTGGAATGACGCCTTTTTCGGCGAGCTTATAAACGGTCTTAAGATGGATCTTAAGAAGCGCGGCCACTTCTGATGGTGTCATTATCTCTTCCATCCGCATATTCTCCTTTCTAAACCCACGAACACGTGTATTTCGTTCCGCGGTCTGAGGTGAGCACAACTTATGCCAATTAGCCCAAGGTAGCTCTTTAGGTATCTAAGCCTCCTTAATTCCGAAGAATTCCTTGGCCGCGCAGAGAACTCTAGACAAGCACATTAATATGCAGCGAATCACCCGACGTAGACAAAATTGGCCAAAGCTTACAATTTTCGGCCGACTTCAAAGGGTCCGATGAGGTCTGTCTTTGCTACCAGTCGAACCCGAACAAAACCGGTTTTTTTGAACGAGAGACCGCTAACGAAAATTTCGTTCGAAAGGAGGCAACGAACAGCGATTGCAGGCTTTAGCCGATGATTCGCCCCGTGCGAAAGATATACGTTTCGTACGCCAAGGAATGACCTAGGTATCGGCCTGTTCGCGGTAGAGCCGGAGAGCTTCCATTACCGGCCGATCGTTGATCGAGAAAAGAATGGCCTCGTCGTCAGAAACGTTCTCATGCGAGTGCCACTGCCAGAGAGGCACGACGAAGGAGTCGCCTTTTTTCCATTCGAGCCGACTTTCTCCAGCCGAGGTCCGGCCTTGTCCTCTGAATACGTGATAGAGGCTCGTGCTGGTATGGCGATGCGTCCGGGTTTTCTCTTTGCCTTTCAAAAGTTGAATCTCACAAGACATGGTCGGATACGTAAAACCGCCCGTAGTGGGATTGATGTAGCGCAGCAATGTACCGTCATAAGGATCGCGCTCTTTATCGCTCATGATCTTGAGCGCCCTGTAGGTATCCGGCCAGTTGTAACGAAAGGGAATTCCACGAAGTTGCGCCTCATCGAAGGTGGCGGCACGCGCAAATCCAAAACGGCTCAGCGACTCCCCCGTCTCGCGAGAGATCGGTTGCTCTACCTTCTCGTGCTCTTCAAAAAACAAAACGTTCAGCGACTGGATCAACGGCCCATCCAAACCGTCCAGCCAGATAATCGGATCTTCGGATTCATTGTGATGATCATGCCAAGTCCAATTAGGCGTGAGAATCAGATCTCCCTCTTGCATCTGAAATTTTTCGCCGGCAACCGCCGTATAGGCGCCTTTGCCTTGAATCACGAATCGGATCGCCGCCATGTTGTGACGATGAGCTCGCGCAATCTCACCGGGATTCACGATTGAAAATGTGAATTGTAGCGTGTGAGACGTGGACTTAATCGGGAGATGCGGGCTGACGAGTCGAATCGCCCTACGCTCCGCTTGCTCGATCCCGATGGTTTCACTCGCCTTGAGCAGGCCGTCAAGTAAACTTTCCCATTTCCACAGGTAAGGCGCCTCGGAAGAATGTAACGGAACGCGAGTTTTCCAGAAACCGGAGAGTTGGTTTTTCTCCAATTCAGTGTCGAGCTCGGCGAGCTTCATATTCGCCCCCTTCGCAGATTAGGCTGCCTGAGACATGGCATGTGCCATGCCGCCGAAGTAGGCACGGTGCAGATCCATTGATTCCTTTGCGGTATCAATGACATCTTGTTCT
>JBGPIK010000344.1:0-7492 GCA_041484845.1 Binatia bacterium | reverse complement strand
TCACGTCCTGCGCCTCTGTGGTGAATCCCGGTTTTGTTGCGGCTCTGCCGCGCTGGGTAAAATGGGTTGAGCCCTTCGACTTTCTTAGCACAAACTCCCCGATACCCATTTGCAATTACCGTTGCCCGCTTTTGGCGACAGGCCGCAGAGCCCCGATATCTCATCGGTTCTTCACCTTGTCTTTCTGAACCGCCGCGTATATAGGCAAAGAAGGATTGAGTTCCAGAGGTGATGTCATGAAACTCCCAGCCATTGCCACAACCACGGTCGGCAGTTTTCCCCGGCCGTCCTGGCTCGCCAGCCAGGACCGCAGCCAGGTCAATTTTCTTTTGAACGGCACCCCGTTGAAAGAAGCGCAGGACGACGCGACTCGTTTGGCGCTGCAAACCCAGGAACGAATCGGCCTGGATCTGTTGACCGATGGCGAGCAACGCCGCACGCATTTCATCAATCACATCTTGGCGTCCTTCGATGGCATCGACTTGGTGAAGCTGGGGGTCAAGAAGATTTACCGGCGGCGCGAACAAGATCACCTCGTACCGCGCATCGTGGGCAAAGTGGGGCGGCGCGCTTCCGCCGTTGTCGATGATTTGCGCTTTGCCAAAGCGCAAACGGAGAAGCCAATTAAAATGGCCGTGCCCGGTCCGATGACCGTGATCGACAGCACAATAGACGAAACCTACAATGACGAAGAAGCGCTGGCAATGGACGTCGCAGTGGCGATTAACGCGGAGCTGCGCGATCTGCAGGCGGCGGGATGCGCTGTCTTGCAGATCGATGAGCCGGCGATGACCCGGTATCACGAAAAGGTTTTCGCTTACGGCGCACGCGCTTTGGACCGTTGTCTCGAAGGCATTCATACGCCGACTATCGTCCACCTGTGTTATGGTTATCCGGGCGGCGCAAACCTCCAGCATGAGCATGAATATCCGGAGCTGCTGCAAGAACTCATGAAGACGCGAATCGGCGGCTTCGCCGTGGAGTTCGCGCGCAGCAACTACGATCCGGCCGTGCTAAGTATCTGCAAAGGACGGCTCGTGATGTTCGGCTGCGTCGACCCAAGCGATGCTCCGGTTCCGCCCGTGGCGCAGGTCCTCGAGCGCGTGCGCGCGGCGCTCAAGGTTGTGGAACCGAACGCCCTGCTGCTCGCCCCGGATTGCGGCTTGATGACGATTACCCGCGACCTCGCCGACGCCAAGGCGCGCCTGCTCGTCGAGGTCGCCAAAGAACTGCGGAAGAGCGTTTAAGGTTGGAGTGATGGAGTACTGAGTCGGAATTGGAGTACTGGAGTAATGGAGTGTTGGAATATTGGGTTCAATGCATCACTCCATTACTCCACAACTCCAATACTCCATGACTCACCACGGTATGAAGGATGCAACCCACGAAAATCACGCCTCGCAAGGTAAGACACGTAAGACCCCCCCGC
This sequence comes from Binatia bacterium, assembly GCA_041484845.1. GTDB lineage: Bacteria > Desulfobacterota > Binatia > UBA9968 > UBA9968 > JBGPIK01. The sequence goes on along the minus strand of JBGPIK010000344.1, from coordinate 6,063 downwards.
GCTGTCCTGAATGCGGTTCAAATCATGTCGTCCCCATCGTCCACGGTATCCCCACTCCGGCGCTCCAAAAAGCGATCGATGAAGGTCGAGCCGTGCTCGCCGATCGCGAAGAATGGGAAGGCATGACCGAATGGTACTGCAAGGACTGCGGCTGCGATTGGAGCGGCGCATGGCGGCGGTTCAAAAAACCGCCGAAATAACCATGGCCGCCGAAGTCATTGGCTTGCAGACTCGCCACAAACAAGGAAATTCGACGTTGATCCACCAAGGAGGATTGCATGTTTAAATTCAGATTCTTGACGGCGCTTTGGGTTGCTGCACTCGTGTTTGTGCTGACGCAAGCATCTTTACCTTTGCTGTTTGCCCAATCGACCGACGTTAACGCTGCTAAGAAGGAAGGCAAAGTTGTCGTCTACGGCACCGTCGTGCCCCAGGTCATGGACCAGATCAACAAAGCTTTTGAAAAAAAATACGGCGTACGGGTCGAATACTGGCGCGGCTCGGCCACCGCCGTATTAGATCGCGCCACCAATGAGTGGAACGCGGGCCGGCCGGGATTCGATGTGTTGGAAGCGGCAGGTGCGGTTCACACGATTATCAAGGAAAAGGGCCTGACGGCGAAGTTTATCGCCCCCGCCACCGAAAAATTTCCCGCTTATGCAAAAGACAAAGACGGCCTGATCACCGCATGGCGCACGCTGCCTTTCGGGATTCTTTACAACACCGAGCTGGTTAAGTCGGCCGAGGTGCCGAAAACTTGGGACGATCTTCTCGCGCCCAGGTGGAAGAAAAAGCTCAGCATGCCCGATCCGACGCTCCATACGACAACGGCGCAGTTTCTCTGGAATCTGCAAAAGTTCAAAGGCGACAAGTGGCTGGACTACGTGCGCGGTTTGGGACGGCAGGAGCCTCATCTTGTCGAATCGCTCGCGCCGGTGCCCAATGCGGTCATTCGCGGCGAAGCGGATGTCGGTATTACGTATATAAAGTACGTGAAGCAATACAAAGGGCCGATCGCTTACGCGCCGATGGATAAGTATCTGAGCGAACCGAGTTATGTGTCGTTGAGCGGCAAAGCGGCCAACGTCAATGCGGGAAAGCTTTATATCGATTACGTCTGCTCAGCCGAAGGACAGAAATTCGTGGCCGAAGACGGCGAGTTTGTCTTTTACCCAGGAGTCTATCCTCCGATTAAAGATGCGGAGAAGATCGCGCCCAACTCAACGTTCACAGAAAGTCCCAGTGCGGATGAATTGAAAAAGATCACCGCCGAGTTTCGCAAAATCTTTTACCCGAAGGGGTAGCACTCGTGATTCCATGAAACGCTGTTTACCAGATAACGCGAAGTCCCCTCTCTCAACTCTCCCCCGCGAGCGGGGGAGAGTTTTACTGTTTGGTTGCGGCCTTGCCGCCTTGGGTTCCGTGATGTTTTTCGTTGCCTCGGTTACCTTCGCGCAACCTGCGCGCGCGGACGAGATTTTAGTTGCCGCGGCGGCGAGCTTAACGGATGCATTGAAAGCAATCGGCGCCACCTATGAAACAAAGAGCAAAAACAAGGTGAGCTTTACTTTCGGCGCTAGCAGTGGCCTGGCCCGCCAGATAGAGGAGGGAGCACCCGTGGATATCTTCGTCTCGGCCGATCTGGCACAAATGGATTATCTGGAAAGAAACGGCCGGCTCGAGCCGGGCACGCGAAAGAACCTGCTTTCAAATCAGCTGGTGATGATTGTGCCCGCCGATTCGCCTATCGCCATCGCTTCTCCCAAAGATTTGCTTAATCCCGCGGTCAAAAGAATCGCGCTCGCGGAGCCTTCATCAGTTCCCGCCGGAGTCTACAGCAAGAAATATCTGCAGGACGAGAACCTCTGGGACAAAGTCGCTCGCAAGGTGATTCCGGTCCTGGACGTGCGCGCGACCTTGGCTTCAGTCGAGTCGGGCAACGTCGAAGCGGGCTTCGTTTATAAGACCGACGCGGCTCTTTCTAAAAAAGTCAAAATCGTCTATGAAGTGCCGGTTGATAGAGCGCCACGGATCATTTATCCCGTGGCGATTTTGAGGGATTCCAAAAAGCAACAAGCGGCTCACGATTTCATGAACACCCTTTTGAACCGCGCCAGTAAAGACGTTTTCAAAAAATACGGCTTTGCGGTTCTTGATTGAGCACGCCACAATTTTCGTCACGTGATCTTTTCACTCGAAACTTGGCAAATCACCCTTTTTACCCTGGCGGTCGGACTGGCCAGCACGGTCGTCATCCTGCCTTTCGGCATTGCGCTAGCCTGGCTTTTTGCGCGCAAGGAGTGGCCGCTGAAGAGCGCCCTCGAAACGCTGGTCTTGCTGCCGCTGGTCATGCCGCCGGTTTCAACCGGCCTCATTCTGCTAAGAATCTTTGGGCGACGAAGCCCTATTGGACAGTGGCTTTACGACAGAGGTGTGGAAGTCGTATTCAATTGGAAAGGCGTTCTCATCGCCATGGCGGTGATGTCGTTTCCGCTTTTGGTCCGTTCGGTCCGGACCTCCTTTTCGGAAGTTAATCCCCGGCTCGAGCAAATCGCTGCGACGCTCGGAGCGTCCGGCCTGCGGATTTTCTTTGTCATTACCGTTCCGCTCGCCTACAAGGGCATTGTCGCCGGCGCGCTCTTGGCATTCTCGCGCGCGCTCGGAGAATTCGGCGCGACGATTTTGCTGGCGGGCAACATTCCCGGCCGCACGCAGACGCTTTCGCTCGCGATCTTTAACTTTGTCCAAACGGGCAAGGACAGCGACGCCTACTCTCTCTTGGGCATAACCGTGGTGCTCGCGTTTGTATTCGTGTGGTGCTCGGAACGGCTGCTCCGCTCCGCAAATAAGGCGTGACATGTTGCTTCGCTGTCTCATACCGCTACCAGACTTTGAGCTCAACATCGATGCGTCCTTCGCTGCGCGCGTCACCGCGATTTTTGGACCTTCGGGCTCCGGCAAGACGACGCTTCTCGACGCCATCGCCGGGCTTAAAGAAGTCGCGGCGGGTGAAATTGAGATCGAAGGTAAAGTACTGTTTTCATCGGATCGGAGAATCAACTGCTCGCCTCAAGAACGCGGCGTTGGCTACGTGCCGCAAGAAGGAGCCTTGTTCCCGCATCTGTCGGTGCGACAAAATATTCTTTTCGGCGCGCAGAGAACTGGCGATACCGGGAAGGCCCGGACATCCGCAATGGATCACGTGGTCGATGTCCTTGAGATCCGCGCCCTTCTGGACCGTCCGGTTACCCAACTCTCAGGCGGCGAGAGCCAACGCGTTGCGTTGGCGCGCGCCATACTCTGCGGTCCTCAACTCCTGCTGTTAGATGAGCCGCTAGCGGCCTTGGACATTGGGCTCAAGGAAAAAATTCTTCCTTATCTGGGGCGGGTGCGCGATGAATTCCGCTTGCCCATCATCTATGTCACGCACAACATGACTGAAGTTTTGACGCTCGCCGATTGGGTATTGATGATCCGTCAGGGTCGATTGATCGCTCAGGGGGTTCCCAAGGAACTGTTTCACTCGACAACCACGATCAGCAGTATGGATGAAAACGAAATTGAAAACGTTTTCACGGTTCGGATGCTAGAATCCGATCGCGCCGGTGGACGGAGCAAAGTGCGCACGGAAAAGGGTCTGGAACTCTATATTCCCTATCTGCGGGAATCGGCGGATTTGTTTTTCCAGGTTAGGCTCAGCGCCGATGATATCCTGATTGGAACGCAACCTCCCGAAGGTCTTTCAGCCGGCAATATCATTCCCGGGAAAGTGCGCCACATTGAATCACTGGCGGAACAGGCGGTGCTCATGGTCGAAGCGGGAGATATTTTTTACGTGCGGCTAACCCCTGCGGCCGTTGCCAGACTCGATTTACGCGAAGAAAGTCCGGTTTTCCTGATCATCAAAGCCCGATCATTCCGTCTGCTGTAATTGTTTTGGTCGGCAACAAGGGTAGCGGTTTAGTTTAATCAAGATCCCTCACTGCGTTCGGGATGACAGACGGCTTAAATTGTCATTCCGAGCACAGCGAGGAATCTTTCTTGGTGCCGACAATGAACTCGCGAGTCTAAGTGAACCACTACCGCGACAAGCCATCTGTTGACACCGAAACAGGTCCGGGCGACATTGATGCGTCCATGCATCGATTAGATCCTGAAGTGAGCGCGAAGCGCGACTCATTGACCGTGAAATTTGGAGGAAACATTGAGGTCTTAAAATAAATATGGATAACCTCACGCGCCAGATCGCCAATTTTGCCGCGGAGCTTTCGTTCGAACAATTGCCCGAAGATGTCGTCTCCGCCGCAGCGAGATTTCTAATCGATACGTTAGCCTGTGCCATCGCCGCCCATGATTGCGCAGCGGCGCAGATCGGCCTGCGTTTGGCGCGTGGCGCCGCTCCGCTGCGCTATCCCGGGCGCATCATCTGCCACGGTGAATCGTCCACCGCGGAAAGCGCGGCCTTCGTCAACACCGCGATGATTCGCAATCTGGATTTCAACGACGAGTACCCGGGCGGACATCCAAGCGACTGCCTTGGAGCTTTGTTGGCGCTCGCGGAGTCTGCCAACGCGGACGGCCGCCGGCTGATTGCCAGCCTGGTTGTTGCTTATGAGCTGTTTCTCCGTATCAGCGATGCCACCGACTTGCGCACCAAAGGCTGGGACCAGGGCTTTGCCATCGGCGTCGCCACCGCCGCCGGCGTCGGTCATCTGCTCAATTTTTCGCCGCAGCAATTGGCGCAAGCGATTTCCATCATCGCGGTTGCGAACGTGCCCATGCGCAACACCCGGGCGGGCGAACTTTCATTGTGGAAAGGCGCAGCCACGGCTTTTGCCGTGCGCAACGGTGTCTTCGCCGCGCTGCTCGCCGGCGAGGGCATGACGGGCGCCGACAAACCGTTCGAGGGCAAGCACGGCCTGTGGGATTTGATCACCGGTCCGTTTGAGCTGCAAGCGTTGCCGACCCAAGGGGGGCCTTACCGTTCACCGGAAACCCGTCTGAAATACTGGCCCGTCGAATATAACGGGCAACTACCGGTCTGGGCAGCGCTTGAGCTTCGCGCCCAGGTCGACTGGCGCGAGCTCGCCGATATTGGAATCGGCACCTATACTTTTTGTTACACCGAGATCGGCAGCGAGCCGGAAAAATGGGACCCCAGGACGCGGGAGACGGCGGATCACAGCTTGCCTTATCTTTTTGCGAAAACTCTTGTTGATGGCACGATCACCTTGGCCGCCTTTGAAGAGCAGGCGTATCGCGATCCGGCTCTGCGGCCGCTAATGGCGAAAATCCGCGTCCATCTTGATAAGGAAATCGATTCGATCTATCCGAAAATCATCTCAATGAAGATCAAAGCCACAACCACAGACGGCCGCTGCATCGAACTGTGGCCGCGCGATCCGTTGGGCCACGCGCGCAATCCCATGAAAGACGACGACGTGACCGCGAAGTTTGTGCGAACCGTCGAACCTGTGCTAGGGAATGCAAGAACTTCCGCTATTCTGGAGCGGTGGTGGAGGATAAGCGAGGCGTCCCCCGACGACCTCGTTGGCGCAATGAGCCTCCTCCAGCTCAATTTAAAACGAAAAATCGGTTTTTTATAATGTCGTTTTTGTTTTGCTACTGGTATGAATGGATCGCTTGATCGTCAGCGCCGACCGCGTGGTGCTGGGAACGGATTATCCGATGATCATGGGCGGCTTTGACTCGGTGAACAAAATGAATAGCCCCGCACCAAGCTTCGGGGTATCAGAACTCGGCGATGAGATTTGTCCTAAGGGCGTCACCCCCGAATGTTTTTATCGGGGGTCCAGTTCCGAACCCGCCTGGATTCCCGCTTAAAGCATGCGGGAATGACGGACTTCGGATAGGCAATTTACTTAACCCAGCAAGCTGCGGGGAATCGATCCACAGAAATTGGATCTTAGCGAACAGGAGCGCCGCCAGTTGCTTGGGGAGAACGCTGCGCGAGCCTTGAATCTTTAGACCCGATCACCATGGGGAGGGAATGTGGCGCTGCTGTCGGTTGAAGCTGTCTCGAAGGAATACCGCGTTCGCGGG
>JBGPIK010000343.1:0-7511 GCA_041484845.1 Binatia bacterium | reverse complement strand
AGATCAAATAGTATTGCCGCCTCTGGTTGGCTCGCTCGATGACCTGGACTTTGGTAAGGTATCCCATAGTGAGAAATTATATACATAGCTATATCACTAGTCAAGACAAATATTGGGGATTTTTTCTCACGACCGCGGAGGTCGCAGAGAAGAAAGAGTAGAAAGAAATCTCTGTGCACTCGGCGGTCGTGAGAAAAAATTCAAAAACCATCAAAATTACAAATTTGGCCTCAATGAAATCAAATACTTGCAACGCTCATTTTTGCGAAAAAGGGGTTTTTTCTCACGACCGGTGTCTCGGCGGTGATACGTCTTCACAGCGGTCCGGGAAGCATACTTACTGACAGACGCGCTGAGGAGGGAATACGAAATGGCCTATGAAACGCTCTTAGTCGAGTCCAAAGACCAGATCACCACGATCACGCTCAATCGCCCGAAGTCGAAGAATGCGATGAATCCCCAGATGCATTTCGATATGTGCGACGCGCTTGCCGCGGTCGAGCGCGACGATGACTGCCGGGTTCTGGTGCTTACGGGCGCCGGTGATGGTTTCTGCGCCGGGATGGACGTGAAGGAGTATTTCTACGATACCGAGGGAAAGCCGGACGCCCGCGCGGAGGCGCGCAAGGCGGCGTTTGAGTGGATGTTCAAGCGCTTGCGCCTGCTTCCCAAGCCCACTATCGCCGCAGTGAATGGCTGGTGCTTCGGCGGGGCGTTTGCGTGGCTCGCCGTGTGCGATTTTGCCATTGCCAGCGAGACGGCAACCTTCGGGCTTTCAGAGGTCAACTGGGGCATCATTCCCGCGGGTGGAGTCACCAAGCTGGTGAGCTCGCTGCTCGCTCCGCGCGATGCGCTGTACCTGATCATGACCGGCAGACCGATCAACGGAAAGCAGGCCGCAGAGATGCGGCTGGTCAACTCAGCCGTGCCCCCGGGAAACCTTCACGAGGCGACGCTCGACCTCGCCGAGGAGCTTAAGAAAAAAAATCCGACGGTGCTGGCGTATTGCAAGGAGGTTTTTCGCGTTGATCAGAATTTGAGCCTGGAAGATGCGCTCGCCTGGGAGACGGCGAAGTGGACAGAACTCGATGCCGTGGAAAAGAAAACCTGGCATAAGGGAGTCAAACAGTTCAAAGAAGAGCGGACCTTCCGCCCCGGTTTGGAAACTTACCAGTGGAAGGAATGACGCCGGGCCGACACCGGTACGCCACCAGCGCCGCAACCAAAAAGGAAACGCCAATGTTCACCACGAAGGTCACGAAGTTTAAGAAAGTTTTATGAGAAAATAGTACGAAACCTTCGTGTCCTTCGTGCGCTTCGTGGTGAGAAAGTCTTTTGTTGTCGTCATGGTCGAGTCCGATCATTAGAACAATCCGAGGAGACGTTTCGATGGCCTACTTTCGCGACTTGCATGAATGGCTCGACTTTTTAGACTCCCGCGGCTATCTGCGGCGGATCAGCCGGCCGATCAACAAAGATACAGAGATGCATCCTCTGGTGCGCTTTCAATTTCGCGGGCTACAGGAAGCCGAACGCAAAGGCTGGTTGTTCGAGAATGTTGTGGATGTCACCGGCAGGAAGTACGACATTCCCGTGGCTCTGGCCGTGATGGCGCCCAATCGTCTTGTTTACGCGTTGGGGATGGGCGTGAACTCCGCCGCAGAGATTTCCGCTAAATGGGCACAGGCGCAGATTCACGCCATCCCTCCGCGAATAGTCTCCTCCGGGCCATGCCAGGAGATGATCTTCGAAGGCCAGATGCTGCGCGATGCCGGCGGCGCCGGCATGCTTCCGGTTCCCATTTCGACGCCCGGCTTTGATTGTGCTCCTTTTCTCAGCTCGGGCCACTGGGTTACCAAAGATCCGGAAACGGGAGATTTGAACTTCGGCACTTACCGGGGCCAGATCAAAAGCCCGACGCGGGTCGGCCTGTTCGCATTTGCGTACCAGGATGTCAGCGTTCACTGGAACAAAGCCCATGCACTCGGCAAACCGCTGGAAGCAGCGATCGTGATCGGTTGCACGCCGAATCTTTCCTATTGCTCCACCTCGCGCGTGCAGCAGGAATATCATGTTGCCGGCGGCATCGCGGGAGAACCCGTCGAGGTCGTGCGCTGCAAGACGGTAGATCTGCTCGTACCCGCGCACAGCGAGATCGTCATTGAAGGAATCATTCCCACCGACGAGCTGGAGTCCGAAGGGCCTTTTGGGGAGTTTACCGGCTACATGGCCCATCGCGAGCCGGACAAATTCATGAATGTCACATGCATAACGCGCAAGCGGAATGCTATCTACCAGGCATTTTTCAGTCAGTTTCCGCCAAGCGAGAGCAGTGTTCTTCGCGGCGTGGGGCAAGAGGGCAGGTTCTACAAACTCCTTTCCGTCGACCATGGCATGAAAGGTATTCTCGACGTGGCGCTGCCGGAGTCGGCCGGGGGCCACGGCGTGTGCGTCGTGCGCATGGATAAAGCCGCGGGCGCAAATCCCCTGGAGGCGCTGCGGGTCCTGGCAGACCTTCCGCGGGCTGCTCCGAAGATACTCATCGCCGTGGACGACGATATCGATCCGTGGGATGCGGACTCGGTGAACTGGGCCATGTCCTACCGGATACAGCCGCACCGGGACGTGGAGATACGCGACATCATGGCTTCCACGGGTCTGGATTTTTCCCTCGTGGAGCCTGAGTCGCGCGGCGAGAGCACAACAGTGAAGGCTTCCGCTATTTTGATCGACGCAACCCGCAAATGGAACTATCCTCCCACCTCTCTGCCGGAGAGGCAGTATATGGAAAAGGCTCAGTCGTTGTGGCGGGAGTTGGAACTTCCCCCCTTGCAGTTGAAAAGCCCCTGGTTCGGTTACAACCTGGGCAGCTGGAGCGAGGAAGACGCGGCGGATGCAGCGCGGGCGCTGCGCGGGGAGCACTACCGCACGGGAGAGATGCGCGAGCAGCATAGGGTGCGTGTCGGGAAAACAAAAAAATAGTTGACCGCGAGTTCTTTGCAGAGTTTCTTCAGAGTCGCGTTGAGCAGGCTTAAAAATCCCTCTAAATCTCCCTTTACAAAGGAAGACTTTCAAATCCCCACTTTGGAAAAGGGGGGAAGGGGGGATTGCGCAATCTCAACGCCGTTCATCGCTTTGGCAAGGACGTCATCGCGGATAGCTTACAAGGAGTACACCATCATGCGCAGCCGTGAGTTTTGGAAAAGAAGCGTGGGCAGTTTCTTAGCTGTTGTTCTCGTTGTGGGATTTTTGTGGTCAGAGGGGTGGGCTCAATTGACCCCGTTGCATGTGGGACACGCATCCGTAAACTCTCGCATGTCACCCTTGTGGGTGGCGGCAAAAGAAGGTTTTTTCAAAAAACAGGGTTTTGACGTGAGGGTCGTCAATATTCGCGGCGGTACCCAAGTGACTCAAGCGCTTCTTGGCGGCGGTCTCGAGATAGCTTACTCGGATCCTCCCGCTACGATTGCTGCCATCGCCGCTGGGGCTCCGCTCGTGGAGATCATGGCCACGGCAACAGTCATGCCCTATTATTTGATAGGGGCTCCCACAGTGAAATCCCTAGGGGACCTCAAGGGTAAGCGGGTAGGGTCTTCAGGTTTGGGGCTTTCCGCTTCTCGCCTGGCGATCATCGTGGGCTTGAAATACCTGGGCGTGGACCCGGAGCGGGACAAGATCACACTGGTCGCGGCCGGAAACGAACCCGAAAGGCTTGCCGGTCTCGCGTCCGGGGCACTTGGGGGAACGGTTGCCGCTCCGGAGTTTCGCAGCAGGATCGAGCAACTTGGTCTGAACGTCCTGGCAGACCTCCGCGCAATGCCTATCCCCTGGGAAGTGGGTAACGTGGTGACTGCCCGAAAGTTTCTCCAGAACCAGCGAGATGTGGTCGAGAGAGTTATCAAAGCCTTGCTGGAAGGCAACGCTTATGTTCTCAATCGAGCTTACCGTCCGCAGTTGCTCGAAGTTTTGAAGTTGCGTCTCGGTTTGAAGAGTACTCAGGATGCGGTCGGCGCTTACGAGGATACGGTGAAGTACTATGTGCTCAAAAAACCCTATCCATATCGCGAAGGGCTCCAGTCGATTATCGCCGAGGTCGGCAAAGTTCTTCCTGCCGCGGCAGGCTTGAAATATGAGGATGTGGCGGACCCGAGCATCATCGAAAAGCTCGACAAGGGTGGCTATATCGGAAGTTTGTATCAATAGCGAAGCACGGCTGCTTCTACCGTTTTCCCGCGCCGATGCATGCGATGGCCTCGATCTCGACGAGGATTTCCGGCGTGGCGAGGCTGCGGACCTCGACGAGCGTGGAGCAGGGAAAATCGCCAGTGAAAAACTCCTGGCGCGCGCGCCACACTTCGGTGTTCTGTTTGATGTTGACGACGTAGATGGTCACTTTCACGATGTCCGACATGCCTCCGCCCGCCGCTTCGACGAGATGACGGATTTTTCCGAAGATGATTTTTGCCTGTTCGTATTCGTTGCTCCCGTCGATTGTGACTCCGTCCGGAGCACGGGAGACCGTGCCGGAGACAAACAACGTGTCGCCGATGCGTAGAGCGTTGGACCATCGGCCCGGTGGCGGTTCGGCTACATGCGTACTGGTAATTCTTTCGATTTTCATTATCGCCTCCTTTTCTCACGTCTTAGGTGTGTCCATATCTTCAGGTGGTGAGCCCAGGCTGAGACGGCGAGTACGGAGGATCAATTCCAGTTTTGTTTTTGACTACTGTCGGAGGTTATTGCTGACCTCAAGCCACGGGTCATCAATCTTTTCGTAGCGCGCAATGTCCTCAGGCCGGAGCCACTTCGTGATCGCGGTCTCGTAGGACGGGCGAGTTTTGACGCGCTCCCACCATTGGGCAACGCCGGGCTTGTTGTCCCACATGCGCGACAGCTTGAGCATCTCGAGTCGCACTATGTACGGCGTCGTTGCGATGTCGGCGAGCGAATAGTCGGGACCGGCAAGCCAAGGGCCGCGCTCGCTCGACTCTTGTATCCATTTGAGCAGCTTCTCGAAGCTCTTGGTCGCCTCCTTGCCCAGCGGCGAATTGATGCCTTCCTCCACCCCCGCGCGTTTGTATTCGGATTGGCGCTTGAGCGGGGCCCTGGCGAGCTGGGCGTCGCGCTGTTCCTTGGAGAGGCTGGCGAGCGGCCCGCGGTTGGCGGTGGCGAAGGGGAATACGATGCACGCGGGATGGATGTATTCGTCCATGAGCTTCGCGAACAGATGCGCCCGCGCCCGGTCGAGCGGATGGCGCAGCATGAGAGGGGGCACAGGGAAAGTGTCGTCGAGGTAGTGCATGATGACGGTGGATTCGACGATAATGTTTCCGTCGTGGACGAGGGTTGGCACCACGCCATTCGGATTGAGCTTGAGATAGGCCGGCTCGAGATGATCGCCGTTCAAAGCCATCACGTGGCTTTTCCATTCCAGTCCCTTTTCCGCCAAAGTCAATCGCGCTTTTTGAGCGCAGACGGATGTAAATCCGTGATACAGTTCGAGCATCGCTTTCTCCCTGTCGTTACATGAGGCACGTTAGGTCAATTTCTCTTTGGTTTGCGGGTAGAGCTGGACAGCTGCCCACACCTTTTTTTCTAATTCTCCGGGTGGCGATCTGACGGCACTATTTCTCTTTGCGGTAAAACCTCCTTAAGTATATCCCGTCCTTTGCGGATCATCGTCTCGGTGGTCGACCAATCGATGCATGGATCGGTCACGGAACAACCGTATTTGAGTTTCGAAAGATCATCGGGGATCGGCTGGTTGCCGCCCTCGATGTTACTCTCGATCATCAACCCGACGATTGACCGGTTGCCTTCCCGGATCTGATGGACGCAGTCCGACATGACGAGAGGCTGCACGTAGGGATCCTTCAAGGAATTGGCGTGGGAGCAATCGACGACGATGTTGGGCGCGAATTTGGCGTTGATCAGCGCCTTTTCGGTCATGGAAATGGAGACGGTGTCGTAGTTGGGGCGTCCGCCGCCGCGCAGCACGATGTGTCCGTAGGAGTTGCCCCGTGTGCGCACGATCGTAGAGCGCCCCTGCGTGTTGACGCCAAGAAAGCTGTGGGGGCTCGCGCACGATTTGATGGCATTGATGGCGACCTCGACATTGCCGTCCGTGCTGTTCTTGAAACCGACGGGGGTGGACAAGCCAGACGCCATTTCCCTGTGTGTCTGGGACTCGGAAGTGCGCGCGCCGATGGCCGTCCACGAAATTAGATCGCCCAGGTATTGCGGGGCGATCGGATCAAGCGCTTCGGTTGCAGCCGGAAGACTGAGCTCGGTCACCTGGAGAAGAAACGCGCGCGCCTTTTCCATGCCCTCCTCGATGTGGAAGGAGTCGTCCATGCGCGGGTCGTTGATGAAACCTTTCCAGCCGACCGAAGTGCGCGGTTTCTCGAAATAGACCCGCATGACTAAATAGAGGATATCTCGCACCTCGTCGGCCAGCTTTTTCAGGCGCTGGGCATAGTCGTAGCCGGCAATCGGGTCGTGGATAGAGCAGGGACCGACCACGATGAAGAGCCGAGAATCCTTGCGGTCGAGGATGCGCTTGATCGTCTCGCGTCCCTCGAAGACAACTTCGGAAGCGTGGTCGGAGATCGGCACACGGGCGTGAATCTCCTCCGGCGAGGGCATCAGATCGAACGCCGTGATGTTCAGGTTTTCGAGATATCGATGCGGCATAATCAATGACCGACGCTGTTATTCCGGCTTCCTCACCTCTATCATTTTCTTGTGTTTAAAATATGAACCGAACGGTTACGGAAATCCCAAAGTTTTCTGGCTGACCTCGACTTGTTGGCTCACGGTGCAGCACCCCCACGTTTATCCCTTCCCCCTCGCGGAAAATCAGTCGCAATAGCGCAACTCCCGCAACCAACCTTCTCGTGTCATTTAGAATCCTTCGGCTGCGCTCAGGATAGACTCCGTGAGAAATCCTTGTTTCGACCGACATGGAGAAATCTTTCTGAGATCCCTCCCGTTCGGTCGGGATGACAACTCCATGTTTCGGACAGTACACTACCTATACGTTAGCTTTCCAGCTTTCCGGGATCCTTATAATAGTGTCGATAGTACCAGTCCGCTATCTCCCAGCCGGTGGCTTTCCAAACTCCCTCATGAGCGCAGATGTATTCTAAGACTTTGTCGAGATACTTGATGCGGAAGGGCAAGCCGATCACAAATGGGTGCAGCGGCAGCGCCATCACCTTGCCGTTGCTTTCACTTTCTTTATAGAGCGTATCGAATTGATCGCAAACCATACGGTAGTACTGCTCAGGGGTAAAATCGGCGCGCACGAACATGCGCATGTCGTTGATCCCCTGCTCGTAGGGAACGGTGATCATGCGTCCGCTCTTGACGCGCACGGGCAAGGGTTGATCGTCGCTGGCCCAATCGCAAACGTATTCGAAGCCCTCGGCGGCGAGGTGGTCCGGCGTATTGAAGGTCTCGATAAGGCCGGGTCCGAGCCAGCCCTTGGGCGGCTTGCCGGTGGCGGCGGT
>JBGPIK010000342.1:0-7521 GCA_041484845.1 Binatia bacterium | reverse complement strand
GATTCAGCTGGCCTCAAGGTCGACTTACTTTAACCCTCGGTCTCAATGATACCGTCAGAGCCACGTTGTTGCATTATCTCGGCGCTCTGGGTTACGCAGCTTGAACTGTCAAAACCCGAAATTTTATGCAACGTTAAGGTAGACTTTGGTATTTGTCGTCTTGCCCATTGGGCTTAACCGTTCCATGAATAATCGGCCTTGCCCGCGATCACGGCCCGCACGCCCCCGCACGGATTGACACTGTCCCCCGGATCTCCGAGGAATCAGATGAATGTGGCAATGCATTACAGTCTGTCCGGCGGTGGTACCGATGTTGATTCCGACGTTGTAACCGTCGGGCTTGAAGCGGCCGTCCAATAACTTCTTCGCCTCGTCCAAAATGGCCCAGAGCGCCGTTCTCTCGTCGCTCGTCGCCGAGAAATAATCGGAGAAATGAGTGAACCTGAATCCGTGGCAGAGATTTCAAGTGTAAGTCCGTGCCAGTGAGTCGCTGTCAGACTTGCGCAGCTTACGTTCCCCAGCACGAGTTTTTGCTTTCCTTCGTTTTGCGAGGTTGATATGCAGTCAAGTGGTTACGGGTTTGTCGATCCTCAAGCCAGAAAGGGGTGTCTGCCATGCTATGCCTTTCCACTTTGACAAGAGGTTCTCTCTCGCTTCGGCTTTGTTTGGCGGTCACTCTCATTGCCTATGCGGTTCTGTCAGAGACCCATGCCAGCCAAGCCGCCTCGCCACCAACCCGAGTTGCGATCGCCTATCCAAATCCGACTCCGAGAGTGGCACCGCTTTGGATCGCTCAAGAGCTAGACTTCTTTGGTAAGTATGGGCTGCGGGCACAAGTTGTTTTAGTGCGCAATAACCAAATGCTTAGCGCCGGTCTCGCCGCAGGCGATATCGAGTTTGGCTACACCGGAGGAACGACCGTGCTCGGCGCGGCGGCAGCCGGCGTGGATCTCAAGATGGTCTTGGGTTTTGTCAGTCGCGGACCCTGTTTCCTAGTCACCCGACCGGATATCAAGAAACCCGGGGACTTGGCGGGAAAGCGGTTCGGTGTGCAAAGCATCGGCGGCACCGTGTGGATGTACGCCATGCTTAGCCTCGAACAGCTCCGATTGGATCCGACACGCGACCGTATTCAATTTATGATAATCGGCGATCAAGCGATGCTGGTCCGGGCGCTGGAGTCCCATGTGGTGGATGCAATGGTTTTGACTTCACGCGCCTACAGTGTTGCGCTCAGGCAAAAAGGATTCAACGTGCTTGCGGAAGTAGCTCCGCCAATGGCCTCCACGGGGATCGTCACGAGAAAAGGTTTTCTGGAAAAAAATCCCGAGACCCTTACGAACGTCATGAAGGCGTTGATCGAGGCCGAATACTATGTGCTCGCTCCCCGCGGCAAGCCGCAAGTCATCAGGACGATTATGAACCGGCTCAAACTGTCCGACCTATCTTTCGCAGAGGAAGGCTATGCGGATGTCATCAAGGACCTCGATCCCAAGCCTTACCCGTCCCTAGAAGGAGTGCGAAACATGCAAAGACTCATGGCGACGCTGAATCCCAAGCTCGCCGACGTTAACGCGGCAAGCCTCGTGGACAGCACGTTCATACGCAAGTTAGAGGAAAGTGGCTTTATCGCTCAGCTGCAGGCGAGTTATCGGGAATAACTGCAGGAAACCCGTTGTTGACTAAGTTGATAAAGACTCCTGATCGCTCGATTGCGTGACGAGAAGGTTTAAGAGAACGCCGCTTTCTGTTAACATTCACAAAGAACACCGCACCTTAGAAGTTATGAATCCGGAAGATTTCATCGCGAAGATAGGATGGTAATGATGGGTAAACCCGCCGAGAAACTCGAAGAAGCTCTGATCCGGGAAGGCTGAAAAACTCTGGTGAAAAAGATGGGCGTGGCAAAAGCCACTCGTTTTCTGGTCGCGTTTGAGCGTGGAGAAGGAGACTCCGTAAAAGAAATCAAGCGTTTCTGGCGCGGTAAGTCGCTGGATGAAATTTATCGCATGGTCAAGCGCGAAAAGATCACACCCTGATTCCCATTTCACTCTTATCGGATTACGGAAAGAGGATAGGGGATCACCCAATCTTGTGTTGACGGTCAATGACCGATCGCGAGGTTTAGGAGCAACTCTAGACTTTGGTATTTCTCTTCTTGCCCGTTGGGTCTAACCGTTCCGTGAATCATCAGCCTTGCCCGCGATCACGCCGCGCACGATGCCGCGCGGATTGACGGTGTCCCCCGATGTCCGAGGAATCAGATGAATGTGGCAATGCATCACGGTTTGTGCGGCGGTGGGACCCACGTTGATTCCAACGTTATAACCGTCCGGCTTGAAGTGTGACCGAGTGAGGGGCAGGCCTTGTATCTTGTTTTGAGCCAATCAGAAGCGACGGGCCCGTGCCGCAAAGGAGCGAAGGAGGCTTTAAGCGACGGCGTAGTCGGGAGAGTCGTGGAGGACCATCAGCTTCTCAGGCTGGATCGGCAAAATCGCGTATGCCCGGCCGTCGCGGTCCGCGAATTCCACTTCACATGCACCGTCCGCATAGGTCATTACGACGGTGCCGATTTGCCCTCGGTGCAGCAATAAGGGCTTAGCCGTATTGAAATCCTTCGCCGGCACCTCTTCAAGCAATGCAACCACGTCGTGCATGTCTGGACTTCTATTCATTGCTTACAATATATAACAAGTGACCAATCGGGGAAAGTCTTCCCCATGCAGAATAATCCACACCGTTAAGATCATCGCCGTACCCTGTGCGGTCGTTAACGGGAAGCGCAGCAGATATACCATTCCATGACCATTATCGCCAATCGCCTCAGCTTCGTTTGAATTCGCGGCCGCGGCTAGGATTGCATCCCTCAGCGCGTCCCGATTGCTCAGAGTGATTCCGAGCACCGACTCGAAAACACGAGCTTTGTGCCGCCCCTCCCAATGGCTCGGATTCAGCACGTAATTTTCGAGCTTCGCGCCGATATTCGCGCGTTCTCCGTTGGGCAGCTTCATGAATCATCGGTTTGCCAGAATCTTGAGCGAACTGTCAGGAATAGTCGGGCCAGAAATTTATTCCCGCTTTTTTGCCCCGACGCGCTACACGCAAGGCAAGTTTCGCACCACAGTTTTCGCAGATCGTTTCCGTTTCTTCTGTCACTGCAGGTTCAGCGACTGGTCGTTAAGTTTCGATGCGAGGTCGTGACGGCGGTTGCGGTAATCAGACTTGAGCGGTAACTGAAAGCCCCATAAAGAACCCATCACGAGTAAGCTGAAGATGACCCAACCTTTCGAACAGAATACTGTGACGCAGGCACGAGCTACTCGTCCCTGGTCTTGTCCATACAATTTAGTTGACTAAATAATACGGAACGCATAAACGTAAGTCGCCGGGACCTAAATAGGAGACCCGATGACCTTTACAGCGGAACTCAAGATTCGATTTCACCTATAAAGTTAGTGAGAGTTGCGAGTTAGATATTGGCGAGAAGCAGACCCAGGATGATCTGGAGCGCAAAACGGTTTGAATACTTATGTCATCAGTTGATCCAAGGGTCGTAGATCTGGCGCTTGATGAATTCAAACCGGCCTTTGAAGCAGATGGCGCTCGCGTGGAGGTGGGCTCCGTGGAAGGAAGCTGTGTGACGATCAACGTATTTGTTAACGATAAAACTTGCAGAGATTGTCTGCTTCCCGCACCGGAGCTTGAAATATTGTTTCGGCAAGCTCTGCTAGAGCGTGAGATTGCTTGCGACGTTCGGGTGAGTGTTATTGAAACGTAGTTGCGAACCGATTGGTTTTTGCTTTGGCCTGAGACGAACGACGTTTCGTAGCGAGATACGCAATCCCGTTGCTCAGGGCCAAGTCGGGCCCAAGAAGGTGGAGTCCTCCCCGGCCCGGCTACGGAATCTCCCGTCACAAAGCTCGCCATTCACTTGGATTTGATATGGTCCCATGCCTCGCCCGACTCAATATCAGAACTTTCGTTTTTGAAAGGCATCAGACCATGAAAACATACAACTGGGTCTTGGCTGTGCTGATTTGCGGAGCCATGGCTTTTACCTTTCCGCACCTTGCCGCCGCCGAAGCGGTCAAGATCGGAGTTACCGGCGGCGTTGAGTTTCTTCCCTTTTGGGCGGGTAAGGACAGAGGTATTTTCCGTAAGTACGGGCTCGACGTAGACATTGTCACTATTCAAGCTGGAACCATCGCTGTGCAGGCGCTCTTAGGTGGCAGCATCGAATTTGCCGGTCTGGGACAGGCGTACCTTAGGGGAGCTGTTCGAGGTGCCGACATGGTCATGGTCGCAACCTACATGGATCATTTTCCTTATTCGATAATGGTCAAACCAACGATTACGAAGCCTGAGCACCTCAAAGGGACCAGGTTTGCCATAAGTCGCTTTGGCTCTGCGGCAGAGTTTGCGGCGCGAGTTGGGTTACAGCACCTGGGAGTCAAACCTGACAAGGATTTGACTTTTATTCAGGTCGGTAACGAGAGCGCTCGTTTTAGTGCCTTGCAGGCCGGTACTGTAGACGCGACACTATTTGGAGCGCCTCTAGTAGGTGTTGCCCGGCGACTGGGCTTCAACACGTTATATAGGATGCGGGATCTCCCGGTTTTTTATCCTCACGAGGGGCTTGTGGTGACCAAAAGATATGCTGCGTCAAATAGGGATACGGTGAGTAGGTTCGTAAAAGTTCTCGTCGAAAGTATTCATGAGCTGAGAATCGACAAGGAGTTCGCAATCGCTGAGATGGCTAAGTATCTGAAGGTTGATCCGATGGGAAACCGGGCTGTCTTAGAAGACAGTTACCAGGAAATTGTCATCGATGACTTCATAAAGAATCCCCGTCCAACTTTAGAAGGTGTTAAGTTTATGCTCGAAGTGTTACGGGATACGGAAAAAATCAAAATGTCTATGGATCCCAAAGATTACGTTGACACGGCTTTCATGGACCAGCTCAATAAAAATGGATTTGTCGATTCCCTGTATAAAGGAGATTTAAACAAATGATGCGTTGGCTGCCGACGTACGGCGCCGAGGGCCGGGACTGATGGATCACACTAGCAGGCTGCTGAAAAAAACTCATATGCTTCGTTGCACGAAATCGCCTTGCTACAACGTACTGGCTAAGTACGCCTCCGCTCGTCGATTTTTCGCGCGCCTCGCCTCTGAGATCTTTTTAAGCAGCCTGCAAACCGCGTTTTTCCGCAACCTGCTAGATCCTAGGCACACGTTTGAGGCGAATAGAACGGCGAAGGAACTACCGAGGTGGACATGAATTCACAGCCAGTTTACGAATCTGTAAGTCCTGTTGGCGCTGCATTTACTAAAGTAATTTCCATTGCGCCGCGGCCAAAGAACTTGGAAGGAAAGAAAATAGGACTAGTCTGTAATGGGTTTCAGGGGAGCGATCTTCTGTTAGATGCCTTGTCGGATCTGCTGGATCGAAATATACAGGGTCTCCAGTTTATTAAGCTTTCGAGTGGAAAAACGGAACCTTGGGGTACTGAACCTCAGGATGGGACAACGGGAGATCTTGCTAGAGAAGCTGGAGTGGGGGCCGTTATCGTTGCCGCTGGAGGTTGAGGGACTTGCGCGCCCGCAGTTGCGCGGGCGGCAGCTTGGAGCGAAGCAGCCGGCGTTCCGGCGGTAGGGATCATCTGTACTGGGTTTTTCACTACCGCTCGCTTAACGGCCGCAGCTCAGGGAGTGCCAGGGATAAGGCTAGTTGAATATCCGCCGCCGAACATTGCCACACAAGGCGCCGCGGAAATCAGGAAATACGCCGAAGCTCTTTTCGGCAAAGTTATTCAGGCGCTGACGGCGAACGGTATAGATTCTCCGGGAACACGGCAAAAGTCTTCTACTGAACCGGGACCTAGAGAAATTGTCATCAAAGGGAATCTGGATGAGGTAAACGACTTCTTTTACGCCAATCGATGGACGGATGGTTTACCCATAATACCGCCCACCGTAGAGAAGGTTGAGGAGTTTCTTCAATACACGGACCGCTCTCCTGATGAGGTGATCGGGAAGTTCGAACCTTCAAAACGTGAATGCACGGTGTGGAAGATCGCCGTCAATGGAATCATGGCTGGCTGCCGTCCCGCGTACATGCCCGTATTGATAGCTATTGCAGAAGCCCTTGTAGATCCGCTCTACCCGCTCATAGCGCTCGGCACCACGCATGCGACAACTCCGCTAGTCATCATCAATGGCCCAATCATCGAGCAACTAGACTTTAACGCATCCATCTCCACGTTGGGTCCCGGGAGACAAGCCAATTCCTCAGTGGGGCGATTTACCAGGCTGTTGCTGATTAATATTTCGAGATACCTACCGGGACTCAATGAGATGGCGGCGTTTGGCTGGCCGGGTCAGTTCGGAATGTGTTTGGCAGAAGCGGAGCATGAGAGCCCCTGGGACTCTCTGGCGGTTGAACGTGGGTTCAAGCCGGAGACGAGCACGGTTACCGCTTTTTGCACCGCGGGATTAGCCGGTGCATTTACTACGGTAGGGGACACGGCCGATGAACACCTTAGAGGATTGGCCGGGTTTATCCCGAGAAATATTGACCATGGGACATTAGCCAGATCAACTCGTTACAAAATCGTCGTGCTCAGCCCGTTGGTTGCCGGAATAATAGCCAAGGGCGGCAACTCAAAACAGAACGTCAAGGAATACCTTTTCAGAGACGCGAGATTAACCGCAGCCGAAGTCAAAGATATGGAAGGATTCTTTGTCAGAAAGGTCGATTTCGCGAAGCTTTCAGAAGAAGGCAGGGTTCTGAAGCAATACTGCACCACCAACGATACCGACATGTTGCCGATGACCCACTCTCCAGATGAGTTCGTTATTGTCGTCAGCGGTAATCCGAGGAGAAACCGATCTATCGCGTTGCGTCAACCGAGAGGCTATCCGGTCACCCGAGAGATACGGCTGCCGCAAAGATGGAAAGACTTGACGCGCAACCTTAACATTCCAAGACATAAATAAAACTTTTGTGAAACTTACAACGATGGAGCCCGGATTATTCACGCATGATGGCGATCGAGACGGTGTCATGCTTTGTTCTGTAACCATGGATAATCCGGGCTAGCAGCATGTTTGTCAGAACCAGGTCAGCTTAAGGGGCAGCTTGTTTCAACTGATCAGCGGAGAATCGAATGCTATTCAAACGGGTCGGTTTTTTAGTTGGGGTTTTCGTTGCGCTTACGGTTTCTGAATCTCCTGCGGCCACCATTTTGGACAACGCCAAGAAGGAAGGCAGCGTTGTTTTCTACACGAGTGTACCGGAGGAGCAAATCACAAAGCTCGGCGATGGTTTTAAAAAGAAGTATCCGTTCATTGAAGTCGAAGCCTTACGTTCGGGGCCCTCTAGTATTGAAACTCATTAATTACGAAACATAATGCCGCCCCAATTTCCGATCAGCATCTTGACGAGTGAAGCTCCACACGATGCCACAATGGTGGGCGTTGCGTCGCTGCTGCCAAGCAGCAACTTCGAGCGTGAGCGTT
>JBGPIK010000341.1:0-7526 GCA_041484845.1 Binatia bacterium | reverse complement strand
TATCGTCATAGAGCTTTTTCATGATTTCACCGGCGCTCTTAACATAACCCAGGTTGCGCACGGAAATCACTACGCGATCTTTGACCAGTCCTGAGACGACGGCCCACTCCACGCCTTCGATTTGAAGGCAAAACTCCGCCAACTGCGGTATCACGTCTTCGCGATTGATCTCGCCCATGTGGAGAACCGCCACGCCGTTTTCCAATTGCAGCCTGCTGAGGGCGCGCCCCAGGGCTTCAAGGTCTTCGCGCGGCAAGGCGGGTCTCTCAATGCGCGCAATCATCCCCTTATTGGCAAACGGATAAAGAAACGTGAAGGCGCTCAAATCGGCCATGTTGCTGCCACGCTCCAAAAATAAGGTGTCGGTCTTGATGCCGTATAACAGCGCCGTTGCCAACCTCTGCGAAGGCTCCATGCCGACAGCGCGCAAATACTCGGTGAAGATAGTCGAAGTCGCGCCATAGTTTGTTCTTAGATCGGCAAAGCGCGCTTTAAAGGTCCGTTTCGGGTGATGGTCCACGACCAGATCGACTCGGCCGAGCGGCTGCTCAAAATAAGGCGGTTGAACATCGACCATGGCCAGGCGAGCGCCGTCTTTGTGCAGGTCGTCGTAGTTAATTCGATCAATCTGGATATCCAATTGTCGGAGCATCGCCAGATTTTCCGGCCGTGTCACCTCCCCAAAAGTAACGATGGGCGTGGTCGGCCGATTACGCCCCAGCAGTTCACGCAACGCCAAAGCACTGCCAATGGCATCCGGATCGGGGTCATGTTGCAGTAAGATGTGGACTTTTTTCTCGCCGAAAAGCGACCGGATCGTCTCGACCCTCTTGCGATTAACCGTGCTGAGCAGCTGCGACGCGCAGAACTCTTCAAAAACATCCGGCAGTTGCAGCTTGCGAAATAACGGATCGCCGGAATCACCCGTACCGTTTTCGTTCGTCATTAGGGCAACGATGAAAAGATTCTTATCCTGGCTTCTGAGCAGGCGATAAATACGCCGCTGCATCTCGGGGTCGCGAACAAAGATAATCGCTTGATCGACGTGATGGAGTCTGACACGCTGATACGTTTCTTCCTTTAGAAGATCCCCCTCCCGGACTTTGCCGCCTTCGCGCTTAATTCTCTTCGCCACCGCGCCATCCTGCACCAAAAACAATGTCTCCGCCCCTTTGGACGCGACATTGCGCATGAATTGAAACAAAAGGTCATCTTCGCAGATTGCCAAGTATTGCATCAGGCGCCCCCTAGAGTGGGGTTTATTGGGGGAAGTTGCATGGGGTCAGCGTTGACCCATACGCGGTAATTAGCACGCCGCGAAGTCTAGCATCGCGATTTATACAATTCCAGCGCTAATTCTATTTCGCTTTGCCGAAAATAGGTAAGTTGTCAGAAACCCAGTGAAATCGAGCCGCGGCCACGCAGTTTTTCAAGGCCGTAATGCGGATTCCGCTAGCGGAAGTCGGCCCGCCTGCGAGGAGCAGCCGCCGAACTGCAGCGCGCCGCCCCGTTACTTGTTGGCGATGATTAAAGTCGTACCGGGGAGTGTATGCGGTATGTCACCGTGGATTGAAATCGAAGCGAACCCGGCGCTTTTTAGCCACTTGGAATATTGCGATAAAGTCCAGCATTCACCTTCAGGCGTGTGCGTCAGCGTGTAGACCGAGAATCGCAATGCAAAAGTAGGCTCGGTCCGTTCTTCATTGGGTATAAAATCGTTGATGACAAACTGGCCGCCCACTCTGAGCGCCGCGTATGACTTTGCGAATAGCTCTTGATTGCCTTGCGGTGATTCGAAGCGGCAAAAATTACTGGCGAGAGCTAAATCGTAAGAGTTCGACGCGAACGTGGCGGAGCGATGTTCGCCGTCGACAAAGCGAATTTTGCCCTCGAAGCCTCGCTCCCGACTGAGCTTCTTCGCCACCGTATTGATATTGGGCCAGTCCAACTGCGTCACCTGCGCCGACGGATCGCGAGAGAGGATCGTCATGCCGAAAATGCTCGAGCCTCCGGCGATATCCAAAACTCGAATTCCCTTGCGTTCAGAGCCGATCTGAAGAATATCGCACAGCGCTTTGGCGGCGGGTTCGGCGATAACGATAATGCCGAGGACGAGTTTCTCCCATACCTTAAGTTCCCCGACCGTGTCCATGCGGCCCAGCGGTTTTCCGGTTTTGAGCGATTCTTTCAAGTGCGCCAAGCCGTCCCAAAGCGCCAACGCGACATGGCGGAAATCGCCGACATAACCGGGCTTGCCCCGGACAAGAAAAGTTTCGCTGATCGGCGGGAGATAATAGCAACCGCCTCGCTTCTCGATCAAATTCATCGCGAGCAAACTATCGAGAACGATGCGGGTTGCGCGCGGGTTGGTTCCGGCTTCGCTCGCGATCTCGTCTGCGGTGTGGGCGCCCTTATGGATATGAGTAAAAAAGTCGTACTCGAGGGTTGCATCGAGGATCTGGCTGTTGGCGAAATCCCCGAGAATGCGCATCAGCGGACGCGGTGATAATTCTTTTTGCATTCTCGAATCAACCAAGGTTAGGCCGCGTAAAGGCCTTCTTTCTTAACGCACTGATAAACGCCTTCAAAAAACCAGGCAAAATACGCGGTGCCCATGCGCAGGCAATACTCCAGGCTGAAACCCGGGCGAGTTTCCGCACGGCCTTCTTCCAGCATTTTCTTCAATACGGTCCAGTCAAGATCGGCATGCGCCATAACGCCATCCGCATGCTCTTCGAGATCAGCCTCAGCGTGCACGCGGAAGTAGACGATCTTTTCCTCCGGAAGTTTATAGGCCTGGCGCAGCGCGCTGCCGAAAAATTGCGCCCAGCGACCAACGGCCTCTTCGACGCAGAAGGAAGCCCACCACTCCACCATGGTTCCTTCGTAGAGCACGCCCCGATAATACTCGAGGAACGCTCGGCATTCAGCA
Organism: Binatia bacterium; assembly: GCA_041484845.1. Taxonomy (GTDB): domain Bacteria; phylum Desulfobacterota; class Binatia; order UBA9968; family UBA9968; genus JBGPIK01. The sequence continues at coordinate 4,594 of JBGPIK010000341.1, read as the reverse complement.
AGCATTTCGTAATCGATCATTTCACCTTCGCTGAGTCCGAAGTTTTTCCCCTGCTCTAGAACGATGCGGATATGGCCGGGCGGCGTGGGATGGATCATTTCGTCCGCAACGTGGTTGGCAAAATGTTTCTGCAGTTCCGGGTGGCGCTTGAAAAAGGGCAAATGGCGCTGATAGGCGACGCCATGAAAATTATTGATTTCAGCGACAAAGCCGTACCAGTTCTGCCAGAAGATTTTGATCGCCTCCATAGGCAGCGTTCCATTAACAAGGTCCGTATGGAAACGGCCTTTAAAAATCCACCGCTCCGCCAGTCCGAGCAGATAGCTTTTCAATTGCGCGACGATCGCATCGGCCTCTGGCGGTGATAGCCGTTTGCCAAAGTAATTTTTTTCTAAGATGACGGCCATAGCGTGCTCCTTCGCTAGTAGAGTGCGCCCGGATTCAAGATATTGTTCGGATCGACGAGCTGTTTAATTTCCTTGACTAGGTCGTAGAGGCTTCCCAACCGTTGATAGGGTACGGGGCCCTTCGTGCTGAGCGTCGGCGCCGTCCACACAACGCCGCGATCGTTAGCGAATTCTTGCACCCTGCCCAGCCACTTCCGCAACTTCCCGATATCGACCTCATCATATGGATTGTAAAAGACAAAATATTCCTCCTTAATCGCCACATCACGCGTTACGTAGCTGTCGTGCTGGGGTGAATGTTCCGGGTCCCAGAGACCGCAATCGCGCTTGGCGGCTTCGTCTAGGTCATACATTTCCTTTAAATAAGTCAGCGGGTACATTTTGGAGGTTACGGCAAACATCCCGCTGTGGCGCACGACGGTGCTACACCAACCGTCGGGGCCCATGACGTGATAGTCCGGCCAACCGTGAAGCCCATGCTCTTGTGCCCGCGCCCCCATGGCCTTTTCCACAATCTCCGGCACATCGACTCCACCTGTTGTCCCGTAAATCCGGCGCATGCGGTTTTCTTTGAACGCGAGTTCCTCCGGGTCCCGCGCCATCAAAACCGTTTTCAAAAAGAACCACGCGTCGCCCGGGACCTTATCTTTATTGTAGAGCCCCTCTTCCATCGGCCAGTGATATTGCCAGCGGTCGGTGAAATGGATGTCGAAGGCGACTTCGCCCTTGACCAGTGCGATGAGCGCATCTTGCACGTGACGAAGCTGGTCACGACGGAACGTATAACAGTAATCATGCAGCCATTCTCGCCGCCCCTCAATGGCGCGCAAGCAAACCTTGCTGATGATGCCCATCGATCCGGCCGCCAGCGTGAAAAGACCGAGCAAGTCAGGCAGGTGAATCCATTTCTGGAAAGGTCCGAATGCCGTGCCCTGGTTAGCTAGTGCCCCCAAGCGAATCGTTTCGCCATTGGCGAGAATGACTTCCAAGCCCAGGACCATGTCGGCGATCCAGCCGTAACGGGTCATGCCGTAGCCGATTCCGCCTTTGTTGACCATTGCCCCGATCACCACCGCCGGACCGTAGGTCCCGAAATTCGGCAGCATGAGGCCGCATTGCCGAAGCGCGTGATGAATGGCGTAAACGCTCGCACCCCCCTCGGCAATGATGTACTGGAGCGTCGGATTCACGTCCAAGATTTTATCCATTCCGAGCATGTCGAGGAGAATTCCGCCTTTGAGCGGTGAACTGATGCCCATTCCGACGCCGCCTTTAGCAACAATCGGAATCCTGTTCTCGTTAGCGAATTTTAGAATCTTGGCGATCGAATGATTGCCGCCGGCGTCCGACTCAACCCGAACGATCACGTCGGGCAAAGCTCGGTAAGCACCATAGGCGAGCGTGTGCTGGTAATTGATCTTATCGATCGGATTAGTAGAAACGAAGCGGGCTCCGACGATCTCTTTGAGCTTTTCAACGATCTGATCCAGGGTGAGCATAAACGCTCTCGCCTTTAGCGCAGCCCGTTCAAAGCTGAAGATGGCTGCCGCCGGTAATCAGAATGTGACTGCCGGTCATCATACGGGCCTCGTCGCTGGCGAGAAATGCGATCGCCCCTGCCACATCTTCCGGATAGAGATGCTTCCTTAACGGTCGTGATTCACGCACCTTCTCGCGAAACGCTTCGGGCATGATCAGGGACGCATCCGTCAGCGTAAAGGCCGGCGTTACAACGTTAACGGCAACTCCCAACGGCCCCAGTTCAATGGCCATGGTGTCGGCCATCGACTCCAATGCCGACTTAGCCGCCGCATAAGCGCCCATTCGTGCTAGCGGCTGTTGGGCCAAACGCGTACTGACGACAATGACTCTGCCAAAGTTTTTTTCGATCATACCGGGGAGGCAAGCACGCACACAGAAGTGAAAAGCGGAAAGCTCATGCTCAATGGCCCGATGCAAGTTCTCCCATGAAAGCTCATGAAGGGCGCCCACTTCGAACGGAAAGTAAGCGTTGTTGACCAGCACATCAACCGCAGAAAATTGCTCCCGAGCCGCTCGCACCATAGCGACAACGTGATCGTTCCGAGTAACGTCGGCCTGAAAAATCATGCCGCGGCCGCCGGAGCTCACGATGTCTCGTAAAACTCTCTCCGCGGCTTCCCGGTTTTGATGGTAGTTAACGACAACGGCCGCGCCGCTTTGTGCAAGGCGCTTGGCCGCGGCGGCACCGATGCCGCGACTCGCGCCGGTGATCAGAACGGTTTTTCCTTCAAGCGGTTGCCGGATGGTTGGCTCGGCCATGGTCTCCCGATCCGGTCAAATCGCGACCGCATCCTCGGCCGCACCTTTCTCGTACTTTGCGGCATTTTCTTTGAACGAAAGAAATTTCATCTTGACGTACGGGGAGCTGTAGCCGTTTAAGATTCGATCAACTCTTCCCGGTTTGCCGTAAAATGATTGGAACGCCCAACCCGTCAGTTCCCCCAGCTGCTGGCGCGAAAGATGCTTGGTCGGCATCACGCAATGTTCCAGATCGTAGAGGCTAAGATTATTAGTCTCTATCGTATTCTCCTTAACCGCGCGTTTGTAAATCGGTGACCCGGGAATTGGATTGAGCAACTGGATCATGACGATGTCTGGATCGATCTCATCCACCGCTTTCGCTCGCTGCTTGATCTTGACTTCGTCATCGTCCCAAAATCCATTCAGGTAAGTGGCAATGGTGGAAATATCGTTCTGACGCAAGAACTGGATCAGTTCCTTGAGATCTTTGACCCCCACCTTCATCGGTCCTTTATGGGCCTCGGCGATCTCTTCATCCGTGCCGCCATCAATTCCGATCAAGACTTGATAGAGTCCGACTTTGCGCAGCCGCGGGACCAAATCTGCGTCGCGAATCAAGTTTTGGGCTCGACTCAGACAAAACCAACTCATGTCCAATTGCTTCTTTTCGAGCTCTTCGACGAGATCGACCATTTTCTGACGGTCCGAACTAAAGTCGTCGTCCATAAAGGTGAGCGCTTTAACGCCGTAGCGCCGGTTCAGTAATTCCATTTCCTCGGCGACCTTTTTCCCGCCGCGCGTACGGTGCGAACTGAAATCCCTTGGATTGCGCTGATCGACCAACCACCATTCGTAACAGAAATGGCATGCCCCCTCGCATCCGCGAGAAGTCACGGCTTCGTTATAATGAGGAATCACAGAATAGCCATAGTAGCGGTCCATCGGAAAGAGATCGTAGGCGGGCATGGGAAGCTCGTCTAGATTTTGGATGATCGGCCGCGCTGGGTTTAGCACAATCTCATTTCCCCTGCGCCAGGTGAGCCCTGTGATGCGGGAAAAATCCGGCGACGGCTTCTTGAGCTCTTCTAATAGTTCCCATAGCGTAAATTCATTGTCGCCAAAGACCCCGACAATGACGAAATCAAGCTGAAGCTGTTCGGCCATGATCTCTTTAGGAATTGCGGTATACATCAGCCCACCCGCGACCGTAACCGCTTGGGGGAGGCTTTGCTTGATTTCCTTCATCGCCCCATGGAAACGATTCAGCTGCGCCGCGCCACCCGCGGCCGCGATCATGGAACCGAAGAAAACCACGTCGGGTTTCTCTCGTTTGACCTCTTCGACCATCTCTTCATCGTTGATTCCCAGCGCGCGGCAGTCGAGGACGGCAACATCGGCACTCTGTTTTTCACGGATAAAAGCAGCGACCTGCGCGTGGAGGGAATTGACCGCGAGATGATTTTCGCCCCAAGGCGCCCAGTTTCCCATGGGTGGGGTAATAAATAAGAGCTTCATTTTGTTCTCCGGAAAAATGGAATGTTTCCATTAAAATATTTAATACATAAACGATTGTCAAGTTAGAGCTGGCATCAGAAATCAAAATGCAGCTTGGAACTTCAGTCAGACAGCGGTTTCTGACCTTCACGACACCATAACTCCGCTCTAAGGGCCTCTCACCATAGGTAAGATGATTCGCCCAACGGGCGAGGGCTCTCCCCTCGTGGAAACCGCCTTAGAGCGGAGTTATGGACGACAGCTTGACTATTGACAACGGTAAACCCCTTTGTTAAAGCTCGCGAGGCTGGATACCAGCTCGTTCGGTGGTTATTTAGGAGGGAAATTTATGGCCGATCATGCCGCACAAGAAGAAACTCTTTTAGACGTACGGGTAGCCGAAGCATCTG
>JBGPIK010000340.1:0-7543 GCA_041484845.1 Binatia bacterium | reverse complement strand
CTGCCATATTCCCCTCCTAAAAAGTTGATATCTTTCCAGACCGGGAACTCGGACTTGAGCCGCATTTACCACGGTGATTCCCGGTGTGTCAATGCAAGCACTCGATTCGATTAAATCCAAAATCCGCGATCCGAAATCCAAAATGAACGTCACACTTGCCGCCACGGACAGAGCGCCCTCTCGATCCATTGGAGAATCCAGCTGGTGAGGATGCCGAGAATGCCGAAAGCAATGGTGCAAGCGAACACCTGCTTGACGAGCAGCAACTGGTACGATTCCCAGAGTAAGAATCCGAGTCCCGCCTTGGTGGCTTCGATCTCGGTAATGAAAACCAGGATCAGCGCCATGCCGGCGCCGAGCCTGAGGCCGGTAAAAATATTGGGCAAGGCCCCCGGAATCACCACCTTCATAAAAGTCTGGCGGCGGTTTGCGCCGAGATCCCGCGCGGCTTTGAGAAGCACCGGATCGATCGCTTTGACGCCGGTGACCGTGTTGATAAGCACCAGAAAAACCACACCGATCATGATGGTCATCACCTTGGAGGTTTCTCCGAGACCGAACCAGAGGATGAAAAGGGGAAAGAGCGCCGACTTCGGGATGGGATAGATCGCGCCGACGAGAGGATCGACAGCGTCTTCGAGCGGGCGAAACCAGCCAACCAAAAGGCCCAAGCCAATTCCGAGCACAGAGCCGTAGATAAATCCCTGGAGCACCCGTAGGAGGCTCACGGCGATCGCCCACGGCAGACGGCCGTCGATGGTCATATCGAGCATGGTGCGAAGAACTGAAGCGGGCGCAGGAACAAGCAACTGATTGACTTCGCCGAGTCGTACGACGGCTTCCCAGATCAAGAGGAAAGCGATCGGGGAAATGATCCGAAGCGGCCGGTACCGTCTCCACATAGAAAGCCTCCGGTACAGAAAGTTGGAGTATTGGAGCATTGGAGTGTTGGAGTATTGCTTCCGGCCCATCACTCCATTACTCCAATACTCCAGTCTGCGTTTACGTCAATCCTTCGGCCTTTAAAGAACGCTCCACCTCATCGCGAATCTGTTCCGAAAGATATTCGAGCAGTTCGACTTCTAACTTACCGGTAATGCTGCGCGGCCTGGAAAGGCGGACCGGCACAATTTCCTTGATGCAACCGGGCCTCGCCGTAAACAGGACGACCCGGTCGCCGAGCAGAACCGCCTCGTCCAGCGCATGGGTCACATAGATAAACGTCCGCTTTGTCTCTTGCCAAATGCGCACGAGCTCTACTTGAAGCACTTTTCGGGTCTGGGCATCCAGTGAAGCGAGCGGCTCGTCAAAACAGAGAATGGCGGGATCGTTGGCGAGGGCGCGAGCGAGCGCGACCCTCTGGCGCATGCCGCCCGACAGTTCGTGCGGGTAACGATGCTCAAATCCGCGCAAATGAACCAACTCGATCAATCTCTGGGCGTCCGCTTCGCGCTGCGCTCTCGGCACGCTCCTCACTTCCGGACCAAAGACGATATTTTCCAAGACCGTCCGCCAAGGGAAAAGCGCGTATTCCTGAAAAACCATCCCGGTTTCCTTGTGACCGTCTACAGACTTACTAACTTCAATCTTGCCGCTCGCAGGTTTCTCTAATCCCGCAATGATCTGGAGCAGAGTCGATTTGCCGCAGCCCGACGGTCCGACGAGGACCAAGAACTCTCCGCGCTCAACATCTAAACTGATCCCGGCGAGCGCCACCACTTGTTCTTGGGTCCGCTCGATATGCCAGATCTTTCGGATGTCTTTGAGGCTCAAGATGGTTGACATCACCGATTCACTTTGCGCGCAAACGCTCTGCTGCCCAGAGCACGGCGGCAACGATATTTTGGTAGCCCGTGCAGCGGCACAGGTTGCCGCTTAATCGCTCGCGTATTTCGTCTTCGGAAGGAGAGGGGTTTTCATCAAGAAATTCATAGATCGTCATAAGAAAACCCGGAGTGCAGAAGCCGCACTGGAAACCAAGCTCCTCCAAAAATCCTTGCTGAATCGGATGAAGCGGATCGCCGCCCTTGGCTTTCGCCGCCAGCCCCTCGATCGTGACGATGGTTGCGCCGTGCGCCTGCACGGCGAGGAGTAAACACGAACGGACGGTTTCGCCGTTAAGAAGAATAGTGCAGCTGCCGCATATTCCTTGTTCGCAACCGAGATGAGTCCCGGTGAGTCCAAGCTGATCGCGGAGGAAATCAGCGAGCGACACGCGTGGCTCGACGAGCCCCGCCTGCGATTTATCGTTGACGGTCATCTCGATGGCGCATTTGGCTGTCATGATAGTTGTCGCGTATGGCAGAGTTGAACTGCTTTTGTCAAAGCCCGCGCCGTCAGCACGGCAGCGGCGCGCTGGCGGTATGCGCTCGAGGCGCGGATATCCCCGGGCGGGTCCAGCATGTCGCGCAGCAGCGCCGCGGCATCCCTGAACAACTCGTCATTGGGTTGTTGACCTATGAGTGTCTGCTCGACGACCCGGGCGCGCACAGCGGTCGCCGCCACTCCGAAAAGCGCAATGCGCGGATCGGCTATCTTATTGTTTCGGTCAAGATTGACATTCGCGACAACACCGGCAACGGCAAAGTCACCGTGGCGCCGCGCGATCTCTTCCACTGCATAGCCCGACGATGGTTGCAGGACAGGAAAAACGATTTCCCGAAGAATCTCATCAGGGCGAAGAGCTGTTGTCAGATAATCGATGAAAAATTCGTCGGCTCGGATGGCGCGAACCCTACCATCCCCCGAGACCAGAAACTGTGCATCGAGGGCGAGCGCGACGGCGGGAAGCTCGGCCGCCGGATCGGCATGAACAAGGCTTCCACCTATGGTTCCGCGGTGGCGGATGGCCAAATGACCGATATGCCGGATCGCCTCGGCGAGTAGAGGACATTGCTCCTGCACTATGGAAGAGCGCTCGACCCTGCTTTGCCTCGCCATAGCGCCAATCGCTAAACCTTCCGAAGTTTCACGAATGTGATCAAGACCGGATACGCCGTTCAGATCGACGAGGATTTTCGGCCTGGTCAGGCGCAGGTTTAAAAGCGGCACCAAGCTTTGGCCTCCGGCCAGTATTTTGGCGTCGAGACCATTGTGCCGCAAAGCTGCCAAAGCTTCTTCAAGGTCTTGCGGCGCAAGATAATCAAACGGCGCTGGCTTCAGAACGGACCTCCTTTTGGGCCAGCAGCTCCAGCACCCGGTCCGGAGTCAGAGGAATAACGTTCACCCGTGGCGCGAAGGGACGAAGTGCATCCGCCAAGGCGTTGGCAATCGCCGCTGGTGGCGCGATGGCGCCGCCCTCACCCAATCCTTTGACTCCCAAAGGATTGAGCGGTGAAAGCGATTCCAAGTGGACAGTCTTGATCTTCGGCACCTCCATCGAGCCGGGCAAAAGGTAGTTTACAAAACTACCGCTAAGCATTTGACCGTTTTGATCGTAAACAATCTCTTCATAAAGTGCGGCGCCGATCCCTTGTGCTACACCGCCATGAACCTGTCCATCCACCAGCAGCGGATTAATCAGCTTGCCGGCGTCATGGGCAACAGCATAGTCCAGAAGCTTGATAGCACCGGTCTCGATGTCCACCTCGATTACCGCAACATGCGCGGCATTGGCCCATGTCACCGTCGGCGGCACAAAATAAAAAGTCGCTTCGAGGCCCGGCTCCAAACCCGCGGGCAGCTTCGAGGCCCATCCTGGTACCGCCGCGCGGGCTAATTCGCTGAAGGAAACGGCTCGCTGCGGCAATCCCCGAACAAAAACCTTTCCACCGTCCAATTCCAGGTCATCGGGGTTGGCTTCCAGAAGGTGCGCGGCGACGTGCAGCACCTTTTCCTTCAGGCGCGCCGACGCTCCGTGAATAGCGGACCCGACATTCACGGTGCTGCGGCTGCCAAAGGTGCCGCAGCCGAATTGAATCGTCGCCGTGTCGCCTTCGACGAGGCTGACTTGATCCGGACTCACTCCCCAGAGATCAGCGGTGATCTGCGCGAAGACGGTTTCATGACCCTGTCCGTGCCCGGTGGCGCCGGTGGTGATAATGAGCTGGCCGGACGCGTCGATGCGGACCTTGGCGCCCTCGAAGGAACCGACGCCGGTCCCCTCCACGTAGCAAGCGATGCCGACGCCAAGATAGCGCCCGCCTCGGCGCAGCTCCTGCTGCCGCGCTCGCAACTCATCGTAACCCGCCGCTTCCAGCGCCAGTTTCATTGTCTCGGGATAGTTTCCGCTGTCGTAACAGACAGGCTCTCCGTCGCGGTACAAGATTCCGGCCTGGTAAGGCATTTCTTCCGGCTGAACGAAATTGCGGCGGCGCACCTCAGCGGGATCCAAATCCAAGCGCGCCGCAATGGTGTCGATGCAGCGCTCCATGACAAACACGGCTTCAGGGCGTCCGGCGCCCCGATAAGGCGCGTTGGGCACCTTATGGGTGGAAACGCAGGTTCCGCTTATCGAGAGATTAGGTATCTTGTAGGGGCCTTGAAGATGGGCGGCCGTGTTATAGGCATCCGTCAGGCCCATGGGATTGTAGGCGCCGTTATCCAGGAGAAATCGATCGCGCAGCGCCAAGATCCGGCCTTCTTGATCGAACGCGCACTCGACGTCGTGGAGTTGATCGCGACCGTGCGCCGTGCTGATGAAATGTTCGCTGCGGTCCTCAATCCATTTCACAGGCCGGCCTAACTGGAGCGCGAGGAAGGGGATGAGAATTTCCTCCGGGTAGACAAACACCTTCGGGCCGAATCCTCCGCCGATATCCGGCGCAATTACTCGCACCATCTCCTCGGCAAGATCGAGCTGAGCGGCAATTTGGCGCCGCACCAGATGAGGCATCTGGGTCGAAGACCAGACGGTAAGAATATTGGTTTTGGGCTCCACCCACGCAACGACGCCGCGACCTTCGAGAGGCGCGGCGCAATAGCGGTGGTGGCGGAAGCGTTCGCGGAACGTGTAGGGCTGCGTGCCCAACGCCTGATCGACATTGCCTTTCTCGATGGTGAAACTGAACACAACGTTATTATTCGAGCCGTCGTGGACGAGTGTAGTGCCGGGTTTGAAGGACTCCTCGGGATCGACCACCACCGGCAATGGTTCATATTCAAGCCCAAGCATATCCACGGCGTCTTCAGCCCGATGGCGATCCTCGGCGACGGCGATCGCCATCGGCTCACCGACATAGTGAACCTTTCCCTGGGCCAAGGCCGTCGGCCGAGGGCCTTGCAGCACCGGCTTTACGCCTTCCAGCCAGGGAAGGGGATGAATCTCGAAGCTTTCCGGAAAGGGAGATATCCGGCCCTCGATGTCCCGCCCGGTCCACACGCCGACAACCCCCTCGACACCCAAAGCTTCTTTGACATCGATGGCGCCGATGCGCGCGTGCGCGTGCATGCTCCGCAACAGCGCCGCGTGAAGCATGTTCGGCAGGCGCACATCGCTGACGTACGTACCGTCCCCGGTAACGAACCGTTTCGATTTATACGGTTTGATGCTACGACCGATGAATGGGGTTGAACTTGAAGCCATGGCGAATTCTTATCGTGACGCGGAGACTCTACCAAAGATCCCCTCCGTCGTCAGGTTGTCATCCCGAACTAATGTGAGGGATCTTAGATTTCTCACTGCGTTCGAAATGACACGAAAACGGCCTACCCGGAAAAAAAATTCCCGAACATTAGCCGATATTCTTAGCCTTGTCCTTGGCGCTTTGCGGAAGCGGCTCCGCACCGACCCAACCGTGGGCGGTGATATCAAGCATCACGGCGTCCGGCCCCTTGTACTTTTCTTCAAAGAAGGTCGTGTTTGTGGCTTCAGGGCGACTCTCACGATACTCGGCTCCTTCCTCCTGAAGTCTACGGTGCGTCTCTTCCGGATTTTCCACCCAGAAGCCGAAATGATGCAACCCGTAGACAGAACCTAAACCGTCATGCCGGTCTGCTGCCTCAGCTGTTTTGAAACGAAGCACAGCCAGGTTGATTGTTCCGTCGCTCAGATAGATGCCCCTGGCGATGGGCGAATCGGTCCGCCCCACTTCCGCCATGTCGAAAACGCGCTTGTAAAATTCCGCGGTCTTTTCCGGATCAGGAGTGTGCAGCGCTATATGTCGTAATTTGGCCATACTGATCTCCTTTTCTTATTAAGGACTCAATCAAGCCGGGCGAGCGAGCAGGCCCGGGCGCCGTTTGTAAGATAGAGTTGACCAGATGTTCAGGTAACATACACGAGACCTATAACTACTGCGAATGGGTGATGAGCGTCAATCGGCGCGCCTGGGGGACTTGCTGAATGGAAACTTTCCCGGGAGGAGCGGCGCCGCACAGATCACGCTGTTTAAGAACAATGCGGGGCAGGGGGTCGCCGACGTCGCGATAGCAAGCAAGGTATATCGACTAGCGCGCGACAAAGGTCTCGGTATGGACTTTTAGGCTAACTGTAACGTTGACCCATTTTACCCTCACCGACCTCCGGCTCTTGCTCGCGCCCCACGTTCCGTGCACCCTGCTTCTTTCCACTTGGCGCATTACCGCCTGCCCTTTGCTACAACACTGACGATTAATAGTCTCGTCCTGTCAAGCCATCTCAAAATCTAACCGGAGCTCGTTTGCCTTTTGCCTGCCGACTCGCGTAAACTCCGCCGCCATATGGGCAACAAAACCGAAGTCCTTTCTCCAGAGGGAATTGCGAAATTGATCTTATCGGTTCGAGGTCACAAAGTAATGCTGGATGCCGATCTAGCGCAACTATATGGCGTCGCGACTTCCAATCTGAATAAGGCAGTTAAACGTAACATCAATCGCTTTCCCGGGGATTTTGTTTTCCAATTAACCGTGGAAGAGGCCGGTGCTTTGAGATTCCAAAGTGGAATATCAAAAGTGGCGGGGAGAGGAGGGCGTCGATACCTGCCGTATGTTTTTACCGAGCAAGGCGTCGCCATGCTGTCCAGCGTTCTTAGAAGCAGGCGCGCAGTCGAGGTCAACATTGAAATTATGAGGGCCTTTGTGCAGTTGAGGCGGTTTTTGTCCGCCCATAAAGAGCTGGCGCAAAAGTTGGCCCAGTTAGAACGTAAAATCGGTGCCCACGACGAGCAAATCCAGGCCATCTTCAATGCGATTCGGCAGCTCATGAAGCCGCCGGAGCCTAACAAACGAAAGATCGGATTTCTGGTGAAGGAGAGGGCCGCGCGTTACGGCAGAGCCTAAGAATGTCATTTCGACGTTTTGAGAATTATCAAAACGTGCAAGTTCCGCCTTTAGCGATTTGCCCCTTCCAAGTTTGCGTCTTTGCTGACTTCTGACGTCTGATTTCTGACTTCTTTCTTGCGGGTTCCGCCTTACGCCTAACGACTGACGCCTTACGGCTTGTGACCTCTGATCTCTGCCTTGCTGACTTTGACATCTGACCTCTGGCTCTTCCTCCCTGCTCCGTGCTCCCTGCTTCTTTTCGCCGAAAGTCTTTGCGTTTTCGTCTCCTCCTTTGGTAGTATGATGGACCGCACAGTGGGAAGCGGCCGAGGACGATGCGCTAGCTTCACCCCGCACCGAATTT
>JBGPIK010000339.1:0-7558 GCA_041484845.1 Binatia bacterium | reverse complement strand
TGTCCCATCAATAATCTGATTCCCGAATGGAACGACTTGATTTATCGCGGCCTCTGGCATGAAGCGCTCGAGCGTCTCCACAAGACGAATAATTTTCCGGAATTCACGGGTCGCGTGTGTCCTGCTCCCTGCGAAGGTTCTTGCGTTCTAGGCATGAACGAACTCCCCGTCACGATTAAAAACATCGAATGCGCGATCATCGACAACGGTTTTATTCAAGGCTGGGTGACGGCCGAGCCGCCGAAAAAGCGCACCGGCAAGAAAGTTGCCGTGATCGGTTCCGGCCCATCGGGACTCGCCTGCGCCGCGCAACTCAATCGCGCTGGTCATCTGGTGACGGTCTATGAACGGGCAGACCGTATCGGCGGACTGCTGATGTACGGCATTCCCAACATGAAGCTCGATAAGAGCATCGTACAGCGCCGCGTCGATCTAATGGCCGCTGAAGGCGTGAAGTTCCTTAGCAACACAGCGGTCGGCATTGATGTGCCCGGCAGCAAGTTAAAGGAAGAGTTCGACGCCCTTGTACTTTGCTGCGGGGCGACCAAGCCGCGCGACCTACCGATCCCTGGGCGGGAGCTTAAGGGAATTCATTTTGCGATGGATTTTCTTCATGCGAACACCAAGAGTTTTCTCGACTCAGGTTACAAGGATGGAAAGTACATCTCGGCTAAAGACAAGCATGTCATTGTAGTGGGCGGCGGTGATACCGGCACGGACTGCGTGGGCACGGCCATGCGCCATGGATGCAAGAGTCTCACACAGCTGGAAATCCTGCCTCGGCCGCCCGACGAGCGGCAGCCCGATAATCCATGGCCGGAATGGCCTAAAGTTTATAAATTGGACTACGGTCAGGAAGAGGCTAAGGCCCGTTTCGGCGCCGACCCGCGCGTATATCTCACCACCGGTGAAAAATTTGTCGGCGACCAAGAAGGACATGTAAAGGAGTTGCACATTTACGATGTCGAATGGGCAAGAAACGAGCATGGCGCTTTTGTCCCCAAAAGAGTTCCGGGCAGTGATAGAGTACTAAAAGCAGAACTCGTATTGCTCGCCATGGGATTTCTTGGCCCGGAAGACACGGTTCTCAAGCAGCTCAGCGTTGAACAGGACGCGCGTTCTAATGCAAAAGCAGAACACGGCCGGTTCTCCACCAACATTCCTGGCGTATTTGCCGCCGGCGATTGTCGGCGCGGGCAGAGCCTCGTCGTCTGGGCGATTAACGAAGGCCGCGGAGCGGCGAGAGAATGTGATCGTTTCTTGATGGGCGAAACGAACTTGTCGTAAAGCAAAGCATATCCATGTCTTGATCGTTGTAAGTTTGACTTCATTTCTCCGCACAATCTGATCAGCCACGTCTGTCGATCGACTCCGCCGTTCTTACCGTCCGATCACAAATGTCACCCGCATTTGTTGTCAATTGCGGCTCCTGGTTTGGCGACCATTGGCTGCCACCCGGCATACAGCAACTGGCAAAAAAAACACCATGAGTTAGGAGACACTAAATATTTAGTTTCGTCCTTCCAATAAATAAGAATACTACTGTACGAATTTCTAAAATGCTGCTATGCTTAGATTTGTATGCGTTTGTTTTTACAGGAAAATTCAGCAAAGTGGAGGCAAAAGCCGCTGGTCTAGGGATTGCTTCCTGGCTGTTAATGGCAGGTGGCGGGAGGCGCACCAGCAAAGTCATGGGCGAAATGGATGCATCACAACTGCATCACAGCCGTACAATAGGGGGCGAGTTCATAATGTATCAAACGAACAATGAGTTCACGACAATAGGTAACGAGCTGATCCCGAGCCACAAATCCTTGCCTCTGTCTCTTGCGCGCAAAGGGAGCCGGCTACGGATTATAAGCATTCCGGAAGGGCGAGGTCGAACACAACTCATACGTTTGGGATTCATGAAAGGCGAAGTGGTTCAGTGTATCGAACGGCTTCCAGGCGGAACGGTTGTTATCGAGAAAAACCGCCAGGAGATTGCGATCGGGGCTTCGTTGGCAAAAACAATAATTGTCGATTCTGCTGGCGCTGAAGAAGGCTTCCAATCGCCCAGGTGACGCTATGCATGACCATTCAATCACAACACGGTTAGGCGGCGCGCAAAGTGCACACCTTGAACCGCACAAACACGCTGGGTTCGAAATCGCGCCTGAAGGTCACGTCGGACTTCGAGTCGCCCTCGTGGGGAACCCGAACGTCGGCAAGTCGTTGTTTTTCAATTTTCTCTCGGGCCTCTATGTCGACGTGTCCAACTACCCCGGAACGACCATCGAATTCACCAAAGGACGTTTCGGTGAATTCGACATCTTCGACACGCCGGGTGTCTACGGTATTTCATCCTTCAGTGACGAAGAGCGCGTCACCCGAGAAATTGTCCTTCAGGCCGACGTCATCCTAAACATCGTCGACGCTGCGCACATGGAGCGAGACCTTTTTCTCACGCAGCAATTGATCGACATGGGTAAAAAGGTTTCGGTCTTCTTGAATTGTATGGACGAAGTCAAAAACGTCGGCCTCGAAATCGATACCGAACGGCTGTCGAAATATCTGGGTGTTCCCGTGTTTAAAAGTAGCGCAATCACGCGCGCTGGCTTTGACCAAATTGAGACCGCGATTACGGAAGCGCGCCGTGGGAATCCAGAACCAACCTTACATCATAGGTTGCATGCGGCCTTGAGCGTGACGGGGTCGGAAGCCGAAGCATTGCTTATTCTCGAAGGCGACGAGGTTGTCGCAGACCGGCACGGCGTGGAAGCCGAGAACGAGCGTGAAACGATTTATATCGATCGGAGAAATCGAGTCAATCTCATCATTAACTCGGTGCTTTCCGACAAGAACCTGCGTACGCGCTTGAGCACCTTGGTTGGACGCTGGGCGATCAACATGTGGACCGGTATCCCCATGGTCATAGCGGCGCTTTATCTTATTTACTTATTCGTCGGTAAACTGGTGGCGCAAGATCTGGTTAAATTCACCGAGGTAGGTCTCGGTCAAAATCTGTGGGAGCCGTGGGTGCGCGGCGTGATTACCCGATACATTCCCGCCCATTCGTCGTTGGGCACATTACTCGTCGGCGAGTTCGGGTTAGCGACCATGACGATCACCTATTTGCTGTTCTTGTTGCTGCCCTTGGTCGTCGCTTTCTATCTGGCTCTTGCCATTATGGAAGACAGCGGCTATCTGCCCCGTCTGGCGACTTTAGTTGATCGCAGTTTAAATGCCGTCGGTTTGAATGGCAGCGCGGTCATTCCGCTGATCCTCGGCTTTGGCTGTGTTACCATGGCAACGATCACTACCCGGCTTTTGGGCAACGACCGTGAGAAAAGGATCGCCGCCTCGATCTTGCAGTTTGCCATTCCATGTTCCGCGCAAATCGCGGTGGTGGCGGCATTGCTGGCCGGCGCAGGTTTCGGCGCCGTCTTGACCTATTCAGCAACGATTTTTTTCGTGTTTGTTCTGATCGGCACGCTGCTTCATCGGATCCTTCCAGGGACAACGACGCCGCTGTTGATCGATCTTCCGCCGATGCGGCTGCCACGCCCGGACAACATCATACGTAAGACGGCTTATCGCGCATACTATTTCATGAAGGAAGCGACTCCGTGGTTTTTCATCGGCGCTCTCGGTGTCGGGCTATTGCAAATCACCGGCCTGCTGGTCGTTTGGCAGAATAGCTTGGCCCCGTTGACCATGCGCTGGTTGCAACTTCCGCGCGCAGCGGCGACGGCGTTCGTCATGGGAATGGTTCGGAGGGATTTCGGCGCCGCCGGGCTCTATCAGCTTGCGCTGACACCGCGGCAGATTGTGGTTGCGCTGGTCACGATCACGCTGTTTACGCCGTGTATTGCTTCTTTGATGATCATGTTCAAGGAACGAGGGACAAAGGAAGCCCTTGCCGTATGGTTTGGAACCTGGGTGGTTGCGTTCGCCATTGGAGGGCTGCTGTCGCAGATACTGATATGACGATGACCGAACAAACGCCGCGACCGGAGCCGCGAACTTGCAACCAATGCGGTTACAAAGTTGTCAATCCGTATGTAAAGCGGTGTCCACGCTGTTTAGCCGGTCTTGCTTCCGCTGTTCCTGTCTGCGGCGCGTGCGCTCTCGGTTGTGCAACTCCCGTCCCGTGCGCAGAGGACCCATCGAAGCCGGCGTAAGGGCAGGTAGTCTAAACGCCGCCGCTTTACTTAACCCACAAGTCATTTAGGTTGCCGACATTCGGCAACAACCCTAATGAAATGCCGGTTTGAAGAATCTTATTTTGCGATTGAAAGAAAGAGTCGCCCCACACGTCGGCAAAATTCTCGCGGCTCGATTTCATACCGGCGGCAATCTCTTCCGGCGTGCTCAAGTTGAAAAACTCTTTAGCGCGCGCTCTAAAAAAATCCTCGTCCTTGCCAGCCTTGATCAGTTTGATTCCATCTACATAGGCGCCGCGGATCGACTTGACGAGCGCCGGCTGTTTTTCCGCGGTATCTCTCAAGACGGCCATGCCCGTTTTGAGCGGCGGGGCGCCGAAAATTCTCTTCAACTCGACATCGAAATCCAGCAACACACGATACCTTCCTGAGACAATGAGTTTGGTTACATGAGGTTCAAACATGTTGATCGCTTCCACCTCGCCGCGCTCCAGCAGGGCAATCAGCGCGCCGGTTTCCGCCGGGATGGCCTGAAAGTCTTTTTCGATATCCAGGCCGTGCTCCTTGGCAATGACCGCGGAGAAAAAGAACGCGCCGGTCACCCGGGAGAAATTGCCGATTTTCTTCCCTTTCAAATCGGCCAGCGTCTTATAAGCACTGTCCTTGCGTACCACCCAAGCGTTGCCCGACCAAATCTGCGCCGCGAACAACCGCAGTTCCGTGCCGCTCTTCCAAAGATTGACGGCCGTGCTGGGTTGCATTGTGCTGACCAAAACGCGGCCCAACTTGAGCGCATTAGCGGCTTCGGTAAAGTCCATCATCATGTTGGTGATTTTGATGTTATGCTGGGCGGCGATTCCCTTCGCGTCAATCAGGGCGGCCAAGTAGCCGGACTGGCCGGCAGCAGCGGTGGCGATCGAGACCGGTTGCACTGCTTCTCCGCCGTGGGCGTCGTGCTGCAGTAAAGCAAGTATGCCAACGATAGTCATGAAGAGTATGGTCTTTTTCACTGGTCGGTCTCCTCTTTTAAGGTCACTCTGTTCTCAAGATCCGCGGCGAAATTGTAGATCTCCGGCCCCCACTCTCGGGGCGAGCCGAGTGGATTGGCAACATACTCCTGCAAACTTGCTGGCCGCCGCGTGAGCGTGACGACGAAATCGCTCATGTAAGCGGCTTCGGGCAAGTTGTGCGTGACAAATAGCACCGTACGATGCAGTTCCTCGCAGAGATGGCGTGTGGTTTGACGTAGCTGGCGTGCCGTCAATTCATCCACGCTGGCAAAGGGTTCGTCCATCAGCACCAAATCGGATTCAATGGCCAACGCTCGCGCCAGTCCTACGCGTTGCCGCTGGCCCCCGGAAAGATAAAGCGGGTATTGATTGGCATACTCGCCCAGTCCAACCATGTCGAGGTAGCGATCGAGTCGGCGCTCCCACTCGCCGCGAGCCACACCCGCGCCTTGAAGCGCCAAGCGGATGTTATCGCCAACCGTTTTCCATGGCAGCAGCCGCGGGCTTTGGAAAACATAGCCGATGAGGGGGCGTTGCCGTTGCTCGCCGTTCTTAACAAAAAGCAGTTCCCCGCGGTCGAGCCTCTCAAGCCCGACGATACTGTTCAATAAGGTCGATTTGCCGCAGCCGGACGGTCCAACCAGTACCGTGACGCAACCTTCACGCGCCTCGAAGGAGAGACGGTTCAAAATTTTGACCGGTTGTCCGTCTTCCCGGCGAAACCACTTCTCGGCGTCTTTCACGAGCAGATTGGCCATTTAGCGTCTCCAAACGTCGATCTTGGGACGCCATGCGGTCAGTCGGCGCTCGACGTAATTGATAATGCCGTACTCAATTACAATCATCGCCACCACGAATGTGAGCGTCCAGGCGATGACCCCCTCCATATTGAAAACCTGATACGCCTTCATCACCTGATAGCCGACGCCGTTGCTCGTGCCAAACATCTCGACCACAACGACGACCTTCCAGGCGAGTCCCAAGCCATACCGAGTCGCGGCAAAGATATTGGGAACAAGTTGCGGAATGATGACCTGAGAGATTTTCATCCATGGGCTAAAATGGAATACATGGCTCATATCGATCAGCTCTTTGTCGAGCGCCTTGACGCCGGCCCAGATATTGATGACGAGCATTGGAAAAATAGTCACTGCGACGGCGAAATAGGGCGCGATCTCATTAATGCCGAAGAGCATCACGGCGATCAGCGCCCACATGAGACCCGGAATGGTGAGGCCGACCACGACGAGCGGCTGAAAGAAGCGTTCGCCGGCCACTACGGTTCCCATGTAGATGCCGACTGCGACGCTGAAAAACATGGCTACCACGGCGCCGACGAAAACACGGCGCAAGCTTTGAATCATGTGGAAGAAAAAAGTCCCGTCTTCAAGCAGTCGAATGGCCTCACTGAATGTGCTCACGGGACCGGGCAATAGCCGGGGAAAGATAAGATACAGCAGCAGCCAGATTATAAAGACACTGCCAAACGCCAGCAGGGGCGGAACGATTCGAGTGGTGATCTCGCGACTGAAGTGACGCGTCGGAAAGGGTGTTTCCTGGAGATGCGCCGCAGTCTCTTGCTTGGACGCAATCGCCGGTTGAATGTTCGGGGATGATGCCATTTTCTTATTGCATTCATGCTACAGACCGCCGTGTTATGTCAACCGGTCTGCGGCTAAAAAGCGCCGGCGACACACTGTAAACCGGCTTGCTTTGAACTACAGTCAAACCTTGCCTGTGGCGCAACTAAAGCGTACCCTATAAGTGATTCGCGTAGCGCGAAGAAACGGAGAACAAGTGGATACGACTATCCGCCAACCGACTTACAATTTGAATGACCGGCCGTTCATGATTATCTGGGAGACGACGCATGCCTGCGATTTGGCGTGCCGCCACTGCCGCGCCGAGGCCATTCCTCAACATGATCCCCTTTCGTTAACATTCGAAGAGGCCAAGCGATTGCTCGATCAGGTTGAGAGCTTCGGCAAACCGCGGCCTATTTTCATTTTTACTGGCGGTGATCCCTTCAAACGACAGGACCTCTTTGATTTATTGGCTTATGGAAATCAGCTGGGGCTGGCTATGGCGGTTTCGCCCTCGGGAACGCCTTTGCTCACGGAAGAGAACCTGCGCAAGGTCCGCGAAAACGGCGGCAAGGCGATTTCGCTCAGCATCGACGGCTCGACCGCAGAGCGGCACGATCAGTTTCGCGGCGTGCCCGGATCCTTCGATCTGACCAGCCGCGGTTGGCAAATGGCGCGCAAGCTCGGCATCAAGATTCAGCTCAATACGACCGTTACCCGCTACAATTTGGAGGATCTCCCGGAAATATTCCGGCTCGTGCTGGAATATGGCGCGATGACGTGGAGCCTGTTCTTTCTGGTTCCTGTCGGAAGGGGTAGG
>JBGPIK010000338.1:0-7560 GCA_041484845.1 Binatia bacterium | reverse complement strand
CCGACGGCGGATTGAACCTGATGGTAAAACGTTGTCCATGAATAACCTAAGGAACGTAAGACGACCGCGCCGCCGAGAAGCCCCACGGCGTCGGCGAAGAGCGTCAGGAGCGGCGTCATCAGCACGGCCGCGATCACGCGGGTCACCACCAAAAACCGCACTGGGTCGAGCCCCATGGTGATCAGCGCATCGATCTCCTCACGAACCTTCATCGTGCCGAGTTCCGCCGCGAACGCAGAACCCGAGCGACCGGCCACCACAATAGCAGTCATCAGCGGCCCCATCTCGCGCAGAATCGAAAGGCCGATCAGGTTTGCAACATAAACCTGCGCGCCGAACCGGCCCAACGGAATCGCCGCTTGAAACGCCATGATCAAACCCATGAGGAATCCGATCAGTGCGACGATCGGCAAGGCACGAATTCCGACGGCTTCGGCAATAAGAAGCGTATCCTTCCAGCGCACACGCCCAGGATGGCAAGCGGCGCTTACGAGCGCCGCCGCCATTTCACCTACGAAGCTGATCAGCGTGTAAATATCTTTCCAAATATCGACGATAGCATGGCCGATATCGTCGACGAAACTTTTTCGGCCTGTCGGCGAGCCTGCCAACCGTCCCGGATCTAAGGTGCCCCAACTATCCAAGAGATCCTGAAACTCAGGCCGGAGTCCGTGAATCTCCAGCTTTTCTCCGGTTCGTTCCACCTCTTGGCGCATCCGGACTAAGAGGGCGATACCGGAGACATCGCAGTAATCTACTCCCGAAGCGTCCAGCGCGACGATCGGAGCCTTCGTATGCTGGACTGTTTCGATTGCCGCGCGCCAGATTTTACCCGTGCTGGTGGAATCCAGCCGGCCCGCGACGGCGAGCGTAAATACGCCATCGCGGGTTTCACCGGAGCGTAATACCGCCTTAGAGGCCATGACTTCCATTATCGCCATAAGCAATGACCGCGGGACATTATAACCAATTGATCCCCTCGATTGCTTTCAGCAAATCAACAAATCCCGGCTGTGGCAACAACGAGATTGGGCTTGCGCGGCGGTCGCGTTAAACGGCTCAAAACCGCCGATCCCAATAGCGCCAGTGCAAATAGTACGAAAGAGAGCCGGTAGTTTCCGGTCGCGTCGAAAAGAAATCCGAAAAACGGCGCGCCCGCCGCGCCGAAGGCTAATGTGATCATCATGGCCAGCCCGCGCACGGTGCCCAATGAAAGGCGCCCGTAATAAGCGGCCCAAATGACTTCCTGTAAGACCAGACTGCCCCCAAGTCCCACACCGTAAAAAAAGAAGCCGATGTAGATGGGCACCAAAGCGTGGGTTGTAATCGCGACGCCGAGGCCTAGCGCCTGGACCATAAACATCAACATGGTTGTCTTGCGAATTTCGCACCGCTCGCTGAGGAAACCCCAAAGCAGCGTTGAGCCGAGTTGGGTGAAAGCAATAATGCTCATCACGGTCGCGGCAACAAACCCGGGATAGCCAATATCTGTGATATGGGCGAATACGTGTAGATTGAATCCAGCAATGCCCACATTGGCCATCCCAAAGGTGATACAAAGGAGCCAAAATGCGCTGGTGCGAAAAATTTCGCGTCGCGTCCATGTTGTGTCAGCTTCTGAGTTAAATGGGCTCGCCAGTTTTTGCGCGCTTCCGTTCAACCGCTCTGATTCGGTATCGATCCCGTCTGGGTAAAGCCCCATCTCTTCAGGACCGCGCCGCATAAAAACAATCGCCGGAAACACCACCAGAACGATCGTCACAACACCGAAAACGCCCCAAGTATAGCGCCAGCCAATCCAAATGAACAAAGTCGCCGCCAGCAACGGAATACCGACTTTGGAAATTCCTTGTCCCAAAGTCGCTATCGCAATGGAGCGGCCGCGCCGCCGCACAAACCAGCGCGCAATCGTGACGCTGACAACCATTGAACTGATGAATACGCCTCCGGGGGTAACCAACAACCAGCGAATGAGGAGAAACTGCCAGAACGCCGTCGCCTGACTCAGGAGAATAAAACCCGTGCCAGCTAGCAGAGCGCCGCCCGCCATGAGCCAGCGAACACCGAAACGATCTATCCATGAACCGATAAACGGCGACATTACCGCGCCGATAACGATCTCCCCGGACCTAAGCAGCGAAAACAGACCGCGGGACACCCCGAAATCGTCCGTCAAAGGCTTGAGAAACACGCTGAGCGTACTGGAAAGATGAAACGCAAAAACAATCTGCGAGAAAAATCCAACGGCAACGATGTACCACCCGTAAAAGAGCTTTGGGCGGTCGGCTGCCGCCGATGATAGCGCGTGAGGATTCAAAGTCTAGTCACCAAGATGCAGGATTTTTTACAATAACAACGATCTTTGGAGTTGTAAAAGCGCAAATCTTGGGTTGCTTCGGTCATAGACGAACGATATAGAAGAATCAATCGCGAGCAGGAAAGGAATCATCTTTATGGCCGCCGGCGGTCTCCTTCACATTGCGCTCAAGACACGCAACCTCAAATTGACGGAAAAGTTTTACACAGAAGTTCTTGGTTTGAAGGTCGCCTTCCGTGTTCCACCCGACATGTTATTTTTGCGAACTCCGGGGAGTAAGGATCTTGTGAATTTTGTGAAGAGCAGGACAAAACTCGTTCGCGGCGGTGGGCTCGACCATTTCGGCTTCAAAACGACAACCTTGGGGCTTAGCCGTATTGAGAAAAACCTTAAAGAAAACGGCGTCGCAATTGCCGGCCGCCGGGGCAAACACGCCATTTACTTTCGCGACCCCAATGGCTATTCCATCGAGTGCTACTGCGACTGAAAATCACCCGATCGAAGAATTAAAGCATCGCGCGCGCCGACGCTCTGCGCTTGTGAATTTGAGCTTCGAGGGGAAATCAATACGGCTAGAAGCCGGACGATGGGGATTCGAACAAACTGAGTTGGTGCGCTCCGGCGCGGCGGAAGTGCTCCGTAGTCAACTCGGGCCGGCGACCGTTGATCCCGGCCTTCTTGCACGCCAGCTGGAACAGCTCCGCCATTTGTTGCGCGAAGATCCCTTCGCCGCGCATCCGGGTGGTGAAATGGGGATCGTTCAGCTCACCGCCGCGCATAGCGCGTATGCGGTTTAGCACTTTCTCTTTACGTTCCGGAAAGTGCTGTGCAAGCCATTGTTCAAAGAGCGACTTGACGGCAAAGGGAAGGCGCAACGCGACATACCCGGCAAAGCTCGCTCCGGCGCGGACGGCCGCTTGAGCGATGGCCGGCGCTTCGGCATCGGTAAGCCCCGGTATCATCGGCGCCTGGAGGTAACCCACAGGAATTCCCGCTTCGGCAAGCCGATTTATGGCCGCCAATCGGCGCGTTGGACTTGATGCGCGCGGTTCCATCACAGCGGACAACCTGCGATCTAGGGTCGTCAATGAAATTGACACGCCAACGCACCGGTAGCGCGCCAGCTCCCGGAGGATATCGATATCACGCGTCACCAGGTAGTTCTTGGTTATGATCACCACGGGATTACGAAACTCCAGCAACACTTCCAAACAGCGGCGCGTCAGGTGGCGCTTTTTTTCCGCCGGCTGGTAACAATCGGTAACGCCGCTCATCGCCAAAACTTGGGGCGTCCAGTTGCGCCGCGACAATTCTTCCTGCAGAAGTTCCGGCGCATCTTCTTTGACCATGATCTTGGTTTCGAAATCCAAGCCGGAAGAAAATCCGAGATATTCGTGAGTCGGGCGCGCGTAGCAATAAACGCAGCCATGCTCGCAACCGCGGTACGGATTGACGCTCGCGTCAAAGCCGACGTCGGGGCTGTCATTGTAAACGATGATCGATTTGGATGTGTCGGTTAGGAATTGAGTGTGCGGAGAAGAAACCTCGTCGCTATCGTCCACTGGCTCGGGAATTAACTCGATGGCTTCGAAGCGATTCTTCGGGTTGCCGGCCGATCCCCGACCGCGCACCGGACGCGAGCTTTGCATTTAAGTTATCCCGCGGCCGGCGCTCCGGACTGCGCCGCTTTAGCGGCTGCCGTGGTCTTGGCTTCGCGCGCTAAATGGCGCGTGAGCCGTTTCAACAATTTGACCTTGCGTTTGATGCGTTTCAGCTTCTTGCTGTCGCTGTTCGCTGTCATGAGCTCCTCTTTTTGTTTATTCAGCTGACGAATGTCTTGTTTAATTGAATGGATCGCATTTACGTCTTTGGTTGTCTCGTCATAAGCGATGCCTTTGGCCTGCGCGATGGCTTTGATCAGCTCTTCTTTCTCCATTCCCACCACGACTTTTAGCTCGGTTTCCTGTTTTGCCAGATTGCGCAGCTTCGGCATGGGTAATTTTCTAAGTTCCTTCAAGTCCATTTTCGAATTCCTCCCTTTGACAATCTATCATCTGGTAGCATACTTTCGTTTATAACAAAATGACCGTCACGACCCGTGCCAATAGCAAAGCCTCACAGCAAAAACTCCGGTTTAAAAAAGTCATCAATCGGTTGGAAAGTGCCCATCCGGATGCCAAACTCGCTCTCGATTTCAACAATACGCTCGAACTTCTCATTGCTTTGATACTCGCGGCGCAGGCCCGCGACGATCTGGTCAACCAAGTTACGGTAGGCCTTTTTGCGACCCATCGCACCGCGCAAGATTATGCTGAAACGCCTGTTCCTAAGCTGGAAGCTCAAATCAAGAAAATCAATTTCTATCGTAACAAAGCGAAATCGATTCACAACTGCTGCAGGGAGATCGTCGCTCGCTTCGGCGGCAAGGTGCCGGAAACTTTAGCGGATCTTCTGACGCTGCCCGGCGTGGGTCGAAAAACAGCGAACATCGTCCTCGGCAATGCCTTCGGCCAGCCTACGATCGGCGTCGATACCCATGTGATGCGACTTTCGCAAAGACTGGGTTTCACGACTAACACCGATCCGGACAAGATTGAATTTGATCTCATCGCGTTCGTACCAGCGAAACAGCGCGTCCGCTTCTGCCACCTGCTGCAATACCATGGCCGGCGAATATGCGTTGCCAAGAAACCGCGCTGCCCGCAATGCACGATTAATCCGCTATGCCCGCATCCGGACAAGACCAGAACGTAAGTTGTACGTTCCGCCGCGAGGAATGAGATCCGTCTGATAGCTAAGATCCGCCATCGCTTAATGACATGGCTGCTCGAACCAGCTCGGGCGAAACCGCTTTGAATCGGCAAATAGGAGAGTATAATACGACCATTGTCGCAAGCCCTATGGTACCCCATTATTCGTTCAAGAAGCGATGGTGAAGGATGATTGATGCGCTGCAAGCCCCGCACCCATCAGGTATGATCCGTGAAGCTCGGGTGCTTCTCGAATTGCCGCGACTCCTGTTTCGGTTTCCGGTTCTTGCCCGCCAACCCCGCGGGAATGGCCAACCGGTCCTCGTGCTACCTGGCTATGGAGCCGGAGATCTTTCGACGGCTTTCCTGCAAGCCTATTTGCGCTTTCTCGGCTATCGGGTCCGTGGTTGGGGCCGCGGGCGGAACCGCGGCGATGTGAGGGATCTGATGCCACGCGTGCTCAAGCGCCTAATTTCTCTTGCGCGGAAATCAGGCCAGGAAGTGCGCCTCATCGGCTGGAGCTTAGGCGGCTACTTGGCACGCGAAGCGGCGCGCGACAAACCCGAGCTTGTCCATAGTGTAATCACGCTGGGCACGCCGGTTGTCGGCGGTCCCAAGTATACGGTGGTTGCGCACCGCTTTCACCGCCGCGGTATCGATATGGATGCCATGGAAGCGGAAATCGAATTACGCAATCGCATCCTGCTGCGCACGCCAGTGACTGCCATTTACTCCCGCGCGGATACCGTGGTCGCGTGGAGAGCTTGCATCGATCAGAACGGTTCCAACGTAGAGCACGTCGAAGTGCGCACGACGCATTTAGGTTTCGGTTTTTCACCTGACGTTTACAAAATCATCGCGCAGCGGCTCGCTGTTCAATCCCAGCGATCCGATCAACCTGATCTGGTTCTACAAAATCCGTTAGCCAACATTGAGTGAAGCAGCCGCGCGTCCACTCCCGCCCGCTTTGCGTTTGCGAGGCTACATTATTCACAGTTAGAAAAACGATGACGCTGTGTCGATCGAGAGGCGAGATCGGAGGAACGAGGCAGCGAGACGAAGAGTTTCAATACCGTCTCTGGTGCTCGGTATCGGCGCTCGCCCCTTTTTCTCAGGCGTTCGCGCCAAAAACTCAGTTTGCAGGCCGCTCCAAGGCACAGGCCCATTGCCTCGCTCTGGAGGGCTCGCCTCTCGATCGCTCTCATGCGTGAATAATTCGCGCTAGTTACGCGGTGAGATGCTCCAAAACATCCAGCGCCAGGTGTCAACTCGCTGGCGTGGAATCGAGTCGAATTGACACAAGACCACCTTACCGGATACTCTCCGCCCAAAAGATGGGGGTACAGACCCAGTCTGTTTCCTGAGTTAGCCGCCTGAGGCTGTGGAACGTGGCGCTGCGCCGGGTCGTCGGGGTAATTCATATGCGTTCCGTACCGGCGCGTAAAGAGAAATTTCTATCACTCCGAAAAGGAGGCGATTCATGCCATCGCGGCTCGTCAACCTGAGCAAAACGCTGACGTGGGGAGATTTCGGGACGCCGCGGCCAGGGCCCGATCCGGCCCCGGGCGTCGTAGCGACGGCGGCGCAAATGCGCGCCACGCACCAGCACACCGTGAACGGTGAGGTGGTTCCGGGAACGCACCCACGGCAATACAGGCTGAAGGATGACGTCACGATAACGGTCATCCTGCAGCCCGCCCAGATCTTCGTGAACGCCTGGGTGTTACGGCAGCCCACCAGCTTCCAGGACGCAGTGCTGCACCACGAGCAGGGGCACTACGACCTGGTGGCCCTTTTCTGCCGGGACATGTTCATCGATCTAATGGCGCTGAAGAGCCGTACATTCGCCAGGGGCGCGGAGCTGATGAGCGCCATCACAGGGATCTTCGGGACCTACGATCGTCTGATCGCGGCCGTGCATCGACCCTACGATACGGATACCCGCCACGGCCACAATCCCCAGCCGCAGCAGCGCTGGGACGGGATAATCCAGCGGGCGTTCACACAGCCGAGGAATCCGCCGGTCACGGCGCCGGATGGCACGGCCTACAAAGTCCCTCTGCTTGACTCCCTCCGCGGGGCGGGAGTCACGATCTGAGGCATGATGCAGTGCAACGGCTGGGCCTGCATGCAGCAACCCGGGCCGGCGTGGGCGCAACCATCGGTCTGGTGCTTGGCGCTGCCCTCAAGCTGGCTCTGGCATTCGCGATGATCGGTGTATTTATCATCGAGCGTTTCTTCTAGCCCATTCACTGCGGATCACGGTGAACCGTTTCGAGCGAGAAGGCCGGCAGGCAGACAGCAACGTATTCAGCTCCTTCGGCCCCCGGCGTGCTGTAGCGCACCCACTCCCCGGCAGGCACGATGATCGCTTGGCCCGCCGCGACGGTATGCACGGCTTGACGCGTCTCGACTTGAAGCTCGCCTCGTAGAACGACGGTGTACTCTTCGAACTCCGGCGTCTGCCCAGGCTCGCGCCAACCCGATGGGCTG